>NZ_JAMYTB010000010.1:0-153108 GCF_040322275.1 Mesorhizobium sp. M0174
CCTGGAACAGAGAACCTTGCAGACCATCGACAACCCGTTCGGCACGAGGTTGTCACCCATGTCTTAGGTACATTCTGTTACCCATGTCTCCGGGTCGTACCCTGTTTTTTCTGGTCGGAGTGGCAGGATTTGAACCTGCGACCCCATCGTCCCGAACGATGTGCGCTACCAGGCTGCGCTACACTCCGTGACCAGACCGCGGGCTTATAGCCGCCGCGTTTGGTTACTGCAAGCGTCAATGGAGGCGCTTCTGTCGCATTTCTTTCGCTTTCGTCGCCACGTCATACAGGTTTCAGTTTCCTGTCGCACAAACACGGCTTAAAGGGCTTCTGGGTAACCGTCGCCTTGCCTCGAAGCACCTGATTCAGCAGCCTGGAGTTTGCAGCCTTGTCGATGAAGATCGTTAGCGATGTCAAACCAAACACTTTTGAGTTTGAAACCTCGGCGCTGATCAAGCCGTCCGGGTTTCGCGAATATGATGCGCGCTGGTGGTTCGGCCATCCCGGCTCGAACGAAACACCGGAACTCAATCTGATCGGCGTTCAGGCGCTCGGCATGGGGCTCGGCACGCTGATCCGTCGCCTGGGTGCCGGGCCCGACATCGTCACCGGCCACGATTTTCGCTCCTATTCGCTTGCCATAAAGCTGGCGCTGGTTTCCGGGCTGATGGCAGCCGGCGCACGGGTCAAGGATGTCGGGCTGGCCCTGTCGCCGATGGCTTATTTCGCCCAGTTTGCGCTCGACACCCCGTCCGTCGCCATGGTCACTGCCTCGCACAACGAGAATGGCTGGACCGGCGTCAAGATGGGCGCGGCGCGCCCGCTGACTTTTGGTCCGGAGGAGATGAGTGCGTTGAAGGCGATCGTGCTGTCCGGCGATTTCGATCTTGTCGGTGGCGGCTCCTATGACTTCGTTGCGGACTTCCGCAAAACCTACCTTGACGATCTGACAGCGGGAAAGCGTATCTCCAGGAAGCTCAAGGTGGTGGCCGCTTGCGGCAACGGCACCGCTGGGGCTTTCGCTCCCGAGGCACTGGAAAGGATCGGCTGCGACGTAATCCCACTCGACGTCGAGCTCGATCATACATTTCCCAATTACAATCCAAACCCCGAAGACATGCAGATGCTGCACGCCATTCGCGACAAGGTGCTGGAAACGGGCGCCGATGTCGGGCTCGGTTTCGACGGCGACGGCGACCGCTGCGGCGTGGTCGACAATGAGGGCAACGAGATCTTCGCCGACAAGGTCGGTGTCATGCTGGCGCGCGACATTTCGCACCTCTATCCCGGCTCGACTTTCGTCGTCGACGTCAAGTCGACCGGATTGTTCATGACTGACAAGGTGTTGCGGGAAAATGGCGCGGTCACCGACTATTGGAAAACCGGTCACTCCTATATCAAACGGCGCGTCGCCGAACTCGGCGCCGCCGCCGGTTTCGAGAAATCGGGCCATTTCTTCTTCAATCCGCCGATCGGCCGCGGCTATGACGATGGCCTGGTAACGGCCATCGCCATATGCCAGATGCTGGATCGCAGTCCGCAAAGTAGCATGGCCGATCTCTACCGCGATCTGCCGCTGACGTTCGGCACGCCGACCATGTCGCCACACTGCGCCGACGAGCTCAAATACGGCGTCGTCGAGCGCGTCGTAGGCGATTTTCGCAAGATGAAGAACGACGGCGCGGTCTTCGCCGGCCAGAAGATCGCCGAACTGATCACCGTCAACGGCGTCAGGGTCGTGGCGGAGGACGGCACCTGGGGGCTGGTGCGGGCATCCTCGAACAAGCCGGAGCTTGTCGTGGTGGTCGAAAGCCCGGTATCGTCGGAGCGGCGCCGGCAGATGTTCGAAGCCGTCGATGCCGTGCTGCGCCGCAGCCCCGAAGTCGGCGCCTACAATCAGACCTTTTGAGCACGAGGCTTGTTTTCATGACCGAACGGATCGTCAGTTTTGTGATGAGCGGCGGCGTCGGCTCGCGGCTGTGGCCACTGTCGCGCGAGGACAATCCCAAGCAGTTCCATGATTTTTCCGGCGACGGCTCGATGCTGGCCAAGACGCTGCGCCGGCTGACCGCGCGGCCGGAGGGCGAAACGCCGATCTTCCTGATTGCCTCGGAAAGGCACGCCGACCGCGTTCATGCCGATATTGCCGGTCTCGAGCTTTCCGGCGGCGGCCCGCTGTTCGAGCCGACCGGCCGCAACACTGCCGCGGCCGTTGCCTTGGCAAGCCTGCGCACCTTGTCGGAATTCGGCGACAGCCTGGTGCTGGTGGTGCCCTCCGATCACGAGATCGCGACGGCGCAGCAATTCTGGCAGAGCGTCGAAGCCGGCACCGCGGCGGCGCGCGAGGGCAGGCTGGTGGTTTTCGGCATCAAGCCCGCGCAACCTGAGACCGGCTATGGCTACATCGAGGTGGCCGGCGAGCGGGACGGCATCTGCGACGTCTCGCGTTTCATCGAAAAACCCGATCTCGCCACGGCGCAGAGCTATCTCGAGGCCGGTAACTTCTATTGGAACACCGGCATCTTCCTGTTTCGCGCCAGCGCCATGCGCGACGCATTCATGGCTTTCCAGCCCGACATCTGGAGCGCCACCGAGGCTGCCTATCAGGCGGCGACATCAGACCTTTCGGGCCTCTACATGCCTCTGGAGCTCTATGCCGCCATCCCATCGACATCGATCGACTATGCGATCATGGAGCGCGCCAGCGGCATCGCCATGGTGCCGGCGGGCTTTCGCTGGAACGATCTCGGCTCCTGGCAATCGCTGCTCGACGTCGGCCCCTCCGACAGGCAGGGCAATGTCATCGTCGGCGATGTCGTCGCCATCGATTGCGAGAACTCCTATATCCGCAGCGATGGTCGCCTCCTGTCGGCCATTGGCCTGAAGGACGTCGCCATCGTGTCGACCGCCGACGCCACTTTCGTCGCGCCGGTCAGCCACAGCCAGAATGTCAAAAAGATCGTCGAGCAGCTCGAAAAGAGCGGTCGCCTTGAGACCAGGTTCACGCCCGCCGACGATCGCGTCATCGAAAGCGGCGCCTGGCAGCGCCGCGTGCACCATTGGCTGTTCGAGGAGACGGTGCCGTTGTGGTCGACGGTCGGCGTCGATGAGCGCCATGGCGGTTTCCACGAAGCGCTCGGCTTCGATGCCGCCCCCCTGATGAAACCCAAGCGCATGCGCACGCAGGCCAGGCAGATCTACGCCTTCGCCGTCGCCAAGGCGCGCGGCTGGAACGGCCCGGCCGATCGGTTGATCAGCCACGGCCTCGAATTCATGGCCAGGCACGGCCGTACCGACAATGGCGGCTGGGTACGCACCCTCAACATCGACGGCACCGTCGCCGACGGCGCCGAGGATGCTTACGATCATTCCTGCGTGCTCCTGGCGCTGGCGCATGCCCATATGTGCGGCAATCCCGATGCGTTGCGGCTTGGCGAGGAAACCTTTGCGTTCATCGACGCGCATCTCGAGGACGAACGCCTGACCGGCTTCCGCGAGACCTCGAGTGGCGAGGGCGAGCGCCGCTCCAACCCGCACATGCATCTGCTCGAGGCGTTCCTGGCCTGGCATCAGGCGACCGGCGAGCGCGCTCATCTCCGCCGCGCCGCGCGCATCGTCGATCTGTTCCGCAGCCATTTCTTCGACCCGGAAAGCTGGACCCTTGGCGAGTATTTCGACCATGAATGGCGGCCGGCCCCTGGCGAGAAGGGCACCTGGACCGAACCGGGCCATCATTTCGAATGGGCCTCGCTGCTGATCGACTTCGCCGGCCGCAGCCGCCAGAGCGACTTGACCGGCCTCGCCAGGAAGCTCTACGCGTCGGCGATCGCCAATGGCCTGAACCGCGCCACGGGCCTCGCCTACGGCGCCGTCTCGCGGCAAGGACAGCCGCTCGACCGCGTCTCGCGCAGCTGGCCGCAGGCCGAAGCGATCAAGGCGGCGATCGCGCTGGACGGTTCGGGGGGGCCCGACCTGAAGCCGGAAATCGAGGCGCGGGTCGGCCGGCTGTTCCGCTGGCACATCAATCCGGCACCGCTCGGCCTGTGGATCGACCGCATCGACGAGCGTGGCCGCTCGCTGGCAAACGAGGTGCCGGCCAGCATCTTCTATCATCTCGTCTGCGCGCTGACCCAGTATCTCGACGGCACGGCCCGCAAGGATCAGTACGGGCTGGCGACATCCCCGCTCTCGACATAGACCGACTTCAGCTGCGAATAGAGTGCTAGCGCCGCGAGCGAATTCTCGCGGCCGATGCCGGACTGCTTGAAGCCGCCGAAGGGGATTTCGACCGGCGTCAGATTGTAGGCGTTGATCCAGCAGGTGCCGGCCTGCAGTTCGGCGATCACACGATGGGCGCGCGCCAGGTCGCGGGTGAACACGCCGGCGGCGAGGCCGAATTCGGTATCGTTGGCGCGCTCGATCACCTCGTCCTCGCTGTCGAACTTCAGCACGCTCATCACCGGCCCGAAAATCTCCTCGCGCGCTATGCGCATCGTGTCGGTGACCTCGGTGAACACCGTCGGCTCGACGAAGAAGCCACCCTGGAAACCCTGCAGCGAAGGCACATTGCCGCCGCAGGCGAGCACCGCGCCATCCTGCTTGCCGGCCTCGATGTAAGAGACCACCTTGTCGTGCTGCGCCTTCGAGACCAGCGGCCCCATCTGCGTGTCCGGATCGAGCGGATCGCCGATGCGGATTTTCTTCGTCCGTTCGGTCAGCCTCTCGACGAAACGGTCATGGATGCCGCTCTGCACGAAGACCCGCGTGCCGTTGGAGCAGATCTGGCCGGTCGAATAGAAATTGCCGAGCATCGCGCCGCCGATGGCATTTTCGAGGTTGGCGTCTTCGAAGACGATCAGCGGCGACTTGCCGCCGAGCTCCATCGTCGCGTGCTTCATCTTCGAGCCGGCGAGCGACAGCACCTTGCGGCCGGTCGGCACCGAACCGGTCACCGAGACCTTGGCGACGACATCATGTCCGACAAGCCCGGCGCCGACATCGCCAAAACCCTGCACGACGTTGAACAGCCCGTCCGGCAGGCCGGCCTCGGTGTAGATTTCGGCGAGCGCCAGCGCTGAAAGAGGCGTGTTCTCCGACGGTTTGAACACCATCGCATTGCCCATGGCGAGCGCGGGTGCGGATTTCCAGCCGGCGATCTGGATCGGGTAGTTCCAGGCGCCGATGCCGACGCAGACGCCGAGCGCTTCGCGCCTGGTATAGGCAAAGGGTCCGCCGAGATCGACGGCCTCGCCATTAAAGGCGGCAACGGCGCCGCCGAAATATTCCAGGCAGTCGGCCGCCGACGGGGCGTCAGCAACCAGCGTCTCCTGGATAGGCTTGCCGGTATCCAGCGTCTCGATGCGCGCCAGATCGGCATTGCGCCCGCGCAGAATGTCGGCGGCACGGCGCAGGATGCGGCCGCGTTCGACCGGCTTCAGCCGCGCCCAGGCCGGTTGTGCTGCACGCGCCGCCTCGATCGCGAGCTCCAGCACGTTCGGCGTCGCCGAGCGCAGCATGGCGATGGTCTCGCCGGTTGCCGGATAGATAACCGGCAGCGCTGCGCCGCGCTCGTCGTCGATATAGCGGCCATTGACATAATGCGATGCCGTTGGCTGGGCGCGCATGACTGTTCTCCAAATCGTCTTGTCGCGGCATGCGGAATATGCGTCCGCCGGATCATGGCCTATCTGTCCGACACCTGCCAGCGCGGATTGATCCATGGTTCCTGGTTGGAAGGTGGCAGCGGCGTGCGCCCGAGAATGTGGTCGGCGGCCTTCTCGCCAGTCATGATCGACGGCGCGTTGAGATTGCCGTTGGTGACGCGCGGGAAGATCGAGGAATCGGCGACCCGCAGCCCTTCAACGCCAATGACGCGGCATTCCGGATCGACCACGCTCATCGCATCATCGGCACGGCCCATCTTGCAGGTGCCGCAAGGGTGGTAGGCGCTTTCGGCGTGGTCGCGAATGAAGGCGTTGAGGTCGTCGTCGGACTGCACATGCGAGCCCGGCGACAGTTCCTTGCCGCGGTACGGATCGAAGGCCGCTTGCCCGAAGATCTCGCGGGTCAGCCGGATGCAGTGGCGGAACTCCTTCCAGTCGTCCGGATGCGACATGTAGTTGAAGCGGATCACCGGCTTCGATTTGGGATCGGGCGAGCGCAGCGTGACCGAACCGCGCGACTTCGACCGCATCGGCCCGACATGCGCCTGGAAACCATGCGCCTTGGCCGCCGCTTTGCCGTCATAGCGGACCGCGGCCGGGATGAAGTGATACTGGATATCGGGATAATCGACGCCAGCGCGCGAGCGCACGAAGGCGGCTGCCTCGAAATGGTTGGTAGCGCCGAGGCCGGATTTGAAGAACAGCCATTGTGCCCCGATCATCGCCTTCGAAAACGGATTCAGCACCGAGTTCAGCGTGATCGGCTTTGTCGATTCCTGCTGGATGTAGAGCTCCATATGATCCTGCAGATTGCGGCCGACGCCCGGCCGGTCGGCGATCACGGGAATGCCGTTCTCCCTAAGGTGCTGGCCGGGGCCGATGCCGGACAGCATCAGGATCTTGGGCGAGTTGATCGAGGACGCGGCAACGATCACCTCGCGCCGCGCTCTGACTACCTGAATCCGTTTGCGCGCTTCGATCTCGACGCCGGTGGCGCGTTGATTCTCGATGATCACCCGCCGGGCGAAACCCTTGACCAGGATGACATTTTTCCGCCTCAGCGCCGGCCTCAGATAGGCGCTCGCCGCCGACCAGCGACGGCCGCCGCGGATGGTCTGCTCCATCGGCCCAAAGCCCTCCTGCTTCGCGCCATTATAGTCGTCGGTCAGCTCGAAGCCGGCCTGACGGCCTGCCTCGACGAAGGCGCCATAGAGTGGGTTCGTCCTCGAGCCGCGCTGCACAGTCAGCGGGCCGCCATGGCCGCGCCAGCCATCCTCGCCGCCTGCGCTGTCCTCCATGCGCTTGAAATAGGGGAGCACGTCGGCAAACCCCCAGCCGGCCGCGCCCTGTTCGGCCCAGTGGTCGAAGTCGCGGGCATGGCCGCGCACATAGACCATGCCGTTGATCGAGGACGAGCCGCCGATGACCTTGCCACGCGGCGTCGCCAGCACGCGGCCACCGAGGTGCGGCTCGGGCTCGCTGGCAAAGCCCCAGTCGTAGAGGCTCATATTGAGCGGGATCGACAGCGCCGACGGCATCTGGATCAGCGGCCCAATATCGCTGCCGCCATATTCGATGACGATGACCGAATGCTTGCCCTCCTCCGACAGCCGGTAGGCCATGGCCGAGCCGGCCGAGCCGGAGCCGATAATGACGAAATCCGCTTCAAGCATGGTTCATGCGCGCCCGTGGTTCATATGCGCAATGAAATCGGCCAGCGAGACGTTGCCGCCGGTTGCCACTACGAGAACGGTCTTGCCGGTCGCGTCGACCTTACCGCCGAGCAACGCCGCCAGCGAAGCAGCGCCGGATGGTTCGAGCACCAGCTTCAGCCGCTCGAAGGCGATGCGCATGGCGCGCCGCACCGAGGCATCGTCGACGGTGACGCCGCGAACGCCGGCCGCCTTCACCGCTGCGAACGGCGCGTCGCCCGGCCGCCGCGACATCAGCCCGTCGCAGATCGATTTCGGCCCGATCGGCATGGTTTCGATGGCGCCATGCGCCAGCGACGAGCCCATGCCGTCAAAACCTTCGGGCTCGACGCCGATGATCTCCGTGGCGGGCGACAGGTAATGGAAGGCCAGCGAAACGCCCCCGATCAGGCCGCCGCCGCCGACTGAGCAGAACAAGAGATCGGCCTCCGCTTGCCTGGCGGCGAGCTGGTCGAGTGCCTCCAGCCCGGCACCGGCCTGGCCGGCGACGATCTCCGGATCGTCGAACGGGTGCAGCAGCGCCAGGCCTTCGCTCGAGGCGATCTCGCGCGCCTTGGCGGCGGCGACTTCCTCACGCGCGCGCTCGCCATGGTCAGTCAGCACCACGCGCGCGCCGTAGCCCGATGTGGCGTCGCGCTTGGCGGCCGGCGCGTCGATCGGCATGACGATGGTGACGGGAATGCCAAGCGCTTCGCCTGCCGCCGCCAGCCCTTGCGCAAAATTGCCGGAGGAGTAGGCGACGACGCCCTTTTTGGTTTCGTCAGGCGAGAGCTTCTTCAGCCGCCAGTAGGCGCCGCGCACCTTGAACGATCCGGCCCATTGCAGCGATTCGGCCTTAACGAAGACGCGGGCAGCGCCGGTCTCGCGGGCGAGTGCCGCCGATTCCAGCAGCGGCGTGACCTGCGTTGCCTTGGAGGTGACGGCATAGGCCTGCCTGAGATGGTCGAGCGAGGGGACGAGACGGTCTGCCATCATTTGCCTCGCGGAAAGCGCTTCTGCTCTTCGAGCAGGTCGAGGTTCATATGGTTGCGCATGTAGCGCTCCGATGCCTTCTGCAGCGGCTGGAATTCCCAGGGATAATGGGTGCCGTTGCGCAGCGCCGGGTAGACCACCCAGCGGCGTGCCTGGCTGGCACGCACCGCGGCATCGAACGCCGCCATGTCCCAACGCGCCCGCACCTTGTCGGTGAAAGCGGCCACCAAAGCCGCATTGGCCGGATCGGCGGCGAGATTGGTCAATTCCCGCGGATCCGATTCAAGATCAAACAGTTGCGGCGGATCGATCTCGCAATGGATGAATTTGTAGCGGCCCTCGCGCATCGCCACCATCGGCGCGTTGGAGCCTTCGGCGGCATATTCCATCAGCACCGGCGCGGAGCGTTTCTTTCCGTTCAGCAACGGCAGCAGCGACTGGCCGTCGGTCCACGGCGCAATCGCGCTGATGTCGATGCCGGCGAGATCGCAAAGCGTCGGCGTCACGTCGAGGTTGGAAACCGGCGTCTCGATCAGCCCGGCGTGTACGCCCTTGCCGGCGATCATCAGCGGCACCCGCGCCGAACCTTCGAAAAAGCACATCTTGAACCACAGGCCGCGCTCGCCGAGCATGTCGCCGTGATCCGAGCAGAACAGGATGATCGTATCGTCGAGCATTCGCGTGCGCTCGAGTACCGACAGCAATTCGCCGACCTTGTCGTCGAGATAGGAGATGTTGGCGAAATAGCCGCGCCGTGCGCGGCGTATCTGCTCAGCGGTGATGTCGAACCTGTCATAGTCGCTGGCGCGGTAGAGCCGCTGCGAATGAGGGTCCTGCCTGTCGTAAGGAATGAAGCCGACCTCGGGCTCGAGCGCCGGGCAATCCTGGTAGAGGTCCCAGTAGCGCCGCCGTGCGACGTAGGGATCGTGCGGATGGGTGAAGGAAACCGTCAAGCACCAGGGCCGATGTGCGGCATCGTCGGAGACGCGGGCAAAATCGTAGAGCTTCTGCACCGCATGGAAGGCGACCTCGTCGTCATATTCCAGCTGGTTGGTGATCTCGGCGGTACCGGCGCCGCTGACGGAGCCGAGATTGTGATACCACCAGTCGATGCGCTCGCCGGGTTTGCGATAGTCGGGTGTCCAGCCGAAATCGGCCGGATAGATGTCGGTGGTCAGCCGCTCCTCGAAACCGTGCAACTGGTCCGGCCCGACGAAATGCATCTTGCCGGAGAGGCAGGTGTGATAACCTGCGGCGCGCAGATGATGGGCAAAGGTCGGGATCGAAGACGCGAATTCGGCGGCGTTGTCATAGACCCCGGTGCGTGACGGCAACTGGCCGCTCATGAATGCGGCGCGGCCCGGCGCGCAGAGCGGCGAGGCCGTGTAATTGTTGCAAAAACGCGCCGAACGCGCGGCGAGCGCCTTCAGATGCGGCGCGTGCAGGAAGTCCGCCGGCCCATCCGGAAACAGCGTTCCGTTGAGCTGATCGACCATGACGATCAGGATGTTGGGTCGCTTGGATGTCACTGCTTCTGCCGTCCGCTGAGCTTCGTTTCGAGATAGTCCTCGACCAGTGCAATCGCGGTCGCGGCATCGGGAACACCGTCCTTCAGCGCGCGCCTGATATAGAGCCCGTCGATCAGCGCCGCGGTCGCTTCGGCGACCCGATCGGCCTCGCTTCTCGGCAGGATGCCGGCCAGCCCGCTGAGCAGATTGGAATGCAGCCGGCGCGCATAGACCTTGAGCAGCCGGCGGAGTGCTGCCGATTTCTGCGCCTCGACATAGAAGGCGAGCCAGGCGGCGATCGTTTCGGGCTGGAACTGGATGTCGGAGAAATTGACCGCGACCACCGCCGAGACGCGCTGGCGCGCCGTGCCGGCCGCGCGAAGTGCGCGGCGCGTATCGGCGGTGAGTTCGCTGAGGATGTGCCGCATCGTCGCCAACAGCAATTCGTCCTTGACGCCGAAATAATGGTGGGCAAGCGCCGAGGACACGCCGGCGCGCCCGGCGATTTCCGACATCGTCACATCAAGCGAACCGCGCTCGCCGATCGCCGAGATCGTTGCGTCGATGAGCGCCCTGCGGCGCAACGGCTCCATTCCGAGTTTCGGCATTCCTGCTCCGGCCTGTTGGGACAAGATTATTTTTTATTGACGCATCAATCAACAAAAATCCAGCCTGATTTGCTGGCAAAAGCCAGGCACTATGACCAGATGATCAAGATCAAGCGATTGTGCGGTTCTGGCCCCTTCACGAAGCCGGCGGAACGGTTCATGCTTGAACAATGCTGAGGCGGGCCGCGACATACGTTGCCCGGCCCGCAGGATGGAGGTTGCCATGACAGCATGCATCGTCGGCTGGGCGCATTCGCGCTTCGGCAAGCTCGAAGGCGAGACGCTGGAGAGCCTGATCACCAAGGTGGCAGTCGAGGCGCTCGATCATGCCGGCATCGGTCCGGATGACGTCGACGAGATCGTGCTCGGCCACTTCAACGCCGGGTTTTCCGCCCAGGATTTCACCGCGAGCCTGGTCCTCCAGGCCGACGACCGGCTGCGCTTCAAGCCGGCGACCCGCGTCGAGAACGCCTGCGCCACCGGCTCGGCGGCGGTCAGGCAAGGCATCCGCGCCATCGACGCCAATGCCGCCCGTATCGTGCTGGTGGTCGGCGCCGAGCAGATGACGACGACGCCCGGTCCCGAGATCGGCAAGAACCTGCTCAAGGCCTCGTATCTGCCGGAGGACGGTGACACGCCGGCAGGCTTCGCTGGCGTCTTCGGCAAGATCGCCCAAGCCTATTTCCAGCGCTACGGCGACCAGTCGGATGCGCTGGCGATGATCGCCGCCAAGAACCACAAGAACGGCGTCGACAATCCCTACGCGCAGATGCGCAAGGATTTCGGCTACGAGTTCTGCCGGCAGGAAAGCGAAAAAAACCCCTTCGTCGCCGGTCCGCTGAAGCGCACAGACTGCTCGCTGGTGTCGGACGGTGCCGCCGCGCTTGTCCTTGCCGACACGGCCACGGCGCTGAAGATGCGCCGCGCCGTCGCCTTCCGCGCCAATGAGCATGTGCAGGATTTTCTGCCGATGTCGAAGCGCGACATTCTCGCCTTCGAAGGCTGCGAGCAGGCCTGGAACCAGGCGCTGAAGCAGGCGGGCGTGACGCTCGGCGACCTGTCCTTCGTCGAGACGCATGACTGTTTCACCATCGCCGAACTGATCGAGTATGAGGCGATGGGCCTGGCCAGGCCGGGCGAGGGCGCCAAGCTGGCCCTGGATGGCGAGACGGCGAAAGATGGAAGGCTGCCGGTCAATCCGTCTGGCGGGCTGAAGGCCAAGGGCCACCCGATCGGTGCCACCGGCGTATCGATGCATGTGCTGGGCGCGATGCAACTCGTCGGTGAGGCGGGCGGCATCCAGGTGCCGGGAGCAAAGCTCGGCGGCATCTTCAACATGGGTGGTGCCGCGGTCGCCAACTACGTTTCCATTCTCGACCGGATCAGATAAACCCGCCCGCATTTGCGGGAGGTGACATGACAAATCCGGTTCTGGTCGAGGTCTTGCGCGGCGCTCTCGTCGAGAGCGCCCATCGCGGCGCTGTTGCCGTCTTCGACGCCGACGGCAAGCCGGTCTGGGAGATCGGCGACACGGCACAGCCGGTGTTCCCGCGTTCGGCGGTCAAGGCGATCCAGGCGCTGCCGCTGGTCGAGAGCGGCGCTGCCGATGCCTACGGCTTCGGTGACCGGGAGCTGGCGCTGGCCTGCGCCTCCCATTCCGGCGAGCCGCCGCATGTCGAGCTGGCACGCGCCATGCTGGCGAAAGCCGGCCTCGACGAGACGGCACTCGAATGCGGCGCGCATTGGCCGTCGAGCCACGGGGCGACGCTGGCGCTTGCCCGCGCCGGCCGTGCGCCGAACACCTTGCACAATAATTGTTCCGGCAAGCACTCAGGCTTCCTATGCACCTGCGTTCACAGCGGCATCGCCCATCGTGGTTACGTCGAGGCTGGCCATGCCTCGCAGGAGATGGTGCGCGAAGCGATGCAGGCGGTGACCGGTGCTGCCCATGACGCCGATCACCGCGGCACCGACGGCTGCTCGATTCCGACCTATGCCGTGCCGCTGCGCAGCTTTGCCCTTGGCTTTGCCCGCATGGCGACAGGTGCCGGCTTCGAGCCGGTGCGCGCCCGGGCGGCGAAGCGGCTGCTTTCCGCCTGCATGGCCGAGCCGTTTTTCGTCGCCGGCACGGGCAGGTCCGACGTCGCGATGATGGAGGCCGCGCCGGGCCGGATTTTCGTCAAGGGAGGCGCCGAAGGTGTTTTTTGTGCAGCCGTTCCGGAGCTTGGCCTTGGCATCGCGCTGAAGTGCGACGATGGCGCCGGCCGCGCCGCTGAAGTGATGGTCGCAGCCGTGCTGGCTAAGCTTTTGCAAGCCGACCAGGCGCTCGCAGCGAAACTGACCGAACAGGCAAATCCGCCTATCGAAAGCCGGATCGGTGCCAAAGTCGGCGCGCTCCGGCCGACGGCCACCCTCAACTGACGTGGTTGCGCTCGACGGTCAGATGCGCGTAGCCGGCATTGCCTGATGCGGCGAGGTCACCGGTCACTCGCTCGGCCCAGCGTTGGCCGACGATCGCGCCGTTCTGGACTCCGTCGATGACATTGTCGGAGATGATTGCCGTTCCGGCACCTTCGACCACGCTGACGGCGATGCCGGTTCCGGCCTTGCGGACGATGTTTCCCGTGGCGACCACATTGCGCATGAACGGTCCCCAGCCGATCTGCATGCCGTAGAGCGGCGCATTCTCGATGACGTTGCCGGAAACGGTGGTGTCGGCCTCGACGCTGATGCCGACGCCGAAGCCGGGCGCGTCGGCAGGGTAGGGGCCGCTGGTCGACAGATTGCGGACGATGTTGCCGGAGCACACGCCCATGCGGCCGCCCTCATTGAAATTGACGATCGAAATACCGTTCGCGGCGCCATCGACGATGTTGTTGCCGATGACGGCGCCTTCGAACGAGAATTCGGAATACACGGCCGTCTCGCCCGAACGCGAGCAGGTGTTACCGGTGATCTGCAAATTGCTGGAACTGTTGGCGCGGATCGCCGAGAACGCGCAATCCGAGACAATATTGCCGGAGATGATGACGTTGCCGGCGCGGAACGCATTGATGCCGTTGCCGTTCTGGCCGGTTCCGCCGCTGCGCGCCTGGATGCGCTCGATCCGGTTGCCGCTGACGATGGTGCCGTCTTCCGCCGCCTGCCAGCGGTGCACGAGAATGCCGCCATTGGCGCAGTCGGAGACGCTATTGCCTGATATTTCCAGGCCATCGGCCTCGACCGAATAGATGCCGACATCGGCCGCACCGGATATCTCCGAGCACTGGATGCGGCCCGAGGCCTGTTCGAGCGCCAGACCGTTCTTGCCGCTGCCGGTCATCTGGCAGTTGTCGACGACCAGATGGGCGATGCGGCGCAGATCGAGCAGGCCTTGCGTGTAGTCGCCCATCCAGCGGTTGCTGCCATCGAACACCAGCCCGCTGAGTTCGATATGCTCGGCCCGTTCGGCCATAATGAGATGGCCATTGCCGCCATAGACGATCCGCGATGCGCCCGGCACGCCGGACAGGCGCACGCGGCCGGGCAGCGACAGGTTGGAAACGATATAGGTCCCCGGTGGCAGGAACACCGTGATGTCGCGGTCGTGCGCGTCGCGCAGCAGCTTGGCGAAAGCCTTGCTCTGGTCGTCAAGCGCACCGGGCCGGACGCCGAGCTCGGTCGCGTTGATCGCGCCACGCATCGCGGCTTTCTCGATGCCGGGAAGGTTTTTCGCCGCTGCCTTGCCGAGCGAAAGCCCCATGACGGCAAAGCCGGCGGTCTGCGCAAGCAGCGTTCGTCTGTTCAACATCGGCACAGATTCCTTGCGTTCAACGGTCGCGCCGCAGGATTCGTGCCAGACTAGCCCGGTCGAACTCGTGGTGAAATCTGACGCTTGGCCCCTATTCCATCCTCGTTGGCTCAGCGATCACCGCCCCGTTGAAGGCAAGTTGCAGGAATATCTGGTCGATCTCCGCGGGAGACAGCTTCGTATCCCTCTCAAGCCACCAGTGCATCACTTCAAAGAACGCGCCAACGATGAAGCGTGTGGCAATCTCAAGTCTGACTCCGCCTTCATCACCTTGGATATTCGCCAACTCATGGCGAACCTGCCTGCTTATCCAGCCGCGGATCTCTTCTGGCATTTCGCGCTTTTTCCCGCCCATCAGCGCACGGTGCATCTCCCGCGTGGCATGAGCATGCTCGAACACCGGACCGCTGAAGGAAAAGCCCTTGGCGTTCCGCTGCGAATGGCGTTCGGCACCGTGTGCCTGCAAGGTCTTCAGATGGTCGTCGATCGTTGCTTTCCTCAAGCGGTCCTTGTCGGGATAGTGTGTGTAGAAAGTCGAGCGGCCGACATCGGCTTCCCTGCAGATATCCTCGACCGTGATCGCCGTATATCCCTTCTCGGCGGTCAGTCTGAAAAGCGCCTGCTGCAGTCGGCTGCGGGTCCTGGCGACCCGACGGTCGATCGGTCCGGCTGGCATCGGCAACATCCTTTTCCGGCCAAAGGACACCAAATCGTCCAGTATTGGGCGCGTCGGTGCGATGTGGCCAGTAAAACTGATACTGGACACACTGTCCAGTATCATATGCTCTTGCGGAAGGCCCAGCGCGATGCCCGGCTGGCCGGAGATAAAGCAATGCACCAACGTCTTTTCGGAACAATAGTTGGAGGGCATGCGCTAGTCGCGCTCGTCAAAGTGGCCGTGGTGCTCGCGGCATTTTTCTCGTTGGGACAGGCAAATGCGGTCTTTTCCTTGGGAGTTCCCGTCCTCCTGCTTCATGCTGGTGCACTCGTCGTAGTCGCGAGCTTATTGATATGGCAAAGCGCTCACGGGCGGCTGTCCGCCAAGGCCCGCAGACCGGCCGCCAGCGAGGAGAAGGCGCCGCATGTCGGCATCACGCTTCATTCCGCCGCCCTGTACGATATGCTGGCGTGGCTTCTGACCTTCGGTCGCGAACGTGCTTTTCGCGAAAGGATATTAAGCTTTGCGAAGCTGAAACCGGGAGAAGTGGTCCTGGATGTCGGGTGCGGCACCGGCACCACCGCGCTCCTTGCCAGACAGAAGGTGGGGCCGGAGGGGCGTGTGCACGGCGTCGACGCCTCCGCCGAAATGGTTGCGCGCGCGACGGCAAAGGCCCGGCGAGCCGGGCTACAAGTCGGGTTCTCGACCGCCACCGCTCAGGAACTGCCTTTCAAGGATGGGGAATTTGATGTCGTCCTCAGCACGCTGATGTTCCACCATCTTCCAAAGAAGGGCCGCGAGGATTTCGGCAGAGAAGCCTTCCGCGTCCTGAAGGCGGGCGGTCGCGTGCTTATCGTCGATTTTGCAAAACCGCCGCGCCGGAAGAGCACCTTTCGGCTCCACCGGCATGGTTACGTCGATTTGGACAAAATCGCAGCGGATCTCGGCCGGCTCGGCTTCAATATCGTTGAGCGAGGCGACGTCGGAACCAAGGGGCTCCGCTATCTAATTGCGCAGCCGGACCCCAAGCGGCTGTTAAACGTCGGGTATTGAACCCAGATTTCCGTCACCATCCTCTTCTTCAGCAATGGCTTGTGGAGTCGTCGCGCCGGGCCTAAGTTCGTCGGATGAGCAGGGCCTTCACCCGCGAGGAAGACAGCGAAAACGCCATTGCCGGCATCGGCGAGCGGCCGATCAGCCATCACCGCAATCTGGTCACGGAACGCGGCATGGCGCTGATCGATGCCGAGGTGGCCGCTCTGCGCGACGAACTGGGCAGAGCCGAGAAGAGGGCCGACCGCGAGCGCATCGCGCTGGTGTCGCGTGATCTCCGCTACTGGACGGCGCGGCGCGAAAGCGCCGAGCTTTCGGTGCCGGAACCGGGCAGCGACATGGTTCGCTTCGGCATGGGCGTCACGCTGGAAAGCCACGACGGCAAGAAGGTGCACTGGAAGATCGTCGGCGAGGATGAGGCAAATCCCGCCAAGGGGACAATTTCCCATATGTCGCCGATGGCGATGGCGCTGTTCGGCAAGAAGGTCGGCGAAGTTGCCGTGGTCAACGGTAAGGAATGGGAGATCGTCAAGCTCTCCGACAGTTAGTCTTCGAGCTTGACGACATGATCGCGGAAGAACGCCGCGGCGCCGGCCTCGTCGATTTCGCCGGCGGCGACGCCCATGACGAATTCGTAAAGCATGCCGTCATTGGCCGACAGGGCATAGCCATTCACAATCAGAAATGCGCCGGCCGCGACAATGGCCGTGCGTTTGTTGCCGTCGACAAAGGCATGATTTCTGGCAATGCCGAAGACATAGCCGGCTGCGAGTTCTTCAACCGACGGGTCTCCGTAGTTGGCCTTGTTTTCGGCGCGAGCGAGCGCCGATTCGAGGGCATTTTCATCCCTCAAGCCTTGTGCTCCGCCGTGTCGGCGCAACTGCTCCGCGTGCATGGCTTCGACTGCACGCCGCGTCAGAAACTCCCAGCTCATTCGGCGAGCTTCTGAAGCGCGACCTTGTATTTGTCCATCACCTTGCGGGCAGCTTTCATTTGCCGCTCGAAGCTGTCGTCCACCGGCTTCAGCGCAAGACCGTCACCTGTTTCAACGATTTGAAGCTGGTCGCCGGCCTTCAGGTTCAGACGATCGAGAAGCTCCCTCGGCAGGATCACGCCTTCGGAATTGCCGATCTTGCGAATGGTCGTGTTCATGGTGAGGCATCCTGTTGCAACGCTGATTATAACTCAGCGTGTTTCTTGTTACAACAGACATTGTAACAAAGCGTCAGCCGGCCTGCAGCAGCCGGTCCATCAGCCGCTCCGCCGCTTCCGGGATGACCGTGCCGGGCGGGAAGATTTCAGTGGCGCCTGCCTGCCGGACTGCATCGTAATCCTGCGGCGGGATAACGCCGCCGGCGACGATCAGCATGTCGTCGCGGCCCAACTTCTTCAGTGCAAGCTTGAGTTCGGGAATGAGCGTCAAATGGCCCGCAGCCAGCGACGAGGCGCCGACGATGTGCACGTCATGCTCGACTGCCAGTCTGGCGATCTCGTCCGGCGTCTGGAACATCGGCCCGACGGTGACGTCGAAGCCTAGGTCGGCAAAGGCGGTGGCGATCACTTTCTGGCCGCGATCATGGCCGTCTTGCCCCATCTTGGCGACCAAAATGCGCGGCTTGCCGCCGGACCTCTCCTCGAACGCGATGATCTTGTCCTGCAGCCGGTCGACCACGGGATTGTCGCCGAGCGCGTTGCGATAGACGCCGGAGATCGTCTGCACCGAGGCGACATGGCGGCCGAAAACCTTTTCCAGCGCCAGCGAAATCTCGCCGACCGTGGCGTTGGCGCGTGCGGCCCGGATGGCGAATTCCAGCAGGTTTCCGTTACTCCCGGCAGCACGGGTAAGCGCATCGAGCGCGCTCTCGACGGCGGCGACGTCACGCGTACCTTTCAGCCGCTGCAGCTTCGACAATTGCCGCGCCCTGACTTCGGCATTGTCGATCCTCAGCACGTCGACTTCGATGTCCGTGCCGGGACGGTGAGCATTGACACCGACCACGATCTGTTCGCCGGAATCGATGCGCGCCTGGGTGCGCGCGGCAGCCTCTTCGATGCGCAGCTTCGGTAGGCCCCTTTCGATCGCCGCGGCCATGCCGCCGAGGCTCTCGACCTCCTCGATATGCGCAAGCGCACGCGCCGCCAGATCATGTGTCAGCCGTTCGACATAGGCGGAGCCGCCCCACGGGTCGATAATGCGCGTCGTGCCGGATTCCTTCTGCAGGATGAGCTGTGTGTTGCGGGCGATGCGGGCCGAATGGTCGGTCGGCAGCGCCATTGCCTCGTCGAAGGAATTGGTGTGCAGCGACTGCGTATGCCCTTGAGTGGCGGCCATCGCCTCGATCATGGTGCGGATGATGTTGTTGTAGGGATCCTGCGCCGTCAGCGACCAGCCCGAGGTCTGGCAATGGGTGCGCAGTGACAGCGAGCGCTCGTCCTTCGGCGAAAAGTTCTTCAGCATCAGGCTGGCCCACAAAAGGCGCGCTGCTCTCAGCTTCGCGACTTCCATGAAGAAATTCATGCCGATCGCCCAGAAGAAGGAAAGGCGCGGCGCGAAACGGTCGATGTCGAGGCCGGCCGCGACGCCGGCGCGGGCATATTCGATACCGTCTGCAATCGTGTAGGCGAGCTCGAGATCCGCCGTCGCTCCCGCCTCCTGCATGTGATAGCCGGAGATCGAGATCGAATTGAACTTCGGCATGTGCTTCGACGTGTAGGAAAAAATGTCCGACACGATCCGCATCGAAGGTTTTGGCGGATAGATGTAGGTGTTGCGCACCATGAACTCTTTCAGGATGTCGTTCTGAATGGTCCCGGTGAGGTCCTTCTGCGCAACGCCCTGTTCCTCCGCCGCGACGATATAGAGCGCCATGATCGGCAGCACCGCGCCGTTCATCGTCATCGATACCGTCATCTCGTTAAGCGGGATGCCGTCGAACAGCTGGCGCATGTCGAGAATGGAATCGATGGCGACGCCGGCCATGCCGACATCGCCGGCGACGCGCGGATGGTCGCTGTCGTAGCCGCGGTGCGTGGCGAGATCGAAGGCGACCGACAGGCCTTTCTGGCCGGCGGCAAGGTTGCGCCGGTAGAAGGCGTTGGACTCTTCGGCCGTCGAGAAGCCGGCATATTGCCGGATCGTCCAGGGTTGCTGGACATACATCGTCGGATAGGGGCCGCGCACGAAAGGCGGCAGGCCTGGATAGGTATCGAGATGTGGCAAGCCCTTGAGATCGCCCTGGTTGTAGAGATGCTTGACGGCAATGCCTTCCGGCGTCACCCGCTGGCCTTTGACCTCGACCGGCACCCGCCGTGGCGGCGACCAGCCGATCTGGCTGAAATCCGGGATCATGGCACGGCTCCGATCGACTGATCGATGCGGATCGGAAATAGCGGCTCGCACACCGCAACGCCTTCGGTGAAGGCAGGCCGCCGCTCCGCCGCCAGCGTCTCGACCGGACGCTCGGTCTTCGACGGGTGCAGCGTCGTGCCGACGATCGCCCGTTCGCCCGCCTGGTAGGCTGTGTTGCGGCGGGCGGAAGCTGCCTGGACGCGCCTCTGGATGTGGCCTTGCTCAAGGCTGGTCAGCACGCCGCCTTCTGCCTCGATCTGCTGGAACTCCTGCCAGGCCGCCGCGCAGAGCTCCGCAGTCAGCGCTTCGACGGCGCCCGAACCGCAAGCTGGATCGGCGACGTGGTCGATGTGGCTTTCATTGGCCATGATCAGTTGCGCGTTGCGGGCAACGCGGCGGGCAAAACCCGCGGGCAGGCCGTGCGCGATCGTGTGCGGCAGGATGGCGATCGAATCCGCGCCGCCGGCGGCAGCCGCGAAAGCGGCGATGGTGGTGCGCAGGATGTTGGTTTCCGGATCGGCCGCCGTCATCATCCGGAAGGATGTTTCGGCATGGATGCTGGCGGTGGAGGGCGGTATCGAGCAGGCCTCCTGGACACGCGCCCACAGCCTGCGCAACGCCCTGACCTTGGCCGTCGAAACGAACTGGTCCTGGTCGACGCTGAGCGCAAAACCGATATGCGGCGCCGCGTAGACGAGCGGCTGGCGCGCCTTCTCGAACAGCCTCAAATAGGAGACGGCCGAGGCGAGCATGGTGCCAAGCTCCTGCGCCTCGGTGGCGCCGGCATTGTGGAATACCCGCCCGTCGGCCTCCAGCAGCACGCCGGGCACACCCATCGAAAAGAAATGCGCCAGCGATTGCGGCATCGAAGCCTGTAAAGCCTCGATCGACATGCGCAGCCTGCCGGTCCCGGCAAAGATCGCCGCCGGATCGATGCCGAAGGAGAGGTTGAGCTTTGCCGGGTCGGAGCGGCGCTTGGTCAAAAACGCCACCAGCCAGTCGGCCACGGCACGGCTCCAGGGATGGGCGTCGATGCGGATCTGGATGCGGTTGAGCGGCACGCCGTCGAGCACGCCCTCCAGCGCCTCCGCCGTCCTCGGCAAGCCATAGCCGAAGGCGTTCGGCGCACCCTCGAAGACAAGCGACAGTCCGGTGGCACCCTGCGCGACGTCTTCCAGCGCCTGCGCACTGGCGCGGCCTATGTCCGGATCGTCGATGCGCTGGCTGACGATCCACGGTGATCCCGGGTTGGCGCGCACGACAGGCTCGGCGGTTACCGAACGCTCGTAGAGCGGCTCGATGCGGATGGCGTCGTCCGTATGCGAGACGAGCTTTTCCTCGAAGGACCCGCCGGCCAGCGCCTTCTCCGCCAGCGCCAGCCATCGTTGCCGGTCGACGTTCGGAAGTTCGGCATCCTGGGTCAAGGCACCGGCGCCCATCGGTTCTCCTCGTTCTAGCGGCCGCAGCGGCCGACTATGTCAGTCTACGGTCCCCGGCCCGATATCACAATGCAGCACACATGCCGTGCAACACGCCTTTCGTGACGGCGACCGTCAATCGATTGCCAAACATGGGCAGGTTCCGCAAGCTCCAAAAGCCATTTTCGACGGTGCCCATTGTCGCTGCGCAATGGCCTCATTATACCTGCGGCGGGGCTCCCTTTTCTTCAAGGGATCAGGGCATTCAACCCTATAGGTTTGCGGAGACCGGACACATGGCCGACGATACCAGTATCTTCATAGGGGCCAGCCGCAAGCCGGACGACAGCTATCAGCGGCCCGAACAGCTTTTGCTGCAGTATGGCAATCGTCACGGCCTGGTCACCGGCGCGACCGGCACCGGCAAGACGGTGACCCTGCAGATATTGGCCGAGGGTTTCTCCAATGCCGGCGTGCCGGTATTCTGCGCCGACATCAAGGGCGACCTGTCGGGTATCGCCATGATGGGCACAACGCAGGATTTCCTGGTCAAGCGGGCCGAGCAGGTCAAGCTCGATCCCTATGAATTCCAGGAATTCCCGGTCATCTTCTGGGATCTGTTCGGCGAGCAGGGCCACCCGATCCGCGCCACCATCTCGGAGATGGGCCCACTGCTTCTGTCGCGGCTGATGAACCTTTCCGAGGCGCAGGAAGGCATCATGAACATCGCCTTCCGCATCGCCGACGAGGAAGGCCTTCTGCTGCTCGATTTGAAAGACCTGCAGTCACTGCTTGCCAATATCGCCGACCGCGCCGAAGAGATCGGCGCCCGCTACGGCAATGTGACGAAACCTTCGGTCGGCGCGATCCAGCGCACGCTGCTGGTTCTGGAGCAGCAGGGCGCCGCGAATTTCTTCGGCGAGCCGGCATTGCGGATATCCGACATCATGCGCACCACGCGCGATGGACGCGGCGCCATCAGCGTGCTCGCCGCCGACAAGCTGATGATGAATCCGCGGCTCTATGCGACGTTCCTTCTGTGGCTGATGTCGGAACTGTTCGAGGAACTGCCGGAAGTCGGCGACCCGGACAAGCCGAAGCTGGTCTTCTTCTTCGACGAGGCGCACCTTCTGTTCGACGACGCGCCGAAGGTGCTGGTCGACCGCGTCGAACAGGTGGTCCGGCTGATCCGCTCGAAAGGCGTCGGCGTTTATTTCGTCACGCAAAATCCGCTGGATATCCCTGAAACGGTGCTGGCCCAGCTCGGCAACCGCGTGCAGCACGCACTTCGTGCCTATACGCCGCGCGAACAGAAGGCCGTCAGGACGGCGGCCGAGACGTTCAGGCCCAATCCCGACTTCGACTGCGCAACCGTCATCACGCAGCTCGGCACCGGCGAGGCGCTGGTCTCGACGCTGGAAGCCAAGGGCGTGCCGTCCATGGTACAGCGGACGCTGATCCGCCCGCCGTCATCGCGGCTTGGCCCGATCACGCCCGAAGAGCGCCGCAAGCTGATCAATGAGAGCCCGGTTGCGGGACAGTACGACCAGACCGTCGATCGCGAATCGGCTTTCGAGATCCTGCAGAAAAAGGCTAAGGACGCCCAGGAGGCACAGGCGCAGCAACAGGACGCAGGCCGTTCGCGCTGGACTATTCCCGGCTTCGGCAATGACGGTCCCCAGCCGACCGGCGGCCGCCGCGCGCCGCGCCCCTCCAACCGCCAGACGGTGGCGGAGGCGGCGATCAAATCCGTGGTGCGCTCGGTCGGCTCGTCGGTCGGACGAGCGATCGTGCGGGGTATTCTGGGGAGCCTGTCCAGGGGCAGGTGAGGGGCATCGGACCCGAAGGCGGGCATCGGTGTTGGCAATTCTGTCCTGGAATCAAGCGCCAGTATCCAGATCTGGAGGACAGCGGACGGCGGCTATGCGGTCATGAGCTGTCACTGGTGGCGTCTGCCCACAGCACGGCAAAATCCGCTGCTCGGCGTAAGCATCGGACCTAAAGGCCGGCACCGGTACAGGCACGCCGACGCGCAGCAAAACCAGCGGGAGCGAGGAAGATCCCGCCCGCGCTTTCGACCAGCTCAGAAGATCGAATTTGTGATCGATTTTATCGGACCGAGCAGGATCGATCCTTCCGGCACGCCGGCGTCGATCGGAATGGCTCTGCGGTTTGCTGTTGCCACCACCGGCTGGCCGACATCGGCTGTCACCACGACCGGGGTCTTGTTCGGCACACGATCGTAGAGATCGATAATGTCCTGGTTCATCAGGCGCACGCAGCCCGACGACACCGACTTGCCGATCGACCGCCATTCCGGCGAGCCGTGCAACCGGTACAGCGTGTCCTGGTTACCCTGGAACAGGTAAAGCGCACGCGCGCCAAGCGGGTTGTCCAGCCCGCCGGGCATGCCGCCATTATCGGCGCTGTATTTTGCGAGCTCGGGCTGGCGGGCTATCATGTCCTCCGGTGGCGTCCATTTCGGCCATTTCTGCTTCCATTGGACCACCGCATCGCCCGACCATTCGAAGCCGGCGCGGCCGAGGCCGACGCCGTAGCGGATCGCCTGGCCGCCGGGGCGCACCAGGTAGAGGAAGTGGTTGGTCGTGTCGACGACGATGGTGCCGGGCTGCTGCCCGGTCGGATCGTCAACGATCTGGCGCAGGAACTGCGGGTCGATCTTGTCGACAGGTATGGCCGGCAGCTCGAAGCCGCCATCCGACATCGGCCCATACATCGTCACGTAGTCGCCGAGCGCCGGCTCGACATAGGTCGGCGGCGGTGGCTCGACTGGCTGCTGCGACAGCGTGGTGCAACTGGAAACCGCGACCGAGGCGGCGCCAAAGGCGGCCGCGTTGAGGAAACCGCGACGGCTCAGGCGAAGAGAGGACGATTGGGGTGTGAACATGATTGCCTTTTTTAAGTCTCAAATCGCAACAAAGCATAAATGCGTCCTGTTGCGCAGGTGCCGAGCAATGCCCGGCGCGATAGGCGGTTCCAATTCTGGCCGCAGGGTGGACAAACAAAGGCAAAGCTGTGACTGGACCGTACTGTTGCGTCGAGGCAACATGTCCGGCCGTCAAACCCCGGAGATCAGACCATCGAGGGACGGCAGGATCAGGGCCGGTGGAAAATCCCGGTATTCCTCTGGCTGATTGGCGCGGTTGATCCACACCGTCCTGAAGCCGAACTTGGTGGCGCCGGCGACGTCCCAGCGGTTGGATGACTGGAAAGAGACGGCGCCCGGATAGAGGCGCCAGCCCGTGGTGACCATGTCGTAGACCGACGGATCGGTCTTGAAGCGCCTGACGCTGTCGACGGAAAAGACGTCGTCCAGGACCTGGTCGAGCGCGGCGGATTTGACCGCCGCTTCCAACATCTCAGGCGAACCGTTTGACAGGATCGCCAGCCTTGCCCCCGATGCCTTGAGCGCCTTGAGCACGGCCGGTACCTCCGGATAGCAGTCCAGCCGCCAATAGGCCTCGAGCAGCTTCGCCCTCAGCCCGGCATCCGCGGATGGAACCTTGCGCAGGGCGAAGTCGAGGGCCTGCTCGGTGAGCTGCCAGAAATCGGCATAGGCCCCCATCAGCGTCCTGACCCAGGAATATTCCAGCTGCTTGGCGCGCCAGATATCCGACAGCAACTGGCCGTCCGGCCCGATCTGGTCGGCGTGACGGCGCACGGCCGCATGCACGTCGAACAGCGTGCCATAAGCGTCGAAAACGTAAGCCGCGAACTGCATTCGACAGTTTTGAGGCCGCGTAAGGCAAGGCGCAAGCGCTGATTGCAGTCCGCCAGCCCGCTGGCCTCAACAAATCTCAGCCAAGCCGGTTGACGGCGGCCGCCAAAGCATCTTCCAATGCGCCGCAACAAGCATCGAACGGAACCTGGCAATGACACTGGCGACTGCGGCGCAATCGGCGACATGGACCTTCGTCGACGGCGACTGGTACGAGGGCAATGTTGCCATTCTAGGGCCGCGCAGCCACGCCATGTGGCTCGGCACCAGCGTGTTCGACGGCGCCCGCTGGTTCGAGGGCGTCGCTCCCGATCTCGATCGCCATGCAGCGCGGGTAAATGCCTCGGCGATCGCGCTCGGCCTGAAGCCGACGATGAGCACCGACAAGATCGTCGGCCTGACCTGGGACGGACTGAAGAAGTTCGACGGCAAGACGGCAGTCTACATCAGGCCGATGTATTGGGCCGAGCATGGCGGCTATATGGGCGTGCCGGCCGACCCGGCCTCGACGCGTTTCTGCCTTTGCCTCTACGAATCGCCGATGATCTCGCCGGCGGGGTTTTCGGTGACGGTGTCGCCGTTCCGGCGCCCGACCATCGAAACCATGCCGACCAATGCCAAGGCCGGCTGCCTTTATCCCAACAATGGCCGGGCTATCCTCGAAGCCAAGATGCGCGGCTTCGACAATGCGCTGGTGCTCGACATGCTGGGCAATGTCGCCGAGACCGGCACCTCGAATATTTTTCTGGTCAAGGACGGCCATGTCATGACGCCGGCGCCGAACGGCACCTTCCTGTCCGGCATTACCCGCGCGCGCACCATGGCCCTGCTGGGCGAATACGGCTTCACGACGACGGAAAAGACGCTGTCGATCCGCGATTTTCTCGAGGCTGACGAAATCTTCTCGACCGGAAACCACTCGAAAGTCGTGCCGGTCACCCGTATCGAGGAGCGCAATCTGCAGCCCGGACCGGTGGCCAAGAAGGCGCGCGAACTCTATTGGGAATGGGCGCATTCGACTTCGCCCGGCTGACCCGCTAAAAAGCGGCCGGCGCTTCGTTTCCGGAGTTGTTCCAGACCAATCCAGTCCTATGTTAGTCCGGTATCGACACCGGATTTTTCCACGAGGGAGTACGACCGATGGCTTTTGAATTGCCCGCCTTGCCCTATGATTACGAGGCCTTGCAGCCTTATATGTCAAAGGAAACGCTGGAATATCACCACGACAAGCACCACAAGGCCTATGTCGACAACGGCAACAAGCTGGCCGCCGAGGCGGGCATGGGCGATTTGTCGGTCGAAGAGGCCGTCAAACAGTCCTTCGGCAAGAATGCGGGCCTCTTCAACAATGCCGCCCAGCACTACAATCACATCCATTTCTGGAAATGGATGAAGAAGGGCGGCGGTGGCAACAAGCTGCCGGGCGCATTGCAGAAGGCGGTCGACAGCGATCTTGGTGGCTACGACAAGTTCAAGGCCGACTTCATCGCCGCCGGCACCACCCAGTTCGGTTCGGGCTGGGCCTGGGTCTCGGTCAAGGACGGCAAGCTGGCGATCTCGAAGACGCCGAATGGCGAGAACCCGCTCGTCCATGGCGCGACGCCGATCCTCGGCGTCGATGTGTGGGAACATTCCTATTACATCGATTATCGCAACGCCCGGCCGAAATATCTCGAAGCCTTCGTCGACAGTCTCATTAACTGGGACTATGTGCTCGAACTCTACGAAAAGGCCTGATCCGTTC
Organism: Mesorhizobium sp. M0174; assembly: GCF_040322275.1. Taxonomy (NCBI): domain Bacteria; kingdom Pseudomonadati; phylum Pseudomonadota; class Alphaproteobacteria; order Hyphomicrobiales; family Phyllobacteriaceae; genus Mesorhizobium; species Mesorhizobium sp. M0174. Next base: position 26,214 of record NZ_JAMYTB010000010.1, read on the forward strand.
CAGAAAGCCCCGGCAAAACCGGGGCTTTTCTTTTTCACCATCAGAACGACAGTTGCAAAATTTCACGCAAGCGTGAGGCGAAGCGTCGGAATTTTTAAGCCATCCTTGCCGTTTGTCATCGGGGTGGGACCGCATCCTGAATTGCCTTCAACATGGAGCCAAGTGAATGAGAAAGCTTATCCTCGCCATCTCGATGCTCGCCTTCGCCGGTTCGGCGGCATTTGCCGACCCGGTTGCTGACCGGCAGGCGCTGATGAAGGAACGTGGCAAGATCGCCGCCGGCTTGTCGAAAGTGGTCAAGGGCGAGACGCCCTACGACGCAGCTTCGGTGCTGACCGCGTTGCAGGCACTGCAGGCCAATGCCGAGAAATTCCATGCCGGCGTCGACACGCTTTTCCCGGCGGGCAGCGACACCGGCGACACCACGGCGTCTCCCAAGATCTGGCAGGACATGGCCGGCTTCAAGACGGCTGAAGGCAAGTACCTCGCAGACGTCAAGGCAGCGGTCGCCGCAGCACCTGCGGACGCCGAGGCGTTGAAGGCACAGTTCAACACCATCGGCGGCGGCTGCGGCAACTGTCATCAAAACTACAGGGTGAAAAAAGGCTGATGGCGGGCAATGCGCTTGCTGAAGAAACTTGTCGGCGCCGCCCTCGTTCTGGGCGGCGCGGCCGCGATTGCCGGCTGGTTCCTGTCGGCTCCGGTCAGGCTCGATGCCGCAACGCTGGCTGAGCTTGGTCCCGGCGACGCCGCCAGGGGCAAGCGCATCTTCTACGCCGGCGGCTGCACGTCCTGTCATGCCAAGCCCGGCTCGCAAGGCGACGCCCGCCTTCAGCTGGTCGGCGGCCTCGAGCTCAAGACGCCGTTCGGCACCTTCGTGCCGCCGAACATATCGCAGGATGCCAGGGACGGCATCGGCGCCTGGTCCGTCGAGGACTTTGCCAACGCCATGCTGAAGGGCGTATCACCGTCGGCCGAGCATCTTTATCCGGCATTTCCCTATACTTCATACGCGCGCATGAAGCCGGCCGACATTGCCGATCTCTATGCATTCCTCAAGACCTTGCCCGCGGTCGCCCGCAAGGCGCCCGCCAATTCGCTGGCATTTCCCTTCAATGTCCGACGCGGTCTTGGCTTGTGGAAGCTGCTCTATTTGAGTGACCAGCCGGTCGTTTCCTTTCCCGACGGCACGCCCGACCCGGTGCTGGCCGGCCGCTATCTGGTGGAAGGCCCCGGTCATTGCGGCGAATGCCACACGCCGCGGGACCTCGCCGGCGGCACCAGGAAGGGCCAGTGGCTGGCAGGTGCGGCCGCCGCCGAAGGCAGCGGTATCGTGCCGAACATCACGTCGGGCGAGGGCGGCATTGCCGATTGGTCCGAAGCTGACATCGCCAACTATCTCGAAACCGGCTTCACGCCGGATTTCGATACGGTCGGCGGCGCAATGGTCGACGTGCAGCGGAACATGGCCGTGCTGACCCCGGAGGACCGCGCGGCAATCGCTGCCTATCTGAAAGCCGTGCCGCCGCATCCCAACGGCTATCCGGCTCGCAAGAAGCCGGCGAGCTGACGGCCGTTGCGTCAGCGGTCGCCGAGAAAGTCGAAGCCGGTTTCGAAGAAGTGATTGTAGTCGCAGGTCATTTCCTCGCCAGGCGCAATGTCGCGCAAGGCATAAGTCTCCTCCGGCTGCGAGACGTCGCAATTCGGGTCGTCGGCATGGTTCATGTAGCGCGCATCGTCGGCTTCGAAGACGATGTAGTTCGGGTCGCACCGGTCCGGGTAGGCGTAGCGGTCAAGGTAGGTTTTCACCGGCCCGGTTTCCCGCTCGTAGGTCGTCACCTCGATGCGGCGGTCGTATTTCGGGTCGAGCTTCCAGACCAGCGTGCCGCGGGGAATGTGGTTCTTGGCAAAGACGCCGATGCCCTGGATGGGCGATTTGTCGAGATAGACATCGACGAGCAACATGGCAGATCCCTGGGTGATTGAGTGTTGGCGGCGAGTGAAAAGGCCGCGCATTGGGTAGCGCGCGACCTTTGCAATTGCGAGCGGAAAATCAACTGTGCCTGCCCAGTATCCGAAGCCTCGTACGGCGTCGCATGTCGAGACCCTAGCGCTGTTGCAGCGCCAGCCGGATGCCCAAGGCGCAATAGATGCCGCCGACAGCCTTGCCCTGCCATCTCAGCACCGTCGGGTTTCGGCGCAGGAAAGCGCCGAGGCCGCCCGCACCCACGGCGAAAACCACCGTGCTGACGAGGCCCAACAGAACAAAGATCACGCCCAATGTCGCCAGTTGAAGCATCACCGATCCGTTTTCAGGCCGCACAAACTGCGGAAGAAATGCAAGGAAGAAAAGTGCGGTCTTGGGGTTGAGAATCTCGGTCAAAACAGCCTGCCGAAATGCTTTGGCAGCGGGGATCGCAAGTGCGCCGGCGGCCGGATAGGCAGGCGTTTTCTCGATGATCGCGCGAACGCCGAGATAAATGAGGTAGGCTGCGCCGATGTACTTCACTATGCTGAAAAGCGCCCCCGACGTGGCAATGATCGCCGAAATGCCGACGATCGCCATGAAGGTGTGAACCACGTCGCCGGCCGCGATCCCCGCGCCGGTCGCGATGCCCACCCTGGTTCCAGAGCTGGTTGCTCGCGCCACGGTCAAAAGGGTGGCAGGACCCGGGATGAAAACAAAGCCAAGCACAACCGCGACATACGCAATCAATGTGGCAAGATCGATCATTGGTGGGCTTCTCCGCAACTTCCATCCTCAATGAAGGCATGTAGCGGAACAGCAAGCAATACCTGCCTATCCGCGGTGTTCACGCGGCAAGCTCGGCCTTCCCTGTCACCTTGAGCGCAAAGGCATAGGTGAAGGCGATTTCCTCCAGCCTCGAAAACCGGCCAGAGGCGCCGGCATGGCCTGAATCCATGTTGATCTTGAACAGCACCGGATTCTCACCTGTCTTGCGGTCGCGCAACCGCGCTACCCATTTGGCCGGCTCCCAATAAGTGACGCGCGGGTCGGTCAGGCCGGCCAGCGCCAGAATCGGCGGATAGTCGAGTGCGGCGACATTGTCGTAGGGTGAATAGGCGGCGATGGTCCGGTAATCCTCCGCCGAAGCGATCGGATTGCCCCATTCCGGCCATTCCGGCGGCGTCAGCGGCAGGCTGGCGTCGAGCATGGTGGAGAGCACGTCGACGAAGGGAACTTCGGCGATGATGGCGCCGAAACATTGCGGCGCCATGTTGGCGACCGCCCCCATCAGCATGCCGCCGGCCGAACCGCCTTGCGCGACGATGCGGTCATGCTGCGTATAGCGTTCGGCGACGAGGTGCTGAGCGACCGCGATGAAGTCGGTGAACGTGTTCATCTTGTTCGCCCGCTTGCCGTCGTCGTACCAGCCATAGCCCTTGTCCTTGCCGCCGCGAACATGGGCTATCGCGTAGACAAAGCCGCGGTCGACCAGCGAAAACAGATTGGTATTGAACGCGGCCGGCACGGTGATGCCGTAGGAGCCGTAGCCGTAAAGCAGGCACGGCGCCGACCCGTCGAGCGGCGTGTCGCGGTGATGGAGGAGCGAGATCGGCACCAGTTCGCCGTCGGCGGCAGGCGCCATCAGCCGGCGCGTGACGTAGTGCTCCGGGTCGTGGCCGGACGGCACTTCCTGGGTCTTGAGCAGCACTCGCTCGCGGGTGCGCATGTTGTAATCGAAGACCTGCGCCGGGGTCGTCATCGACGAATAGGAAAAGCGCATGATCTCGGTGTCGTATTCGTAGGAGCCGGACAGGCCGAGCGAGAAGGCTTCCTCGTCGAAGGAGATCAGGTGCTCCTCGCCGCTCTTGCGGTCGTGTACGACGATGCGCGGCAGGCCTTCCTTGCGCTCGAGCCGGACCATGTGGTCCTTGAAGCCGATCACCGAAAGGATCAGCCGGCCCGCTTCGTGCGGCACCAGTTCCTGCCAGTTGGCGCGCACCGGATCATGCGCCGGCGCCGTCATGATCTTGAAGTCCTTGGCACCGTCGGCATTGGTGAGGATGAAGAAGATGTCGCCGCCTTCCTCGAGCTCGTACTGCAGGCCGGTCTGGCGCGCTGCAACCAGCTTCGGCTCTGCGAACGGATCGTTGGCGCTCATGATTCGGTATTCCGAGGTCTCATGGTCGTTGATGCCGATCATGATCCACTCGTTGGATCGCGTGCCGCCGACATCCATGAAGAAGCCGGGATCAGTTTCCTCGTAGATCAGCCGGTCGTTTTCAGGACTGTCACCAAGCGCATGGAACAGCACTTTGGAAGGCCGGTGGTTGGGGTCGAGGCGAGTGTAGAAAAACCCGTCATTGCCGGCATCCCAAACACCGCCACCGCCGGTGTCCGGAACCCTATCCGCCAGGTCGTTGCCGCCGGCGAGATCGCGGACGCGCAGCGTGTAGAATTCGGAACCCTTGTCGTCGAAGGCCCAGAGCAGCTTGCTGTGGTCGTCCGAATGATCGACGCCGCCCAGCCGGAAATAGGGTTTACCCTCGGCCTCGGCATCGCCGTCGAGCAATATCTGCTTGTCGCCGCCGTCGCGCGCCGTGCGGAAATAACGCGGCTGCTGGCCGCCAAGCTTGAAGGAGGAGCCGTAGGCATAGGGCCCATCCTTCATAGGCACAGAGGAATCATCTTCCTTGATACGCCCCTTCATTTCCGCGAAAAGCTGCTTCTGCAGCTGAGCCGTATCGGCCATCAGCGCCGCCTGGTAAGCATTCTCGGCTTCGAGGTGGGCGCGGATTTGGCCGTCGAGCAGAGACGGATCCCTGAACATCTCTTGCCAATTGGTGGCCCTCAGCCAAGCATAGTCGTCCGTCCGCGTAATGCCGTGATGCGTGTCGAAGATCGGCCGTTTCTCCGGCTGCGGTGGGGTGGCGGTCGGAAACACTGGGGTTCTGGTCATTGCGTCTCGCTGTGGAAGTTACTTGAATAGCGAATGAACACGCCGATCAGCGCGGGTTCAGCGGCTATGATCTATTGTCGTGGTGGCTCGAGGGGACGGGCTGGAGGAGAGGACAATGAACATTTTTTCTCGGACTGTCGCGGCCCTCGCCGTCGCTGCGACGACCCTGGCCAATGCCGGTCATTCTCATGCAACTGCCTTTGCGGCTTGGCAAGTGGCCAATGTGCCGTTCGGCGACACACTCAATGTGCGCAAATATCCTTCGGGAACTTCGCAGAAGCAGGCCGCCTATCCCAACGGGACGGTTCTGCAGATGACCGGCAAATGCACCGGTGGGATAAATCTGCTGAATCTCGCCAACCATTCGTACTGGCAGCAGAAACAGAAGATCCGCAATCACTGGTGCCAAGTCTGGCATGATCCGGCACAGAACGGCCAGTTCGTCACCGGCTGGGTCTACGGAAAATACATCACCCCGTTTCAGTGACGCGGCACGCCGCTCCCGGCCGACGGCTCACGAGCAACAGTAATGTTTCGCAACCTATGATTTTACTGAATCCGCCGATTGGCCAGGCTGTAATGCTGCCGGCTGGATCAAGCATTGAGGTCTATTTACCTGCTGCAGTCTGTGTAATGGCTGCTTGCCGCCGCGTCAGTCGATGCTGGTCTGACCAGAAAAAACGGCAAGTTTACACTCTGCACGAAAGAGTGAAGCTGAATATGAAAGATTTGACTTGCATCGCTGAATAGAGCGCAAGAAGCGAATTGACTTACTTGACGCCAAGGCCCATTAAGGTGCCGCGACGCGAATCGCGGAGGCTTTTTCCTGCACAAGTTCGCGCGATGCCCAACTATCGAAACGGGCGCAAACAGAAACAATTCTCGTTGGGGCCTGAATGCCATGGATATTACCGAAACACCTTCCAGAAACAGTGACGCGCTGATCGAGCTTACCGCCGACGTGGTGGCCGCCTATGTCAGCAACAATCCCGTGCCGGTCGGCGAATTGCCGAACCTCATTGCCGATGTCCATGCCGCTTTGGGGCGCGTCGGCGGGGCCGCCGAGCAGCCGCCTGCCGACAAGCAGAAGCCGGCGGTAAATCCGAAGCGTTCGGTGCATGACGACTACATCATCTGTCTCGAAGACGGCAAGAAGTTCAAGTCGCTCAAGCGTCACTTGATGACCCACTATGATCTCACGCCCGACCAGTATCGCGAAAAGTGGAACCTGGACCCGAGCTATCCGATGGTTGCGCCCAATTATGCGGCCGCCCGTTCGCAGCTCGCCAAGAAGATGGGTCTCGGCCGCAAGCGCAAGGGACGCTGATAACCGGCTCTTCGGGTTTGACACTCAAACGGCGCCTGCGGGCGCCGTTTTGTATTATGGGGTCAAAGGTCGAACCCCCCATGCTGCCGGCAACTGCCGTCCGGTCAGGCGGTCTGCTTCAACGCTGCTTCGGCGTCGCGCTTGATGCGCTTGACCATCGAGCGAAGACCATTGGCGCGCTGCGGCGACAGGTGCTCGTCAAGTCCGAGCGCCTTCAATGTGGCCTCCGCGTCGGTCCTCTGGATTTCGCTGGCCGGCCGTCCCGAAAACAGCGCCAGCATGATGGCGACCAGACCGCGCACGATATGGGCGTCGGAATCGCCCTTGAAGGTAATAACGGGGTCGGCACCACCGCCCTGTTCGGTGGTCAACCAGACCTGGCTGACGCAGCCGGGGACCTTGTTGGCCGGTATGCGTTGCTCGTCGGGAAACGGCGGCAGCGCTTCACCCAGTTCAATCACATAGCGATAGCGGTCTTCCCACTCGTCGAGCAGGGAAAAGTCGTCGCGGATGGTCTGGATCGTCGTAGTCATCACCCCGGATATAGTCATCCGGCGCTGCCACGTCACGGAAAAAGAGGAGAAACGCCGCAGGCGCCGAGCGTGGGGAGCCTTGCGGTCTGGCGATGAATTCGGCCGAAACAGTGTCAGTTCTTCGCCGGCAAGTGCAGTTTCGCCGGCAGATCGACTTTCGCCGGCAAGACGATTTCCTCGGGCACGCTGCCGGTGGTCGTCACCGTATCTGGTTCAGGGGTTTTGTCGTCCAGCATGGCGGCCGCGATCTTGGCGGTTTCCCTGGCCCGGGCGGTGATGGTGTGCATTGCCGATTTGCCGGTCTCGCACACGTCCGGCTTGCGCTCGCAGATGCCGGCGATGTCGCCGACGGCTTCGCGCGCCGCAAACAGCGCCTGGAGCGGCCCGACGCTTTCGCGGCCCGCATCATCGGCGCCGACACCCAGCGGCAGCGCCAGAAGCACCAGCGAAAACCAGAAAGCAGCTCTTATCAGAAAGCCCATCTGTCTGTCCTTTATGACGGTCATGCCTCCGAACCGCACGACCCTTGTACCGCGATACTGGCACGGAGGCGCAAAGGACGACTTGTCCCGAAAGCAACAGTTTTCCTCAAATTTTAGGCAGATTCGAAACAAAGCGTTTTGAAGTTCATTTGCCTCGAATGGTTCATATTTCATTCAGCAAATGGTAACCATCCAACCTATTGTTTCTCCTCGTTATTTTTTGCATTGGTGACAGTTTGATGCGATCGCCCGCCAACCCAGGCGCGGGTGGTCCGGATAACGCTCCGTTTACTATGGCGGCAATTGCCCCGGTTTTTTCCCCGCCGGTATCCCGATATTTGCAGCCTGCCGGGGACGATCGGCCCAGCCTTATCCATTCCTTAAACGCTGGATGCGAGTTTCGGATCGACAAAAGCCGCCTGCAAAGCAGAGCCGTTCACGACCGGGTGCGTTGAGTTGAGTGCGATCAAGGCCAGATACGCCGAGTTGCCAGGCGCGATAGCCGCCGGTTGCGAACGGATGGTTCATCCGTCCGTCCTCGGCCAGGACGACCGCCGCCGTGAGAGCCGGTTCATTGGCGTCATGCTGGCGGCTCCCTTCTTCAGCGCGGGTGCAGCGGTGACGCTGGTCACGTCGGGCATGGGCGCGGCCGTGACTGTGGCTGCGATCTTTGCGGCGTTCGGCCTTTGCTGGTTCGCCGCCCTGCTGGTGGCTGCATCGGGCAAGATGACCCTGGCCGGCCAACTCGCCTTGGTCGTCGGCAGTGTTGCCCTGGGTGCCCTTATCGCTGCCGCCGGCGGTGTGGCCTCGCCGGTTGCCTTGCTCGCGGTGGCGCTGCCGTTTGAAGCCTGGTGGATCGGCCAGTCGCGGCGTGCCGTGATCTGGGGCGCCATCTCGGCCCTTGTCGCAGTCTTGCTGCAGCCTTTAGCCGGTTCCGTCTTGCCGCTCGGCCAGACCGAAATCGCCGCATGGCACTGGCTGGTGCCGTTGGCCTGGGCGCTCACGCTCATTCCGCGTGTCGCTTCACTTCGTGCCACCGCCAGCGCTCAGCTCGATCCGGCCGGCAGCCACCGGCTCGAAGACCTGATCGACGCCGTCGTGCTGCGAATCGCTGCCCATGGCGAGGTTCTGGACGCCTCGGCTAAGGCACGCACGATGCTGAGGCTGCCACCGGAGCTGCTTTTCGGCACCGGACTTTTCGATCGCATCCATCTGTCCGACCGCGTCCCATATCTCAGTGCGCTGGCCGATATGCGCGAGGGCGCCCTGTCGCGCCGGCTCGATCTTCGCGTCCGGCTGCCGCAGAACAGCGGCGTGACGGCCGACAACTACCAGCCGTTTTCGCTCGAGATGATGCGCGCACCGGGGCAGGAGACTGTCTTCACGCTTGTTCTGCGCGAGAACGATGAACTGGCCGGACTGCGCCAGGAGCTTGCCGCTGCCAACGAGGCGGCTGCTTCGGCCGAGGTGGCGAAAGGACGCTTCCTTGCCGTCGTCAGCCATGAGTTGCGCACCCCGCTCAATGCCATCATTGGCTTTTCCGACATGCTGCTGCACGAGATGTTCGGCAGCTTCAAGGATCCGCGCCAGAAGGAATATGTCGGGCTGGTCAGGGATTCGGGCCAGCACCTGCTTGCCGTCGTCACCTCGATACTCGACGTATCGCGGATCGAATCGGGCGCCTACGCGACCGAACCGGAACCGTTCCGCTTTCGCGAAGCGGTCGAGATGTGCCAGTCGATGATGCGCCTGCAAGCCGAGGCAAAGGCCATCGATCTGCAGGCCCAGATCGCGCCGGATGCAGGCGAAATAAATGCCGACCGTCGCGCCGTGCAGCAGATCCTGATCAATCTCGTCTCTAACGCGATCAAGTTCACGCCCGAAGGCGGCAATGTCGTCATCGGCGCCAAGCGGATCGGCTCGCGGCTGCATTTCTGGGTCCGGGACACCGGTATCGGCATCGCCGAGGAAGATTTCGCCAATCTCGGCAAGCCGTTCATGCAGATCCAGAACGACTATACCCGTCGTTTCGAAGGCACAGGGCTCGGGCTTTCGCTGGTGAAGGGGCTGGTGGCGCTGCACGAGGGCACAATGTCGATCGAAAGCATGCCGGGCGAGGGCACCACGGTGACGATCAGCCTTCCCGTGAGCGGCCCGACGGGCCGCTCGGCGGAGAAGACCGGCGTGGTGCCGATGTCCGCGGTCAAAGCCAAGGCGGACGGTGGCAAAGGGGAGAGCAATGGGTCGCTCCGCAAAACAGCCTAAGGCGGTCAAACGCCGCGGCAATGCCTTCGAGCACGGAGCGATGGCGCTGGGCAGCCTGATCTCGCGCAATCCTGTTGTGGTCGGCGGCTCCACCGCGTTCCTGGTGACGCTGTTCTACGTCTCGGCGAACGCGCTTTGGTACCAGCCCTTTCCGCATGCCGGAGCGTTTTTCGCTACCAGAAGCATCGAACGCTTTCCGCGGGCGGATAGCAATGAGCCCGAAACCACCATCAATATCGTGCGTCCGGCCGCTACGCCGATCAAGAGCGACCCGGTCGTCGAGCAGGTCCAGGGCATCTTGAAGGATCTCGATTTCTATTCCGGCACCATCGACGGTATTCCCGGACCGAATACGCGCAAGGCCATCCAGGCCTATCAGCAGAAAGTCGGATTGAATGCCTCCGGCGAGATCGACGGCGTCCTGCTGGATCAACTGGGCGCCACGCCAAAGACCGCGGCCGTGGTTCCGCATCCCGTGCCGCGGCCGGTCGAAACGGCCGCTGCTCCGGCCGCCATTCCGGTATCCGCACCAGCAAACGCAGCGGCGCAAACGCCGGATCCCCGCATCGTCAAGATCCAGGCCGGACTGAAAGCGTTCGGCAATGAGGACATGCAATTGGATGGCGTCGTAGGCGCGCGCACCAAGGCCGCGATCAAGGAATTCCAGGCGCTGTTCGGCTTGCCGGAGACCGGCGAGCCAGACGAGATCGTCTACGTCAAGATGCGCGAGATCGGCCTGACCAACTGAGGGCCGAAACCTAGTCTCCCGGCCTATTTAAGCCATTGCTCCGGGTCACGCATTCCATGGACTATCGCCACGGCTAACACGCCGTAGGGCATGGGCTCGTAAATCACGATGTAGCGCCCCTCGACCAGAATGCGGGCGGTGGCGCTCAATTCCGGTCGAGCTGCGCCCATTTTGGCGTGCTCGCAAGCCAATTCTAGCCTGTCGAAAATGCGTCCGATCAGCTTGTCAGCCGCCTTCTCGTTATCGACGGCAATGTGATGCCAAATATCTCGCAAATCCTGAGAAGCTCGCGGGGTGAGCCGGTATTCAGCCACGGACTGCGCGTTCGGCCTTCAGAGCGCGTAAGAAAGCCGTACGATTTACGTGTTGACCTTCGCCACTTGCCATCCCTTCGTCATAGGCCCTTTTGAGGCGTTCCAGTTCAAGAGTGCGGAATTCCTCGCGCTGCTCCCATAGACGTAGTGCTTCCCTGACGATTTCACTGTTGGAAGCATAGTCTCCGCTGTTCACGGCGTCTTGTAGACGGGCGGCCTGCTTGGGGGTAAGCGACACAGTAAGAGTGCGCATGGGCTGGGCTTTCATACCGGGCACTATAGCATTTTTCACAGAGGCCAACAAGTTTTGTTAGACTTTGTTGGTAAATCGTCGCATTCCGGGACTTGCTTTGATGGCCAACCGTTGCTCGCGAATAAGTGAGAATCTCGACACCACAAACCCGAAATCGTACAGGGTCCCGCCATGCGGGTAACCACCGATCTGTGGGTGTCGGCCCTGTTGCGCCGGGTTTTTAGCGCCGGCGGCTTTGCCGCCGTGGTCAAGCGCGGCGCCACGGAAGCCGGCGCAGTTTTCGTGTTGGCGCGTGGCCGGCTAGGAGAGATGGCGCTGTTCGGGCCGGCGCCGCAGACGAGCTACGATTCGGCCAGGCCGGACGACCGTTTTTTCAGTCTGCTTGGCGAAGGCGACGATGCCGCCATTTTCGACGCGCAGCTGGAGCGCGAGAAGAAATTCGATCCGGATATCTGGGTGATCGAGATCGAGGCGGGCGTCGTTCCCGTCGAGGAGCTTATCTCGGTCAAGGCGTCGTAACGGCAAGCCTTCAGATGCGAAGCGCCTTTGGGGTGGCGGTTACATCGGCGTTGTTCGGCTTGCGCAGGTCGGCATTTGCCGCGACGCGCCCGGGCTTGCGAACGATTTTCGACACGGTGTCGGCCTTCCAGCCGCGGAGCCTGTCCAACGCAGCGTCGCGGTGCAGCAGGCGGTAGCGGTCGAGGAAGATGCGGATCGCCTGCGGGTGCGGAAACTCGGTCGGATAGATGGCAGCCGTGATCAGGAACGCCTTGTCTTCGCTGAGGTCGAGCGCGCGCAAGGCGAAAAGTAGCGGTGTGTAATTTTGGCTCGCGGTGAGCGTCCGCGCCGTTGAAAAATCGACTTCGAGCGCATCGGCGAGCGCTGTCTGAAAGAATGCCGCATTGCCGGTCAGCGCGGTTTCGCGCAGCTTGACGTAGGTTTGTGGCTCGACGAACGGTCTGATGGCGGTGCCGCGCTCGGAGCGCATCATGGATCGCAACCGGCGGCGTACGGTTTCGGCGGCGTCGGCCGCCTCTTGTCTGTTTGCGTCGCTCGCGACCATTTCCGCGTTTTCGGACGGGGCAATGGCAGTTGCTTCCGGCTGCTGCTGCGACCGCACCAGCGTCGGCCTTTCAAGCACTTTGGTGAGATCGGCGATGGTTTGGTTGAGATCCTTGCGGCGGGCAATGGCACGGGCATGCGGCAGGCCGTGACGCCCGATCAGCGCGATCAGGTCGATGTCGCTGAGGGCACGCGAGCGGATGAGTAGCGGAGCGGCGATGTCGACCCGCTCCTGGCAAAGCCGCCGCACCAGCGCGGCGGGTGCATATTCGCATTCGGAAAGGGCCGCTGCGACGTAGCGGCGCGATTCGACCGAGACATTCTCGAAAAGCGGCAGCGTCAGGTCTTCGAGCTGCGCGATCTCCCGGCGCGAAGGGCGGGTGAGCGAACAGAATGCCGATACCGCGGCGCGAAACAGCCTTTCGGCCTTTCCCGATTCAGCTCCTGCTGCGATTTGCCCGAAATCCGAAGCTGACACGAAGGATACGCCTGACACTCGACACGATCTGGAGGGCGCTCTGCCGGGCTGTACCGGTTTCGCGTTTCCCAAGAACAAAGATCAATTTAGCGGCGATCCGTTAGCGCTCCGTTAACCTACTGCCTTCTTAATCGACTATGGAGGCGTTGCGTTGTGCTCCGGGGCAACCGAGAGGAATACGCGAACCATGGGCATGGTACTGTCTTTCGTGCCGCGAACGGCGGCAACCAATCGAGCACAACAAGCCGCGCCGGCGGCAGTGATCATATTTCCCGGGGTGCGCTACGAGCAGCGGCCGCTGACGGCCGAAACGCGGCCGACCGGCCCCGACAAGCCGGGACCGTCGGGAACATTGCCGGTACCGCACCACTGAGCATCGGAACCGGCCTAAAAATCCTGCAGTTCGCAGGAACTCTGTTCGAGAAAGCGCGAGACAATCGGCTTCCAGCTGTCGTCGGGCACGAACGAACGGATGACGAACACGCCTTCCTCTATCGGCGCCTCGACGAAGATGGCCCCTTGCAGTTCCTCGGGAAGATCCTTGCGGACCTCGATCATCTGGGCCGGCGTCAGCACAACGGTGTCGAGCACGCCTGCGGTCGCGCTGTGGTCGTTGAACGAGTAGATGTTGTGGCCGCCGCGGTCATAGACCGATATCGACCAGAATGGCACCTTGCCCGGCGCCTTGACCCGCACCATCCCCTCGGCAAGGTCGAAGCGGCAAGCCGCCGCATAAAACAGCGGATCGACCGATTTCACCACCGGCGCGCCGCCGGCTTCCGCGTCGAGCCTGGTCATCTTGTAGAGATCCGAAGCCATGGCCAATCGCGACCAGGCGTCGCGTTCGGAGAACTCGGGGACGAGCAGCAGCACGACGATGTGCACGATGCCGGCGCCGAGCAGGCCGAGCAGCACGGCATGCAGCAGGCTACGCATTGCAGCCGACCTTCTGGATCTGCGGCAGCGTGACGTCCGACAGACCGGTGCTGCTGGCGATCGGTGTGTCGTAGAACGTGAGCACCAAGTACATCTTGCCGGCGCCGCTGGTCAGTAGCCAGTTGCCAGGTGCAGGGCGGCTGCCGACGGAAATGACCACCGAATTGTCGGCCTGGCGCAGCACTTGATAGGACTGCAGCGCAGCCGGCCTCGGCGTGCCGGTCTCGACCACGCCAAGCGACTGGTCGGCGGCATAAAGCGTCCAGAACCGAGCGGTGGGAAAACCGCCCGCAATCTTGTAGGCGCATTGCCGCTTGAGCTGTTCGCCGCCGGAATCGCGTTCGGCTATGAAGGACAGCCCTTCCGCCTGTCCAAGCGCCAGCACGCCTTCGCGAGCCACCCGGGCTTTGGAATAAGGATCCGCCGTCGGCGTGCCGATATCCGGGAAGGCGGTCCATTGCCCGATCCTGATGGCGCCGACGCCATCCTGCAGCTTCAGCGCGTACCAGACGCTGGCGCCACCGCCACCGATGGCGATGGCAAGCGAAAGCAGCGTCAGGAAGGCGTTCTTGAGCATGACGAGCCGGGAGAACCGAAGGCCGGGGACAGAGAGATTGCCGCCCGGGGATATCTCGGCGCAGGGGCTTATGGCAAGCGGCCCCGCGGAATTGGCCGTCACAGCGCCGACAGGGTCTCCGGTGCAGCGGGCGCGTCGAGCACGGGTGCCGCCTGGAAAAGCCTGGTGAGTTCTTTCAGGGTCCGGGTGGTCCGGCTGGACAGCACCGGCGGACGCTCGGCGGCGGCGTCGGCTGCTGCCTGTTCGGCGTTCTTCTTTTCCGCTTCCTCGGCCTTGGCGGCGATTTCGGTATCGACGAAAGGATGATCGATACCGGGGATCGGTTTCAGGTCGATATTCTGGTGCGCATAGAGCATCAGCCGCTGCCACACCATTGCCGGCAGCGTGCCGCCGGTCATCTTGTTGGTCGCGGTGAAGTCGTCGTTGCCGAGCCAGACGGCGGCTGTGTAGTTGCCGGTAAAGCCGACGAACCAGGCATCGCGGTAGGACTGCGTCGTGCCGGTCTTGCCGGCGACAACGATGTTTGGAAGGGCCGCGCGCCGGGCCGTGCCGATCACCGGCACCGCCGCCAGCATGGTGTTCATGTATTTGAGCGCCTGCTCCGACAGCACCCGGTGCGGCGGCGGCGCGTCCTTGGCGAAGTCGTAGACCACCTCGCCGGTACGGTTGAAGAGTTGGCTTATGCCGTGCCGGGTTCCGGCAAAGCCGTTCTGGGCGAACACGCTGTAGCCCGTCGCCTGGTCCATCACAGTCATGCCCGATGTACCGAGCACCATGGTCTTGTGCGATTCCAGCGGCGACTCGACGCCCATGGCTTCGGCCATCGCCTTGATCGGCTTGATGCCGAGATAATCCTTGGCCAGCCGCACCGGCACGGTGTTGATCGATTTGGCCATCGCCGTGATCAGCGTCACCTTGCCGGCCGACCCGCCATTGTAATTGTGGGGCGACCAGCTGCCCCAGGAGATGGGTCCGCCGGACACCACCGAATCCGGCGTGAAGCCATGCTCCATCGCCGTCGCATAGACATAGGGCTTGAACGAGGAGCCGGTCTGGCGAAGTGCCTTGGTGGCGCGGTTGAACTGGCTGGCGCCGTAGTCGCGGCCGCCGACGATCGCCCGGACGGCGCCGTTGGTCTCGATGACGACGATGGCGCCCTCGGTGACGTTGTATTCCTTGCCGAACTGGCGGAGGTGGAACTCCATCGATTCTTCGGCCGCCTTCTGGATGTTGGCGTCGAAAGTGGTGTGGGCGACAAGCGAGTGCGGGCCGCCTTTGGCGGCGATCTTCTTGACCTCGTCGAAGGCCCAGTCGAGGTAATAATCGGGGCTCTTCTGCTCGCCGCGGTCGACGATTTCGGCCGGGTGTAATCTTGCCTGCAGCACCTGGCCTTCGGTCATGAAGCCGGAATCGACCAGATTGGACAGTACCACATTGGCCCGCGCACGGGCGGCGGGCAGGTTTATGTGCGGCGCGTATTTGGTCGGCGCCTTGAACAGGCCGGCCAGCATCGCCGCCTCGGCAAGGTTCAGGTCCTTGACGCTCTTGCCGAAATAGAAATCGGCTGCTGCCTCGATGCCGAAAGTGCCGCCGCCCATGTAGGCGCGGTCGAGGTAAAGCTGCAGGATTTCCTTCTTCGACAGATTGGCTTCGAGCCACAGCGACAGGAAGGCTTCCTTGATCTTGCGCTCGAAGGTCCGTTCGTTGGTCAGGAACAGGTTCTTGGCCAGCTGCTGGGTGATGCTCGAGCCGCCCTGGACGACGGAATTGGCCCGCACATTCTCGAATATCGCCCGCGACAGGCCGAGCACATCGATGCCGTAATGGTCGAAGAAACGGCGGTCCTCGGTGGCCAGCACCGCCTTGATGACATGGTCGGGCATCTCGTCGACCGGCACCGAATCGCGCTGGATGATGCCCCGCTGGCCGATCTCGTTGCCGTAGCGGTCTAGGAAGGTGACGGCGAAGTCGCCTTGCGTGCGCCAGTCGCCGGCGGTTATCTGGAAGGCCGGCAAGGCCAGCGCCAAAAGGACGACGATGCCGCCGGCACCGAGCGTAAAGCCTTCACTCAACAGTTCGATCAGGCCGCGGCGCCAGCCGCCGACGCGGAAACGCCGCGAGAAGATGGTGGCCGCCTCCCAGAACTGGCGCGCCCTGAAGCCGATTTCGTAGGCAGAGGAATCGATCCACGCATCCACCGCCAGCAGCCTTGCGGCGATCGGACCTCTTCTCTTGCGTGGTTCCAAAGGACTGGCCATTCCAGGATCCGGCTGCGGGGACGCCGCCAACTGAGAAACCGCATGCCGGCAATTTCACGGCGGCGCGCCTTTCAAGACTATTCGTCCATTTTGGTGCTGCCTACAAGGGCGATGAAGGTTCCGCGCTTGCGTGGGTGCTGAGGATCGGCAGCGTCACATGGGACGCTTGTCCGCGATCTTTTTCGGGTCGCGGCCTATCATACCGGCGTTGGCTTTCCTGTGCTTGTCGGCAAGCCTGCGAATGCGATCGAAGCGGCTTTCCTCGGCCACTTCGATTTTCGCCGCTGCATTTGGCTTCGGGACGAATGCGATCATTGATCGATCTCCTTGCCGATGGTGCGCGCCGGGGATACCCGGCGGCTGTCTTTCAGGCTTGTTTCCGGCAGTGGCTGGTCAATAGCCCATGCCGCCGGGCGAAGCAGCGGCTTCCTTCGCCGGAACGTCGGTGATCATGGCTTCCGCCGTGATCAGAAGCGCCGCAATGGAGCCCGCGTCCTGCAGCGCCGTCCGTACCACCTTCGCCGGGTCGACGATGCCGGCCTTGATCATGTCGACATAGACCTCGTTCTGGGCATCGAAGCCCTGATTGTGATCCTTGCCGTCGGCGAGCTTGCCGACGACGATCGAACCTTCGACGCCGGAATTCTCGGCGATCTGCCGGATCGGCGCTTCGAGCGCTCTCGACACGATCGAAATGCCCGCCGTCACATCGGCATTGGCTCCGGTCATCCCGTTCAGCACAGCCTTGGCGCGCAGCAACGCGACACCGCCGCCCGGAACGATGCCTTCTTCAACGGCCGCGCGCGTGGCGTTCAGCGCATCGTCGATGCGGTCCTTCTTTTCCTTGACCTCGGATTCGGTGGCGCCGCCGACGCGGATGACGGCAACGCCGCCCGCCAGCTTGGCGAGACGTTCCTGCAGCTTCTCCTTGTCATAGTCGGACGTGGTTTCCTCGATCTGCGCCTTGATCTGCTGGACGCGCGCCTGGATGGTGGTCTTCTCGCCGGCGCCGTCGATGATCGTGGTGGTGTCCTTCTCGATCAGCACGCGCTTGGCGCGGCCGAGCATGTCTATGGTAATGTTCTCCAGCTTGATGCCGAGATCCTCGGAAATCATCTGTCCGGCGGTGAGCACGGCGATGTCTTCCAGCATCGCCTTGCGGCGGTCACCGAAGCCAGGCGCCTTGACGGCCGCTACCTTGAGGCCGCCGCGCAGCTTGTTGACGACCAGCGTTGCCAGCGCTTCGCCCTCGACGTCCTCGGAGATGACCAACAGCGGCCTCCCGCTTTGCACCACGGCTTCGAGGATGGGCAGCAGGGCCTGCAGATTTCCGAGCTTCTTTTCGTGGATGAGGACGTAAGGGTCTTCCAGCTCGGCGCGCATCTTCTCGGCATTGGTGACGAAATAGGGCGAGAGATAGCCGCGGTCGAACTGCATGCCTTCGACGACGTCTAGCTCGGTTTCGGCGGTCTTGGCCTCCTCGACGGTAATGACGCCGTCATTGCCGACCTTGTCCATCGCCTTGGCGATCATGGCGCCGACACTGGTGTCGCCATTGGCGGCAATGGTGCCGACCTGCGCGATCTCGCCTGAGGACTTGACCTTCTTGGCTCGGGCCTGGATTTCCTTTACGACGGCGCTGATGGCAAGGTCGATGCCGCGCTTGAGGTCCATCGGGTTCATGCCGGCGGCAACGAATTTGGCGCCCTCGCGCAGGATGGAAGCGGCAAGCACCGTGGCGGTGGTGGTGCCGTCGCCGGCGAGGTCGTTGGTTTTCGAGGCCACTTCGCGCACCATCTGTGCGCCCATGTTTTCGAACTTGTCGGAAAGCTCGATTTCCTTTGCCACGGCCACCCCGTCCTTGGTGATGCGCGGCGCGCCGTAGGCCTTGTCGATGATGACGTTGCGGCCTTTGGGGCCGAGCGTCACCTTGACGGCGTTGTTGAGGATTTCGACGCCGCGCAGCATGCGGTCACGCGCGTCGGTGGAGAATCTGATTTCCTTGGCAGACATGATCTTTTCCAGTTCGGTTGTCGTGGCAAGGCGCTTGCAGCGCCTGAATCAAAGCTCGGAGCGTCCTTTGCGCGCGCGGGAGGGCGCGCGGCCTTCCAATCAGGCGGCCTTCTTGGCAGCCACGGTCTTGTCGATGATGCCCGTCTCGCTTTTTTCGATGATGCCCATGACGTCGGCCTCCTTCATGATCAGAAGGTCCTCGCCGTCTATCTTGACCTCGGTGCCGGACCATTTGCCGAACAGAATGAGATCGCCGGCCTCGACGTCGAGCGGGATCAGCGCGCCGCTTTCGTCCCGCGCGCCCGGCCCGACAGCGATCACTTCGCCTTCCTGCGGTTTTTCTTTGGCATTGTCGGGGATGATGATGCCGCCCTTGGATTTGGTGTCGCTTTCGGCGCGCCGAATGACGACGCGATCGTGGAGTGGCCGGAATTTCATGGGGACTCTTTCTGGGGCCGGCTTAGGCGGCCGCCCCCTCTCTATAGGCGCCTTGGCACTCGATTGATAGGAGTGCCAAAAAATATTCATAGGGCATATAAAATAAATATTCATAGGGCATATAAAATATTGAACGTATTATCTTGCCTGGTCATCCCTTGGTGTTCGGGTCCTGCCGAATATTAATGAAATTGAATTTCTGTCTTTGAACACCTATTTTACGATGAAGTTCACAGTCATGACTTTCGCTGCAAGGGAGATTTTACCGATGGCCGAAGGCAATCAGAACATCATGGAAAAAGCTCAGGCTCGCTTCATGGAAAACCAGAAGAAGACGGCGGAACGGAACAAAGCAACTGCCGAATATCTCTCGGAGGCCAAGGCCAGGAGCATCAAAACGGCAAGGCTGAGGGAATTGCGACTGGCCAAGGAAGAGGCGGACCGCGCGGCGGAAGCTCTGAATCCGGTCGCCGCAAAGAAGAAGCGGGCGTCACGGGCAGTCAAGAAGGCCGTATCCGCATCGATGGAGGCGAAACCATGAGCCTGACATTTCCCAATCCCAGCCGCAGCTACGACGAGGCAAGCAAACGCATCCGCTTCGTCGGCCATGACGGCATGTTCCAGATTTCCTTCTCTGTCGCTACCGATGCCATCTCCAAGATGCAGCCGGGAACGGCGGCCTCAGAAGCTACCTACCTGGCAGCCTTCGACACGGCTTCCAACTCGATCCACGATGTCGCCAGGAATGCCTATGCCCGCACCCGCAGGAGCATATATGTGCTGACTGCGGCCGATTTTCGCTAGATCCGTCGCAATCCGTCCACAAGACGCTTTCTCAGGGCTTCCGGTCCGCCTTCGCTCGCCGCTTGACGTCGCGACCGTTCAGCCGGTCAAGGGGTCCGTGACGCAGAGGGCTGCGGCGTCGCGCATTCCAGGAGCAGGGCTTATTCCCGAGGTCATGAAGGTTCATAATCCGTATGAGACGCGCTGATTCGCGCTTTTGCCGGGATGCCGTCATGCAACGCAGCTACGCAGCCGGGAGGTCGACGCGACGGGCGAGGGCAAAGACAATGACCGCGCCGGCCGTCGAATTGCAGAGGGCAATATTCGAGGCAGTGAACGGCGATCCCGACCTGTCGGCGGCACTGGGCGATGCAAGACTGTTCGACCATGCCCCGGAAAATGTTGCGTTCCCCCACATGACCTTCGGCCGCACCAGCGTCTACGACTGGGCAACGGGGACGGAGAACAACGCCGAGCAGTTGCTGACGCTGCATGTCTGGTCGAAGTCCGAGGCCAGCAAGGAAACCACCG
This sequence comes from Mesorhizobium sp. M0174, assembly GCF_040322275.1. Taxonomy (NCBI): domain Bacteria; kingdom Pseudomonadati; phylum Pseudomonadota; class Alphaproteobacteria; order Hyphomicrobiales; family Phyllobacteriaceae; genus Mesorhizobium; species Mesorhizobium sp. M0174. The sequence continues at coordinate 46,137 of NZ_JAMYTB010000010.1, forward strand.
ACATCATGGACCTGGTCAGCGCCCGCCTGCGAGATGCGGCGCTCTCGCTTGGTGAACATCGTCGCGCCCATCTCAAGCTCGAATTCGCCGAAGCCCGCTACGACGAGGACCTTTCGGCCCATCACGGGCTGCTGCGCTTCCGCGCCGTGATCGAGGAAGACGGCTGAGCGTCGGGCACTTTCCGTAAAATCGGGCAATTTTGTTCTTGCTTTGTGCCGGCAGCTATGCTACTAATTTGGCTATGGTGCTGATTGGCGCCAATGACCCGTCGCAGAGCGGGTTTTTTTATTTCCGGTCGGTTCGGCTGAATCTGCCTTCGGTTGCCGGATCGATTGTCGAAGTCGGGGCAAACCTGAAGCGATTGCCTTTCACCGCCAAACGATGCCCGGTTGTCGGCGAAGGATCGGAGGGCTAGGTTAACTTGGCAATTTCGCGGGATGGGCAGCGAAAGGGCAATCCGGTAATCTCGCGCTTCAGGGGTGTGGCGGGCATGCATTCGAGCGTTCACCGTTCATATCACGTTCAGCACCGGCGCGTTAGAACGCTGGCCATGAAAACCCTTCGCTCGCACTTCCGGACCGCGGCACTGGCGCTCTCAGCCGCCGGCCTGCTTGCGTCGCAAGCGATGGCGATCCCCGCTGTCACGCCCGAGCGGCCCCAGCCGGTCGTCCTCGCCGCGTCCGACTGCTACGCGATCGGCCAGCAGGTGGCGGAGCAGAATGGCGGCACCTTGGCCAAGGCCTCGCAGTCGACACGCGCCGGCAAGCCGGTCTGCGTCATCGTCGTGCTCGTTCCGGGCAAGGACGGGCAGCGTCCCCGTCGCTCGGAGATCGTCGTTCCGCTGAACTGAACCGTGCCGTTTCCCAGTCTGCCGGAATCGGCCTATATCTGAACAGCTTCAACAGGCCTTCCGCATGCGCGTACTCGTCGTCGAAGATGACAAGGATCTCAACCGGCAGATCGGCGACGCGCTGGTCGATGCCGGCTATGTCGTCGACCGCGCTTTCGACGGCGAGGAAGGGCATTTTCTCGGCGACACCGAGCCCTATGATGCCGTGGTGCTCGACATCGGCCTGCCGCAGATGGACGGCATCAGCGTGGTCGAGCGCTGGCGGCGCGGCGGCCGCAAGATGCCGGTGCTGATCCTGACGGCACGCGACCGCTGGAGCGACAAGGTTGCCGGCATCGACGCCGGCGCCGACGACTACGTCACCAAACCCTTCCACATCGAGGAAATTCTGGCCAGGGTGCGCGCTCTGATCCGGCGCGCTGCCGGGCATGCCTCGTCCGAGCTGACCTGCGGGCCGCTGCGTCTCGACACCAAGGCCTCCAAGGCCGACGTCGACGGCGTACCGCTGAAGCTGACCTCGCACGAATTCCGCTTGCTTGCTTACCTCATGCACCATATGGGCGACGTCGTATCCCGGACCGAACTGGTCGAGCATCTCTACGACCAGGATTTCGATCGCGATTCCAACACGATCGAGGTCTTTGTCGGACGGCTTCGCAAGAAGATGGGCATCGACATGATCGAAACCGTTCGCGGCATGGGCTACCGCATGCGTAAGCCGGAGGCGTAACGCGGAACCGCTTCCTACAAGACCCGCCGTCTCGAACACGCCGTCGCTGCGGTCATGGCCGCGTTCGCTGGCGTTTCGCGTCATCGCCTTTTCCACGGTCTGGGCGATCCTCACTCTGGTGGTCATCTTCACCTTGATCACCACGCTCTATCGCCAGGCCAGCGAGCGCGGTTTCGACAGCCTGCTTTCGGCGCATCTGTTCAACCTGATCGGCTCGGTGGGCGTTTCCGAAGGCGGCCAGTTGACCGGCGCTCCCGACCTTGGCGATTTGAGATTCTCGGAGCCGAATTCCGGCTGGTACTGGTCGGTCGAGCCCGCCTCGGAAGGCGTGCACGGCGATCTCCATTCGTCGTCAATGACCAAGGCGATCCCGTCGCCAAGCGTTGCCGAGGTGCCCTTCAATGCCAGCTTCCAGCGCAGCTATTCAGCGGACGGCATCGAAGGCGAGCAGTTGGAGGTGTTCGAGAGCGAGTTCGTCCTCGATGCGAAAAATCGCGCCGCGCGCTTCCGTGTCATGGGCAACCAGACCGAGCTCGAGCAGGAAATCGCTACCTTCCAGCGGCGTCTGTTGACCTATCTGTCGCTGTTCGGCGTCGGCATGATCGCCATCAACGCGATTGCGATCCTGCTCGGCCTGCAGCCGCTGCGCCGGGTCAGGAATGCGCTTGCGATGGTGCGCGAAGGAACCGCGCAACGCCTCGACGGCCGTTTCCCGGCCGAGATCGAGCCGCTCGCCAACGAGACCAATGCGCTGATCGAGAACAACAGGCGTATCGTCGAGCGGTCGCGCACGCAGGTCGGCAACCTGGCGCACTCGCTGAAGACACCGCTTGCCGTGCTGCTCAACGAGGCGCGGGCGCTGGGTGGCGCCAAGGGGCAGCTGATCGCTGAGCAGGCTGCTTCCATGCAGAAGCAAGTGGACCATTATCTGCAACGTGCCCGTGTCGCCGCGCAGCGCGACAGCGTCGTCTACCGAACGCCGGTGACACCGCTGGTCCAGCGCATGGTTCGGGTGCTGCAGAAGCTCAACCCGCAGACGGCGCTGTCGCTCTCACTGCCGGCCACCGACATCGTCTTTGCCGGCGAACGCGAGGACCTGGAGGAGTTGCTCGGCAATCTGCTCGACAATGCGATGAAATGGGCAAGGAGCGCGGTTGCCGTTTCCGTGAAGCCAATCTCCAGCAAGGGTGGCGCCAGCAAGGAAGGCGCGGCCAATCTATTCGAGATAGCCATCGAGGATGACGGCCCCGGCATTCCCGACGACAAGGCGCGCGAGGTATTGCAGCGCGGCCGGCGTCTCGACGAGACAAAACCGGGCAGCGGGCTCGGACTTGCCATTGTCGCCGACCTTGTCAACGAGTATGGAGGCTCTCTGGCGCTGGAACGATCCGTCATGGGTGGATTGAAGGCGATGGTTCGATTGCGGAGCCTTCAGTAATGCTTTTCCAGGTGGCCGGCTGCGGCCAAATTTCCGACAAACATCGACATTATCGCCGCGCCAGCCTGCTGACAGCGCGGCGGTCCAGCTCAAGAAAGCCGGTATTGGCATGAAGATTCGCGTCGCGCTCGTTTCCGCCCTGCTCGCCGTCTCCGGCTGCACAACGCTCAGCAAGGGCCCGGCCGTTACGGTAACGCCGGCCGCCACGCCCCCCAGCGGCGCCAAGGTGGCGACGACGATCATCTCCGCCATGGGCGGCGGCCTCGTCGGCGGCTCTATCGGCGCCGGCCTGAGCGAGACCGAGAAACGCAGCGCGCTCGAGGCGGAATACAAGGCGCTTGAATACACGGCGAGCGGCCAGAAAGTGGCTTGGAAGAGCGACAGTTCGGCCCATCGCGGCGAAGTGGTTGCCGCCCAGCCCTATCGCGTCGGATCGCAGGACTGCCGGCAATACACCCATACGGTGTTTACCGGCACCGCCGGCGCCACCGCGCGCGGAACCGCCTGCCGCAATGCCGACGGCAGCTGGACGCCGCTGACGTAGCTGGTCCGGCCGTTTCCGCCAAAGCGTCGCAGCACGCTTGTGTTGGCAGGGCAGGGGTCTCGTTCTATTGGAAGAGCCATGCTGTTCTGGGTCATAGCCGCAATCCTGACGCTGGGCGCAAGCCTGGCGGTGCTGCTGCCGTTGGCCGGTGGATCGAAGAACGCGTCCGCTGCCGGCGATCACGACCTTGAAGTCTATCGCGACCAGCTGGCCGAGCTTGACCGCGATATGGCGCGTGGCCTGATCCAGCCGATGGAGGCCGAAGAGGCTCGCGCCGAAATCGCCCGCCGCATCCTTCGCCTGAGCAATGCCGGCCAGGCCGGCGAGACGGCGACGCAGCCGTCGCGGTCGACAAGACTGGTGGCGACGGCTGCCGTGCTGGTGGTTCCGCTGCTCAGCTGGGGCCTCTATGGCCAGCTCGGCTCACCCGACCTGCCATCGCAGCCACTCAGCGAACGCCTGGCCAAGAACCCCGCCGACAGCTCGGTCGACGAGCTGATAGCCCGCGCCGAGGCGCACCTGGCGGCCAACCCATCCGATGGCCGTGGCTGGGACGTTCTGGCGCCGGTCTATCTGCGCATGCAGCGATACGCCGATGCGGTGACCGCCTATCGCAACGCCATCCGCCTCGACGGCGACAGCGCTGCCCGTCAGGCGGGTCTTGGCGAGGCGATAGCCAATGCGGCCGGCGGCATTGTCTCGGCCGAAGCGCAGGCGGCGTTCGAGGCGGCGTTGAAGCTCGATCCGGCCAATCCGAAGGCCGCGTTCTATCTCGCCATGGGCATGGCACAGGAGGGCCGCATAGCTGAAGCCACGGCGGCCTGGCAAAAGATGCTGGCCGCCTTGCCGCAGGGCTCGCCGTGGCGCGGCGCCGTCGAGCAGGCGCTGGCCGAATCCGCCGCCCGCAGCGTCGCTTCCGGAGCGCCCGCGAAAGGACCGAGCGCCGAGGATATCGATGCTGCCTCCTCGATGTCGCCGCAGGACCGGCAAGCCATGATCAGCACTATGGTTGCCAGCCTCGATGAAAAGCTTCGGCAAAATCCGCGCGACGAGGAAGGGTGGATGCAGCTCGTTCGTTCTTATGTCGTGCTGGGCAAGACAGATCAGGCGCGTGACGCGCTCAATCGCGGTATCGCCGTCTTTGGCGCGGACAGTGACCAGGCCAGGAAATTCACCGCCTTTGCTGCCTCGCTCGGCGTGACGGCGACGGAGTAGACGATGACGCGCAAGCAGAAACGACTGTCGGTGATCGCCGCAGGGCTGGGGTTTCTCGGTGTTGCCACCGGGCTGACCTTCTGTGCGCTTGGCCAGAAGGCCTCCTATTTCTACATGCCGGCTGATCTGGCCACCGCCAGCCTTCAGCCGGGCCAGCGCATCAGGCTCGGCGGCCTCGTCGAAAAAGGCACAGTAGAGCGTAGCCAAGGCGCCACCGTCGCCTTTTCGGTGACCGACAACCAGAAGGACGTCAAGGTCACCTATACCGGCATTCTTCCCGACCTTTTCCGGGAAGGGCAGGGCGTGATCACCGAAGGCTCGTTTGGCCCCGACGGCATCTTTGTCGCCGACAGCGTGCTCGCCAAGCATGACGAGACCTATATGCCCAAGGAGGTGGCCGACGGCCTCAAGGCCAAGGGCGTGTGGCAGGAGAGCAAGAGTGAGTAGCGGGTGCGGCGACAATGGTTGAAACCGGACATTTCGCCCTGGTCCTGGCGTTTGCGCTGGCCCTGGTGCAGACGGTGGTGCCGATGTTCGGCGCGCGCACCGGCAACCACAAGATGATGGCCGTCGGCGCACCCGCCGCGCTGACCGGCTTTGCCTTGACGGCGCTGTCCTTCGTAGCGCTGGCGACCGCCTATGCAGGGTCCGATTTTTCGGTTGAGAGCGTCTGGGAGAACTCGCATTCGCTGCAGCCGCTGATCTACAAGATCACCGGAACCTGGGGCAATCACGAAGGTTCGATGCTGCTCTGGGTGCTGATCCTGATCTTCTTCGGCGCGCTTGTCGCCGTTTTCGGCGGCAATCTTCCGGCGACGCTCCGGGCCAATGTGCTTGCCGTGCAGGGAGCGATCGGCGCCACGTTCTTGCTGTTCATCCTGACGACGTCGAACCCGTTCGTCAGGCTCAATCCGGCGCCTATCGAGGGACGCGATCTCAACCCGATCCTGCAGGATCTCGGCCTCGCCATCCATCCGCCGCTGCTCTATCTCGGCTATGTCGGTTTCTCGATCTGCTTTTCCTTCTCGGTCGCCGCCCTCATCGAGGGCCGCATCGACGCTTCGTGGGCGCGCTGGGTAAGGCCATGGACGCTGGTCGCCTGGATGTTCCTCACCGGCGGCATCGCCATGGGCTCCTACTGGGCCTATTACGAACTCGGCTGGGGCGGCTTCTGGTTCTGGGACCCGGTCGAGAACGCATCCTTCATGCCGTGGCTGGCGGGCACGGCGCTGCTGCATTCGGCGATCGTCATGGAAAAGCGCTCGGCGCTGAAGATCTGGACGCTGCTTCTGGCGATCCTGACCTTCTCACTGTCGCTGCTCGGCACCTTCCTGGTGCGTTCCGGCGTGCTGACCTCGGTGCACGCATTCGCCACCGATCCGACGCGTGGCGTTTTCATCCTCTGCATCCTGACGCTGTTCATCGGCGGCTCGCTGGCGCTGTTTGCCTTGCGCGCCTCCCGGCTGACGGCCGGCGGCCTGTTTCACCCGATCTCGCGCGAAGGCGCGCTGGTCCTGAACAATCTGTTCCTGACCACCGCCACCGCCACCGTGCTGGTCGGCACGCTCTACCCGCTCGCCGTCGAGGCGCTTTCGGCCGACAAGATTTCGGTCGGCGCGCCGTTCTTCAACCTGACATTCGGCCCGCTGATGGTGCCGCTCTTGGTCGTCGTGCCGTTCGGGCCGCTGCTCGCCTGGAAGCGCGGCGACATTTTCGCGGTCGCCCAGCGCCTGATGGCGGCTTTCGCGGCGGCGCTGCTCGCCGTACTGGTGACGGCCTTGTTCATCGATGGCGCATCGGTATTCGCAGCGCTCGGTGTCGGCCTTGCCTTCTGGCTAATCTGCGGTGCGCTCACCGATCTCGGCGTCAAATCCGGCTTCGGCACCGTCGCGCTCGCCACCATGCTCAGGCGCTTCGCCGGCCTGCCGCGCTCGGTCTTCGGCACAGCGCTTGCGCATCTCGGTCTCGGGCTGACGACGCTTGGCATTGTCGGCACGCTTTGCTTCGGCACCGAAAAAATCCTGTCGATGCATGCCGGCGAGACCGTCGAACTGTCCGGTCACAGGCTGCGCTTCGAGGGGCTCTACCCGGCCCAGGGCCCTAACTACAGTGAGGATCGCGGCCGCTTCGCCCTGCTTGGCGCCGACGGCAGCGTCGCAGGCGAGATCACCTCGGCCAAGCGCTCGTATCCGGTGCGCCAGATGACCACAACCGAATCCGGCATCAGGACGATCGGCTTCAGCCAGCTCTATCTTTCGCTTGGCGACGAGGGCAGCGATGGCTCGGTGGTCGTTCGTCTGTGGTGGAAGCCGCTGGTGACGCTGATCTGGGGCGGCGGATTGGTGATGATGGCGGGCGCGGCGATGTCGCTGCTTGACCGCCGCCTGCGCGTCGGCGCACCGTCGCGCCGCAAGCCTGCAGGCGCCATGCCATCGGCGAGCCCGCAATGAGAAGGAGCACGCTGGCCTCGCTGGTCCTGCTGCTGGCGCTGTTGTTCGCCGGCGCCGCGCAGGCGGTCCAGCCCGACGAGGTGCTCGCCGACCCGGCACTCGAGGCGAGGGCGCGCGCTTTGTCGGAAGGCCTGCGCTGCATGGTCTGCCAGAACCAGTCGATCGACGAGTCCGATGCCGATCTCGCCCGTGACCTGCGCATCCTTGTGCGCCAGCGTCTGGTCGCCGGCGATACCGATCAGCAGGTGATGGACTATGTCGTTTCGCGCTACGGCGAGTTCGTGCTGCTGAAGCCACGCTTCAATCTGCGCAATGTCTTGCTCTGGGGGACGCCAGTTCTTCTGCTGCTCGTTGGCGGGACGTTTATCCTGCTGGCCGCCCGCTCGCGCCGCTCGACGGCGACCAATGCCCTGACCGCGGACGAGCAGGCGGCGTTGGACGCAATGCTCCGCCGCGATTGATCGATACATTACGAAAGTTTCATGTACCGGAAATGGCGCCGTAATGTGCGGCTCTCTATTTCCTTTGTCGAGGATGCCAAACAAGGGGCGTCCCTTGAAAAGAGGATACGAGAACCATGAATGTTGCCCCCAATTCATCTCTTCGCACTCGCAAACGCCTGCTGGCCGCAGCCGCATCCCTGGCCATTGCCGGCGCGATCGGCTTCGGCGCCGTTGCCACCGGGACAGCCCCGGTGCTGGCCGACGCCGTGCGTGTCGAGGCACCGCAGGTCCCAAGCTTCGCCGATGTGGTCGAGCGTGTTTCGCCGGCGGTTGTCAGCGTGCGCGTCAAGGCCAAGATCCAGCCGACGGCCGATGACGGTTCCGACCAGATGGACGACGAGGACGGCTTAGGCAATCTTCCCGATAACCCGCAGCTGCGGCGTTTCTTCCGCGAATTCCGCGGCTTTGGCGACCAAGGCCCGAACGGAATGCGTCGTTTTGGACATCGTGACCGCAACAACGACCAGCCGCGGCCGGTGGCGCAAGGGTCCGGCTTCTTCATCTCCGATGACGGCTATCTCGTCACCAACAACCATGTCGTCGAGGAGGGGACCGCCTTCACCGTGGTGACCAATGACGGCAAGGAACTCGACGCCAAGCTGATCGGCACCGATCCGCGCACCGATCTTGCCGTGCTCAAGGTCGATGACGGCAACAGGTTCACCTATGTCGACTTCGCCGATGATTCCAAGGTTCGCGTCGGCGACTGGGTGGTGGCTGTCGGCAATCCGTTCGGCCTCGGCGGCACGGTTACCGCAGGCATCGTTTCGGCCCGCGGCCGCGATATCGGCGCCGGTCCCTATGACGACTTCATCCAGATCGACGCCTCGGTGAACCGCGGCAATTCGGGCGGCCCGACCTTCAACCTCAACGGCCAGGTTGTCGGCATCAACACCGCGATCTTCTCGCCGTCGGGCGGCAGCGTCGGCATTGCCTTCGACATTCCCGCTTCGACCGCCAAGCAGGTCGTGCAGGACCTGATGAGGAACGGTACCGTCCAGCGCGGCTGGCTCGGCGTCGAAATCCAGCCGGTCACGCCTGAAATCGCCGAGTCGCTTGGCCTTGGGTCCGGCAAAGGCGCGCTCGTTGCCAGCGCGCAGGACAACGGTCCCGGCAAGAAGGCCGGCATCACCGCCGGTGACGTGATCACCCAGGTGGACGGCAAGGACGTTGCTTCGCCGAAGGAACTCGCCCGACTGATTGGCGCTTACCCGCCCGGCAAATCGGTCGACGTCACGGTGTGGCGCAACGGCAAGAGCGAGGCGGTTAAGGTCGACCTTGGCAAGCTGCCGTCGAGCGACAAGCAGGCCTCGGCCGACCAGCAGCCTGCTCCGGCACCGAAGACCGACACGCTCGCCGATCTCGGCCTGACCGTTACCAAGTCCGAAAATGGCAAGGGACTTGTGGTGACCGACGTCGACCCCGACAGCGATGCCGCCGATCGCGGCATCCAGCCCGGCGACGTCATCACCTCCGTCAATTCGACGGAAGTGAGCGGCACCGCCGACGTCGACAAGGCGATGGCCGACGCGGTGAAGTCCGGCCGCAAAGCGGTGTTGATGCAGATCACCCGCGACGACAGTAACCGCTTCGTCGCACTGCCTGTCGCCAAGGGCTGACTTTTCCGGTGCGGCGGTTTTCAACACCCCCGAGCCGCCGCACGGGAAAGCACGGGGCCTGAATACGTTAGTCAGTCATCGTGTTCCGCCCCAGCGGCAGCGGGCTTCCCATCGCCCGCTGCCGCTCGAACATGTCGCTCAAAGCGTGAAGCGGTTTTAGGCTACGACATGCTAAAACAAAGACTTACCGCGTATCCTTGAATCACTTTGTTCGCGATACGCCATGGAGAAGGCCACGATGCGTATGCCGGCCACTCAATCTTCCAGCGAAATCGCGTATAACGGTTCTATGAAGATTCTCGTCATAGAAGACGATCGCGAGGCAGCCGACTACCTGCAGAAGGCGTTCGCCGAGGCCGGCCATACCGCCCATGTCGCCGGCGACGGCGAAACCGGCTTCGCGCTCGCTGATTCCGGCGACTATGACGTCATGGTCGTTGACCGCATGATGCCGCGCCGCGACGGCCTGTCCGTCATTGCCGGGCTCAGGTCCAGAGGCAATACGACGCCCGTCCTGATCCTTTCGGCGCTCGGCGAAGTCGACGACCGGGTCACCGGTCTGCGCGCCGGCGGTGACGACTACCTGACCAAACCCTACGCCTTTTCCGAACTGCTCGCCCGCGTCGAGGTGCTGAACCGCCGCGCCAGCGCCAGGGAAGCCGAAACCGTCTACCGGGTCGGTGATCTCGAACTCGACCGGCTGTCGCACTCGGTGCGCCGCGCCGGGCGCGAGATAACGCTGCAGCCGCGCGAGTTCCGCCTGCTCGAATATCTGATGCGCCATGCCGGCCAGGTGGTGACGCGCACCATGCTGCTCGAGAACGTCTGGGACTATCATTTCGATCCGCAGACCAACGTCATCGACGTTCATATCTCTCGGCTGCGGGGCAAGATCGAGAAGGGGTTCGACAAGCCGATCCTGCACACGGTTCGCGGCGCCGGCTACATGCTGAAAAGCGGCTAGAACCCCATGGCTCTTTCCGTGCCGGCCATCATGAAGACGACGGCAGCGCGGCTTTCAGCGCTTTATCTTCTGCTTTTTGCGCTGTGTGCGGTGTTGCTGGTCTTGTACATGACCTCGCTCTCGGTGCGCATGCTGACCGCCCAGACGCAGGAGACGATCAACGACGAGGTGCTCGGCCTTGCCCGCGCCTATCAGCGCGGCGGCCTGCCGCTGCTGGTCCGCGTCGTCGAGCAGCGCTCCCGCCAGCCCGGCGCCAATCTCTATCTGATCGCCGATGCCAACGGCCAGATCCTGACCGGCAACGTGCAGAGCCTGGAGCCGGGCGTGATCGAGGCCGAGGGCTGGACCACCGAACCGTTCTCCTACCGCCGCTTCGGTGAGGGCGAGCTCGAACGGCAGCGCAACCCGGTCTCCGACCCGAACGAGCCCGCCCAGAGCGAAGTCCAGGCCGAAGGCGAGAAAGGCCACAACGCCGTTGCCCTGGTGCTGCGCCTGCCCAACCAGATGATCATGCTGGTCGGCCGCGACCTCGGCGAGCCGGAGCGCTTCCGCGCTGTCATTCGCCGTGCCTTGATGCTGGCGCTCGGCATGATGGGCGTCGGCGGGCTGCTGATCTGGTTCTTCGTCGGGCGCGCGGCGCTGAAGCGCATCGACAGCGTGTCGGAGGCGAGCCGCCGCATCATGGGCGGCGATCTTTCCGGCCGGCTGCCGGTCACCGGCGCCGGTGACGAGTTCGACCGGCTGTCGGAAAACCTCAATTCCATGCTGGCCCGGATCGCCACGCTGAACGAGGGCCTGAAGCAGGTCTCCGACAACATCGCCCATGACCTGAAGACGCCGCTGACCAGGCTGCGTAATCGCGCCGAGGCGACGCTTTCCGGCAAGCACAACGCCAGTGACTACCGGCAGGCTCTGGAAGGAACGATCGCCGAATCCGATCAGCTGATAAAGACCTTCAACGCTATCCTGATGATTTCGCGGCTGGAGGCCGGCTATTCCTCGGAAAGCACCACCAGGGTCGATCTGGCCGCTGCCGTGCACGATGTCGTCGAACTCTACGAGCCGGTAGCGGAGGAGGCGGGCGTGACACTCGAAACTTCGGTGCAAGGTTCTTTCGTCGTCGACGGCAATCGCGAGCTGATCGGCCAAGCGCTGTCCAACATCGTCGACAATGCGATCAAATATTCGACCGACTCGACCTCCGGGCCTACGGTTCGCGTGACGCTGGAGCGTGTCGGTAGCGAGATCAGACTCGCCGTCTCCGACAACGGCCAGGGCATTCCCGACGATGTCGACCGCGCCAGGGTGACCGAGCGTTTCGTGCGGCTGGAAAAGAGCCGCTCGCAGCCGGGTTCCGGCCTTGGCTTGAGTCTCGCCAAGGCGATCATGACATTCCACAATGGACGGCTTGAGCTGCTGCCCGGCAATCCCGGATTGTCGGTCGTCATGAGTTTTCCCGGGCGGGAGGATCGCTGATGGTTGCGAGGATGGCAGTGCGACGCCTGGAAACGGACTGGCTGTTGAAGCCGGCGGTAGAGCTCGTTCCGCTGGATGCAAGCCGCGCCAGGCAGGAACTGTCGGAGATCGCCGACGCCGCGCGGCAAAAGGAACTGCCGCGACTGGCGAAATTTCTCGCCGGCAAGGGGGTCGTCCAGGATTTCCTCGCCGCCGTGTTCGACCTGTCGCCGTTCCTGCGCGATACCGCGCGCCGCCGGCCGCAGATACTCGATGCGCTTTTCGACGGGAGGGTCGAGGCGCGGCTGTCATCGATCGGCGCCGCGATCGACAAGGCAGCACGCGCAGAGGCCGTCTCCGAAACCAGCCTGATGATGGAGCTGCGCCAATGCAAGGCGGAGGCGCATTTCCTGATCGCCTTGGCCGATCTGGCCGGCGAGGCCGAGACCTCGTTGACAGTGCGGCGACTGAGCGACCTTGCCGATGCCTGCACGCGTGCGGCCGTCGATTTCCTGCTCCGCGACGCGCATGAGCAGGGCAAGCTCCGATTGCCGGATCCCAAAAATCCGGCGCGACGCTCGGGCTGGATTCTGCTCGGCATGGGCAAGCTCGGCGCGCATGAGTTGAACTTCTCCTCCGACATCGACCTCGTCGCCTTCTTCGACCCCGATGCGCCTGCCGTCGTCGACCCGCTCGATGCCACAGAGCTGTTTTCGCGCCTGACCCGTCGGCTGGTCCGTATCCTCCAGGACCGCACCGAGCACGGTTACGTCTTCCGCACCGATCTCAGGCTTCGTCCTGACCCCGGCTCGACACCGCTGGCGATCCCGGTCGAGGCGGCGCTGCGCTACTATGAGGCGCGCGGCCAGAACTGGGAGCGCGCCGCCATGATCAAGGCTCGCCCGGTGGCCGGCGATGTTGCTGCCGGCGCCGCGTTCCTGAAGGAACTGCAGCCCTATATCTGGCGCAAATACATGGACTATGCGGCGATTGCCGACGTCCATTCGATCAAGCGCCAGATCCACGCCCACAAGGGCCATGGCGAGGTCGCGGTCAAGGGCCACAACGTCAAGCTTGGCCGCGGCGGCATCCGCGAGATCGAGTTCTTCGTCCAGACCCAGCAGCTTATCGCCGGCGGCCGCTTTCCCGAACTGCGCGGCCGCGAGACCGTGCCGATGCTCGGCGAACTCGCCGCGCGCGGCTGGATCACCGCCGACGCGCGCGATGCACTCACCAGGCAATACTGGTTCCTGCGCCGCGTCGAACATGCCATCCAGATGGTTGCCGACCAGCAGACGCATATCCTGCCGGAGGACGAAGAGGGGCTGGAACGCGTCGCCCGCATGCTGGGCTTTGCCGATGCGGCAGGCTTTGCCGAAACGTTCCGCGCGGCGCTGCATCAGGTCGAGCGCCACTATGCAGCGCTGTTCGAGACCGCGCCGGAGCTTTCGGCCGGCATCGGCAATCTGGTCTTTACCGGCGACGTCGACGATCCCGATACCTTGCAGACCCTGCGGCGGCTCGGCTTCCAGCGGCCGAGCGACATCTGCCGGGTTATCCGCGGCTGGCACTTCGGCCGCTACCGCGTCACCCGGTCGGCGGAGGCACGCGAGCGGCTGACCGAACTGACGCCGGCGCTGCTGCAAGCCTTCGGCCAGACGCGGCGAGCGGACGAGGCGGTGATCCGCTTCGACGAATTCCTTGCCGGCCTCCCTGCCGGCATTCAGCTGTTTTCGCTGCTGCAGTCGAATCCGGCGTTGCTGAAGCTGATGGCGACGATCATGGGCGCGGCACCGCGGCTGGCCGCCATCATCACGCGCCGGCCGCATGTCTTCGATGGCCTGCTCGATCCGGCGCTGCTGAGCGAACTGCCCAACCGCGCCTATCTATCGGCGCGCCTTGCCGGCTTTCTCGAAGGCGACAGGGCTTATGAGGACGTGCTCGACCGGCTGCGCATCTTTGCTTCGGAGCAAAAATTCCTGATCGGCGTCAGGCTGCTTGCAGGGTCGATCGATCCGCCGCGCGCCGGCCGCGCCTTTTCCGATCTCGCCGATCTGACCATCGGGGCGGCGTTGCAGGCGGTGACGGCGGAATTCGCGTTGCGTCATGGCTATATTGCCGGCGGCAGGGTCGCACTGCTCGGCATGGGCAAGCTCGGCAGCCGCGAACTGACGGCGGGTTCGGACGTCGACCTCATCCTGCTCTACGATCACGACGCCGATGCCGAGGAGTCCGACGGCGACAAGCCGCTTGCCCCGTCGCATTACTACAGCCGGCTGACGCAGCGGCTGATCGCCGCCGTTTCCGCGCCGACCGCCGAGGGCGTGCTCTACGAGCTCGACCTTCGCCTGCGACCGTCCGGCAACAAGGGGCCGGTGGCCACGCACGTCGATGCATTCAAGAAGTACCAGCGCCAGGACGCCTGGACGTGGGAGCATATGGCGCTGGCGCGGGCCCGCACGATCGGTGGCGATGCCGAGCTCTGCCGCGAGGTTGAGGAGGAAGTTGCCGCAGTACTCGCTCTGCCGCGCGATCCAGCCAAGGTGATGGCCGAGGCATCCGAGATGCGCGCCATGGTCGACAAGGAGAAGCCGCCGCGCGATCCCTGGGACATCAAGCTGATCCCGGGCGGCCTCATAGATCTCGAATTCATTGCCCAGGTTGCGTTGATCACGGGAAAGATCGAAGCCGGCCGCAGGGCTACCGGCACGGCTGAGGTCCTGTCGCGCTTGGCGCCGGATTTCGCCAGCGCCCAGGTCAGGCAGGAACTGGTGGATGCCTTTTCGCTCTATCTGGCGCTGACTCAGATGATACGGCTTTGCCTCACCGGCGCGTTCGAACGCGACGACGTTCCGCCAGGGCTTTCCGATCTGCTTCTTGCGGTCACCGACCTGCCTGATTTCGGTGTGCTTGAAGGGCATCTCAAGGAGACGTCGCAGAAGGTCAGAAAGGATTTCGACCTTCTGGTTCGTGCGAAATAACCGTGACGGCAACCAGCCGTACGGGCGAGAGCATCGGACCCGAAATTGCGACCTTTTTTGGGAGGTTCCGATGTTCAATCAAAGAGATAGGGCGGGGGATGAAGGTCCGCCGCTCTAGCATCGGGGGTGACGATGCAACAGGAGAAGACCATGAGAAAGACAACCAGACTTGCACTCGTTTTCGCAGCCCTGGCCGGCGCCGTCGGCACCGCAGCCTTGCAGACGAGCACTCCGGCGCCAGGCCGCGCGACGGCATGATGATGCGCCTCGGCAAGGTCATGAAGGACAATGACGGCACCATCACCTTCGACCAGTTCTCCGACGCCATGAACGCGCGGCTGAAGAAGATGGTCGCTGACAATGGCGGCAAGCTGACCGTGGCACAGCTCGCCGACGCGCTGGAGAAGGCACGCTTCGAGCAGATGGCCAGGCGCATCATCGCCCGCTACGACACCAAGGGCGACGGGACGCTGACCGCCGACGATATCACCAGCCGCCAGAAGAAGGTGTTCGCCATGCTCGACCGTGACAATGACGGCAAGATCGAGAAGAACGAACTGCCGAAGGGTCCCGGCCGTCACCGCCAATGGGACGGCGAGGGCAATGATGGCGCTGACGGCATGCAGTGAGAATTGACAACCGCTCCGGCGGCGCGAGCCGCCGGAGACTTATCTGGTCATTCACGCAGCCGCCCTGATCGCCTGCGCGACTTTCTTCATCGGGATGCGTACCGAGACGATCGTGCCGATGCTTTCGGTCGAACGGATCTTCAACGCGCCACCCTGAAGCTCGGCCAGCGAGCGCGAGATGGCGAGGCCGAGGCCGGAGCCGGTATGGCTCTTGGAGAACTGGTTTTGCACCTGTTCGAATGGCCGTCCGAGCTTGCTCAGCGCCGCTTTCGGGATGCCACAGCCATTGTCCTCGATCGTCAGGATCAGCGCGCTGGAAATGCTGCGGGCTCTGACCGAAATGTGGCCGCCTTGCCCGGTGAACTTCACCGCATTGGACAGAAGGTTGATGAGGATCTGCTTGATCGCCCTGCGGTCGGCGAACAGCGTCAGCGAATCGGCGATGCGGGTTTCGACGGTGATCGACTTTTCCGCCGCCTGCAGCGAGACGACGCGAACTGTCTCCCTGATGAGCGGGCAGAGATCGATTTCTTCCTGATCCAGGGCGAACTGGCCGGCCTCGATCTTCGACATGTCGAGGATGTCGTTGATCACGCCGAGAAGATATTTGCCGCTGCCATTGATGTCGGTGGCATACTCTTCGTAGCGCGGCGACCCCAGCGGCCCGAACAGCCGCCGTTCCATCAGTTCCGAGAAGCCGATGATCGCGTTGAGCGGCGTGCGCAACTCGTGCGACATGTTGGCTAGGAATTCGGATTTGGCCCGGTTTGCCGCTTCGGCCCGCTCGGTTTCCTTCATGTATTTGCGATTGAGCTCGACGAGCTCACGAGCCCGTTCTTCTTCCGCGCGGCGGGCAAGGCTGAGGTCGTGGATTGTCGCCATCAGCCGGCGCTCGCTGTCGACCAGCTTCTCCTGGTGCAGCTTGATCTGGGTGATGTCGGAGCCGACGGAGACGGTGCCGCCGTCCCTTGTCCGCAACTCGTTCACTTGCAGCCAGCGGCCGTCGGCAAGCTGGCGCTCGAAGGTCACGCCCCCCTGCGGTCCGTTGGTATTGGCAAGCCGTCGCTCCGAGGCGAAGGCCAGCATGCGTTCCTCCAGCACGGCGCGCGGGGCGCCCGGCATCACGTCGCGATCCGACAGGCCGTTGTCCTGCTGGTATTTGGAATTGCACATGATCAGGCGCTCGGACGAATCCCACAGCACGAAGGATTCGTTGATGTTTTCGATGGCTGTCCTCAGGCGCAGGTCCGCCGCTTCGGAGCGCAGCGCCAGGTGCCGCTGCTCGGTGACGTCGACGGCGATGCCGATCAGCTGGATCTCCGGCGCTTCCGGGTCGATAACCTGTGCTCTTGCGCGCATCCAAACCCATTGCCCGTCGGCATGGCGCATCCGGAACACCTGATCGATATGATCGATCTCGCGTGCGACGATCCTGTTGGCGAGTTCGAACAAATCGCCGTCCTCGGGATGAATGATTTCGTCGACTTCGCCGAACGACAGCATCGTGTCGCAAGGCTCGTAGCCCAGCATGTCGTACATCGAGCGCGACCAGTACATCTTGCCGCGCACCATGTCCCAATCCCACAGGCCGCAGCGGCCGCGCACCAACGCCATGTCGATGCGCTGGTGGGCTTCGAGATAGATGCGGTCGGCGGCCTGGGCACGCGCCGCCTGGCCGAAATAGGCATAAAGGACGACGATCAGCACGCCGGCCGTCAGCACGAACAGCGTGACATTGAGTGAGACCGTCTTGCGCCAGGCGTCAAAAACTGCCTCCTGCGGCACGAACGCTGCCGCGGCACCCTTTCGGCCATTCGCCAGGCTCACTGCCGCGTACCAGTCCTGTCCGCCGATGCTAACCTCCATCACGCCGGCGCGGTCGCCGAACATGAACAGCGGCTGCCCGCCCTGCACGACGCCATCGAGCGATCGGCCCTCCCAGTGCATCGACTGCGGCGATACGGCAATGATCTTGAAGGCGCTGTCGGCGATCGCCAGTACGTGGCTTCGGCCCATCGCGCCCTGACGACCGGTGCTCTCCAGCAGGTCCTGGATCGCACCTGGCGCGGAAACCATGGTCGCGTCGGCGATCGAACTGGCCAGTTGGCCGGCGGCCAGCGCAAGGATCGCTTTGGCGTCGCGCTCGATCTCGTCGCGCTCGTTCATCAGCGACAGAAAGCGCAGTACTGCGATGATCAACAGAAACATGATAATGAGGGCCGGTATCGATCGCCGCAACAGCGGCTCGGCTGCCAGCAGCCGTCGGTAGGCAGGTTCGGCGATGAGCCGCGTATTGCCCGCGAGACCGTCGTTTCGCGCCTCGCGACGCTCAAACGCCGTCCCACCGGGCGCGCCCCACGCGTCCGCCTTCGCCATAAATGGCACTCCCCGATTTTCTGTCCCGCTTGACGATCCGGCAACGCCGCACTTCCGAATCGTCACTAAAGAATCAAAGGTGATTCGCCTTGTCCAGAGGTGCGGCGAAAAAAGATTAAAAATCGACTAAAATAATGGGTTTTCGGATGGTCTTCCCTTCTCCCACGACAAGGGGAGAAGGGGAGGTCGCTTACGCCAGGGTGCGCTCGATGATGTCTCGCAAATCGGCCGACAGCTTCTCGGTATTGGCGATTGAAAGCAACGCCTCCCTTGCCTTGGCCTGCCGCACGGGTTCGAGCGAGCGCCACGACCTGAGCGCCGTCGCCAGCCTGGCGGCCACCTGCGGGTTGCGTTTTTCGACCTGCAGCACCGTTTCGACGAAAAGCCGGTAGCCCTCGCCGTCGGCGCGATGAAAGCCGGTCTGGTTGGCGCTGGAAAACGTACCGATGAGCGCGCGTACCCGGTTCGGGTTGGCCATCGAGAACGTTGGGTGGCTGGTCAAGGCGCGCACCGCGTCGACGGTTTGCGGACCGGGCACGCTGGCCTGGATCTGGAACCATTTGTCCATGACCAGCGGATCGGTTGCATATTTCGCCTCGAAATCGGCCAGTGCCTTGATTGCCTCAGGTGAGCCGTGGTGACGGTGCGCAAGCACGGTCAACGCCGCGGCACGATCCGTCATGTTGGTCGCCGATTGGAAGTGCCGGGCAGCGAGTTCCGCACCTCCCGGCAGCAAGGAGAGATAGTCCAGCAGGACATTGCGCAGCGCCCGCCGCCCGGCACTGGCCGCGTCCGGGCTGAACGGACCATTGTCGGCGAGCCGATCGTAGAAGTTGGAGAATATCTCGCGGTTGGCCTCGGCGATCGCAACTGCCAGCGCCCTGCGCGCCGCGAAAATGGCGTCGGGGTCGATGTTCTTGCCGATGTCGCGGGCGATATCGGCCTCGCCGGGCAGCGCCAGCGCCAGTGCCCGATAGGCGGGTTCGAGCGCTTCGTCGCCGGCTATTTTGCCGGCAAGCCCGGTCAGCCGGGCGCTGAACTCGGGTTGCCTGTGGTCTAGGATCTGGCGGAAAGCTGCAATCAGCGCATCGGTCAAAAGCGTGTTGAACGCCTGCCAGCGCGAGAAGGCGTCGCTGTCGTGGCCAGCCAGAAAAAACTGGTCGTCGGGCCGCTGCTCGACCGAAAGCGTCACCGGCGCCGAAAAGCCGCGGTTGAGCGACATGGCCGGCCGCTCGGCAATACCGGAAAACCTGACGACATGGCGGCGTTTGCGAATATGGATGACGCCGTCCTCGACATTCGCTCCTTCCACGCCGCTATAGGCTGTCGCCTCTCCGCCGGCGCCGACCAGGCCGAAGGCAAGCGGAATGTGCATCAGCCGTTTGCGGCTTTCCGACGGCGTTGGCGGCACCGACTGCTCGATTTCGAGCGTGAATTCCTGCGCCGCAGGATTATACGCCGAACTGACGGTCAGGTTCGGCGTACCGGCCTGATGATACCAGAGCGAAAACTGCGACAGGTCGCGACCGGAAACGTCTTCGAACACCTTGATGAAGTCTTCGATCGTCGCCGCCTGGCCGTCGTGACGTTCGAAGTAGAGGTCCATGCCGGCGCGGAACGTCTCTGCACCGAGGATAGTGTGGATCATGCGCACGACTTCCGAGCCCTTTTCATAGACCGTCGCCGTATAGAAATTGTTGATCTCGCGATAGCGGCGCGGCCGCACCGGATGCGCCAGCGGCCCTTGGTCCTCGGGAAACTGATGGGCGCGCAGCGTACGTACCTCGGCGATGCGCTTGACGGCGCGCGAGCGCTGATCGGCGGAGAATTCGTGGTCGCGGAAAACGGTCAGGCCTTCCTTCAGGCAAAGCTGGAACCAGTCGCGGCAAGTGATTCTGTTACCTGTCCAATTGTGGAAATACTCATGCGCAATGATGGCCTCGATATTGGCGAAATCGGCGTCGGTCGCGGTTTCCTGGTCGGCCAGCACATATTTGTCGTTGAAGATGTTGAGACCCTTGTTCTCCATCGCGCCCATATTGAAGTCGGACACGGCGACGATGTTGAAGACATCGAGGTCGTATTCGCGGCCGAATGCCTCCTCGTCCCATTTCATCGACCGTTTCAAAGCGTCCATGGCGTAGCCGGCGAGCCTCTCTTTGCCCGGTTCGACATAGATTCCGAGCTCGACTTTGCGGCCAGACAGGGTAACGAAACTGTCCGAGA
Organism: Mesorhizobium sp. M0174; assembly: GCF_040322275.1. NCBI lineage: Bacteria > Pseudomonadati > Pseudomonadota > Alphaproteobacteria > Hyphomicrobiales > Phyllobacteriaceae > Mesorhizobium > Mesorhizobium sp. M0174. The sequence goes on from NZ_JAMYTB010000010.1 coordinate 66,117, forward strand.
TCTTGCCGAGGTCGCCGGCCACCAGCGCAAACAAATAGGACGGCTTGGGGAAGGGGTCGTGCCAGACCGCATAGTGCCAGCCGCAGGCAAGCTCGCCACTGCCGGCCGGGTTGCCGTTGGACAAAAGCAGCGGCGCCTCATTGCGCTCCGCTTCGATACGCACCGTATAGACCGACAGGATGTCGGGACGGTCGAGGAAATAAGTGATGCGGCGAAAGCCTTCGGCCTCGCATTGCGTGCAATAGACGTCGCTGGAGCGATAGAGGCCCATCAGCGCTTCGTTCTGCGCCGGCGCCAACACGGTTTCAATTCTCAGCCGGAAGCGCCTTGTGGCAGGGGGGCTGATGATTGTCAGTTGATCGGGCGTGACGAGAAAATCCTCAAGGCTCGGTTCCTGGCCGTCGATGGCGATACTGCGGAGCGTCAGCCCGTCGCCATCCAGCACCAGTGGCACCGACGCGGCAATCTCGTCGCGACGTTCGACCGTCAGCACGGCGGTGACATGCGTTGCTTCAGGCGAAAGGCGGAAAGTCAGGCTGGTTTCCGGAATCAGATAATCACTAGGGCGATAGTCTTCGAGTTTGAAGACCTGGCCGGTATCCGTGCGCATTCCTTGATTTTTCCTGTCGATCCGGGAGCGGCGGGCGGGTCCGCTGGTCCAAATAATTTGAAGTCTGCGCTCTTTACACGAAACACTCCCTCGACAAAACTGCAGCGACGTCTATTTCCGGCGATCATTTTCCAAGCATCATCGCGAGGCTTCCATGACCATCGTCACGCCGAAATTCGGGATGAGCGCCTCTGTGTTGCGTCGCGACGATCGGGCTTTCATCAAAGGCGCCGGGGCGGTTACGATCGGATCGACGCCTGCCGCGCTCAATGCGGTGACCGACGCGTTCTACCGCGCCTACGGCATCAGGCATATCGACAGGCCGGCAACGCCGGCGCGCATCTGGGCGATCGAGGAAGCAAAAGGGGCGTGACAGCCAGACCGGATTTGCCAGTGCTTGCAGCCGGCAATCTTGCCGGCGAGCACAGCACACTGACCGGGATCTTGCTCAAGATCGTATCGGTGGCGGTCTTCGTCGGCATGTCGTCCTGCATCAAGGCGGCGGGCACCGTGCCGGCGGGCCAGATCGTCTTCTTCCGCTCCTTCTTTGCCATTTTTCCGATCATCGCCTTCCTCGCCTTCCAGGGAAAACTCGGAACCGCCTTTTCGACAAAGCGCCCGATCAACCACATTGCGCGCGGCGTCGTCGGTGTCTGTGCCATGGGGCTCGGCTTCTTCGCGCTGACGCGGCTGCCGCTGCCGGAGGCGATCACGCTGAACTACGCGCAGCCGCTGCTGGTCGTGGTGTTCAGTTCGATCTTCCTCGGCGAAGCCATCCGCATATATCGCTGGAGTGCGGTTGCCGTCGGCCTGGTCGGGGTGCTGATCATCTCATGGCCGGAACTGACGCTGCTCAGTTCGGGCGCTGCCCTTGGCGATCAGGAGGTGCTCGGCGTCATTGCCGCCCTCATAGCCGCGGCGATCTCCGCCATCGCCATGCTCCTGGTTCGCAACCTCGTCCAGAGCGAGCGGACGGCGACCATCGTGCTGTGGTTTTCGGTTACCGCGAGCCTCATGGCGCTGCTTTCGCTGCCATTCGGCTGGCAGGCGCTGACGACGACACAGGCCGGGCTTCTGATTGCCGCGGGTTTTTGCGGCGGGCTTGGCCAGATCCTGATGACCTCGGCCTATCGCCATGCCGAGGCTTCCGTCGTGGCACCCTTCGAATACACTTCGATGATCCTCGGCGTCGTCGTCGGGTATCTGGTCTTTGGCGATGTCGCCACGATCAACATGCTGGTCGGCGGCATGATCGTGGTTGCGGCGGGGATTTTCATCATCTGGCGCGAGCGCCAGCTGGGTCTCGAACGCACCCGCACCCGCAAGGCCGTCGCGCCGGAAGGGTGATCACGGCTCCGCTGCGTCAGTCCGCTCTTTCGCCAGCCGCACCAGCACCGCCCGCGTCTGTTCGTCGGCGGGGAAAAAAGATTCGATCGCCAGCTCCGACAGCGTCACGTCGAGCGGCGTGCCGAACACGGTGATGGTGCTGATGAACGACAGCACCGCGTCGCCATGGGCAAGCTTGAGCGGATGGACAATCGCATTTGGTTCGACCGGCGCCGGCCGGCTGCCTCTAAGGCCGGACGGATAGGCCCGAAGCTCGCGCTCGAGCTCGACCAGAACCGGATCGGCGGTAGCGTCGTTCTGCCGCTTCAGCCGCTCCAGAAGATGCGTCCGCCATTCCGCTAGGTTGACGATACGCGGCGCGATGCCGCCGGGATGCAGGCTGAGGCGCAAAACGTTGACCGGCGGCTTCAGCAGGGAGGCATCGGCGACATTGGCGAGGAACGGGCCGATGGCGGCGTTCGCCGACACCAGGTTCCAATGCCGGTCGACGGTAAGCGCCGGGAACGGCTCGTGCGCCTTGAGCACGGTCTCGACCGCCGCCATCGCCGGTGCCATCGAGGCATCGTCAAGTGGTCGTTCGCCGAAGCTCGGGGCAAAGCCGGCGGCCAGCAGCAGCTGGTTGCGCTGCCTGAGCGGGATCGAAAGCTGCTCCGCCAGATGCAGCACCATGTCACGCGAGGGTGCGGCGCGGCCGCTTTCCACGAAGCTCAGATGCCGCTGCGAGATCTCGGCCTCCATAGCGAGGTCGAGCTGGCTCATGCGCCGGCGTGTACGCCATTCGCGAATGAGACTGCCGGCGGAAATCTGGGCTGCTGTCATAACGAGATGACTAGGCCGGCAGTGGGCGCATTTCAATTACCTGCGAAGTCATGATGCCGCCCTTCCTTCCTCGCAAGGGGAGAACTGAAGACGCGCTCTGCACCATTACCCAAGCGCCCGCAACTTCGCCTTCACTTCGAGGAAATCCCGCCACGCCAGCTTCTTGTGCGCCGGCGTTCTCAGCAAATAGGCCGGATGCAGGGTCGGCATGGCAGGAATGGCGACGCCGGACGGGGTCGTGTGGACGCGCCAGTTGCCGCGCAGCCGCAATATGCCTTCGGAGGTGTTGAGCAGGGTCTTTGCCGACGGGCCGCCGAGATTGACCAGCACCTTCGGATTGACCAACTCGATCTGCCGCTCGATGAACGGCCGGCAGATCTCGGTTTCGTGCGGGGTCGGCGTGCGGTTGCCGGGCGGCCGCCAGGGAATGACATTGGCGATGTAGACGGACGTCCGGTCAAGACCGATCGCAGCCAGCATGCGGTCGAGCAGCCGGCCGGAGCGGCCAACGAACGGCAAGCCCTCTATGTCCTCATCGCGACCCGGCGCTTCGCCGACCAGCATCACCTCGGCAGTCGGATTGCCGTCGGCGAACACAAGGTTCTTGGCGGTGAATTTGAGATTGCAGCCGTCGAATGCCGCCATGTGCTGGCGAAGCTCGTCGAGGCTTGCCGCCGATCTCGCCAGTTGCCGCGCCAATGCCGCTTGCGCCTCGTCGGGCACCGTTGACATGGCCGGGGACGTTCGCACTGCCGGTGCTGTACTCGGTCTCTCGCCCATTTCGGCGCGCGATACGCTCGTCGAGCGTTGTGGCGCCGCATTTTCACCGGCCGGCATAGCGGCCGCCGCAGGCACCCGCTCCGGTGGCCTGGCTTCTGCAAACCTGTTTACCGGGTGTTCTTCAAGTGCCTCGTCGACGCCGGCGCTGGCGTAGAAGGCCAGCAGCTCGGCGAGATCGGCTCGGCTATTGTGGGGGGCGGCAGTCATGGTTTCACATTCGGCCGCAAAGCTTGAATTTGCAAGTTCAGCTCGACGGTATGCGCGGATCCTGCACCAGATAGAACGTCCAGCGCGGCGTGTAGTCGGTGATCAGGAAATAGAAGCTGGCGGTCTTCAGCGGGTCGATCTTGCCGTTCTTGAACAGCAGGCGGTCATACGGTTCGAAATTGCGGTCGAAATCGGCGTAGCTGCTCGACCAGATATTTTCAGGCGTTTTGTTGCGCTGGTCAAACGACAGGCCGTCGCCGAACACGCTCGGCTGGTCGAGGATCTCCTGGAGTTCGAACTGGAACTCGACCCAGGCCTGGCCGCTATTGTTGAGCACGTCGATGCGCATATACATCAGACCATTGGCGAAGTCTCCCGCCTTGCCGAACGGCTGGATCGGCTTTGTCGTGCGAATGGCAAGCGTTACCGGCGTCGCTGAATTCAGCTCTTCGGTGATGACCAGCGGATCCTCTTTCGTGCCGATGCCGGAAGCCCCGGTGATGCGGAAGCCGCCGCGCTCGTCGGAAAAGGAATAGGCGCCGGTCGCCCAGACCAGTTGCTGCTCGGCATGGGCATCGAGGGTCGTCAGTGGCAGCAGCGCCAACAGCGCCGCACGGCAAATCCGGCCGGGCGTGAAAAAAAAGCGCGTCGATGAAAAGCCAGCCGGCCTGAATATGCGCATGGCGGGAAGTATGGCCGATAAGCAAGCCGTCGAACAATTAAAAACATCAGTGCGACATATCTGTGCAAACGGAATAGGATTGAAGATTGATGCTCGCCACCGCGAATCTGTGTGGCAGGACGCGACTTTTTGACGAAATCGGTATTGTCACGTCCGCGCCGGTTTCCCGTCGCTATTTGATGCGCTATGCAGCGCGTGAGCCAGCAAGATGCCGGGAATAGCGAGCCAGTGAGGGGTCGATGAGCGATATCGAACGCGAAAGCATGGAATTCGACGTGGTCATTGTCGGCGCCGGCCCGGCCGGCCTCGCCGCCGCGATCCGTCTCAAGCAGGTCAATCCCGAGCTTTCCGTCGTCGTGCTGGAAAAGGGCGGCGAAGTCGGCGCGCACATCCTGTCCGGCGCCGTCGTCGATCCGATCGGCATCGACCGGCTGCTGCCCGGCTGGCGCGAAGAGGAGGGTCATCCCTTCAGGACACCGGTCACCGACGACCATTTCCTGGTTCTCGGCCCCGCCGGTTCGTTCCGTCTGCCCAATATCCTGATGCCGCCGCTGATGAACAATCACGGCAACTATATCGTCTCGCTCGGCAATGTCTGCCGCTGGCTGGCGACCAAGGCCGAGGCGCTGGGCGTCGAGATCTATCCGGGCTTTGCGGCGGTCGGCCTGCTCTACAACGAGGCCGGTGCGGTCACCGGCGTCGTCACCGGCGACATGGGCGTCGAGAAGGACGGCACGCACGGTCCGGGCTTTGCGCCGGGCATGGCGCTGATGGGCAAATATGTCTTGATCGGCGAGGGCGCGCGTGGCTCGCTCGCCAAGCAGCTGATCGCCAAATACCACCTTTCCGACGGCCGCGAGCCAGGAAAATACGGCATCGGCCTCAAGGAACTCTGGCAGGTCAAACCGGAAAACCACCGGCCGGGCCTTGTGCAGCATTCCTTCGGCTGGCCGCTCGATATGAAGACCGGCGGCGGCTCCTTCCTCTACCATCTCGAGGACAACCAGGTGGCAGTCGGCTTCGTCGTTCACCTGAACTACAAGAACCCCTATCTGTCGCCCTTTGACGAGTTCCAGCGCTTCAAGACCCATCCGGCGATCCGCGGTACCTTCGAGGGTGCCAAGCGGCTGGGCTATGGTGCCCGCGCCATCACCGAAGGCGGCTGGCAGTCGGTGCCGAAACTGTCCTTCCCCGGCGGTGCCCTGATCGGCTGCGCGGCCGGCTTCGTCAACGTGCCGCGCATCAAGGGCTCGCACAATGCCGTGCTCTCCGGAATGCTGGCGGCCGAGCATGTCTGTGATGCGATAGCCGCCGGCCGCGCCAATGACGAGCTGGCCTCCTACGAGGCCACCTGGCGCGCCACCGATATCGGCAAGGATCTGAAGAAAGTGCGCAATGTCAAGCCGCTATGGTCACGCTTCGGCACCATTGTCGGCGTCGGCCTTGGCGGGCTCGACATGTGGCTGAACACGCTGTTCGGCTTCTCGCCCTTCGGCACGATGAAGCACGGCAAGGCCGACTACGCCACGCTGGAACCGGCCGCCGCGCACCAGAAGATCGCCTACCCGAAGCCGGACGGGGTGCTGACCTTCGACCGGCTGTCGTCGGTGTTCCTGTCCAACACCAACCACGAGGAGAACGAGCCGGTCCATCTGCTCGTCGCCGACATGGACCTGCAAAAGCGCTCCGAGCATGACGTCTATGCCGGGCCCTCGACGCGTTACTGCCCGGCCAGCGTCTACGAATGGGTCGACAAGGACGGCAATGCCGCCGCCGATCCTGCGGCAAAGGATGTGCGCTTCGTCATCAACGCGCAGAACTGCGTGCACTGCAAGACTTGCGATATCAAGGACCCGAACCAGAATATAAATTGGGTGCCGCCACAGGGCGGCGAGGGCCCGGTCTACCAGAACATGTAAGTCACAAGGTTTGTTCCGGACTAAACAAGATGAGGAGCAGCGCAACCGTAGGATTGTTGAATAAACCGCCTGCCTGTGTTTCCTTTCTGCGGCGACAGGGAGGAAGGAAAAATGCGCCTGGCAGTTCTGACGAGCGTTGTGGCGATCGGGGCATTGTGCGCCCCTGCAGCCTTGGCCGGCACTAAGGTGCTGGTCAAGACACGAACTTACAACATTGCCGGAACCACCGGCGCGGCCCTGATCGAGGCCATGGATCGCAGTGGGCCGAAGCACGGCTTCATGACCCACGCCATCGCGCAGACCGGCTACAGCGTCGATGATTGGACCTTCGACGCCCATCAGGAAAACGGCGTCTGCCGCCTGCGCCAGGCCAACGGGACGCTCAATCTCTTCTATACCTATCCCAAACTAGTCTCAGCCACATCGCCTGCGCTGCAGAAGCGCTGGAAGCGGTTCTTCGCTGGCGTCCGCGCCCATGAAGAGACCCATGGCCGCATCGCCAGACAGATGATGCGGGCCACCGAAAAGTCGGTTCGAGGGCTGACAGTCGCTGATGACCCGCACTGTTTCGAGGCACGTCGCGAGGCAAAGCGCCGGATCAATGCCATCTATGCCGAATACGAGGCAAAGCAGATCGCCTTCGATGCGCACGAGCATCGCGACGGCGGCCCTGTCGAGCACCTCATCCGCGCTTTTGTGGGCCAGTAATAAGCCAGGTCGAGACTGGACTGCGGATTTTCAGCTTCGCGTCCCGCCAGGCAGCGCTGCAAGCGCGGTCGCCGTCTGGTGCTCGTCGAGCGGCTTTTGTTCATGCGACCGTAGCGAAAACTCCACCAGCACCGGCAGATGGTCTGAGCCGGTGTCCTCAAGGGTCGACGCCGAACGGATAACGATGGCGCCCTTGCTGAAAACCTGGTCGATCGGCAGTCCGGCGAAGCGCAGGAAATCCGGCAGCTTTCTGTAGAGCCAGGTCGGCCCGACCGACGGCATTACAGTCAGCTTGCCAAGCGATGCGACGCGCCGGACGGCGGCGCTCCATGGCGCTGCGTTGCAGTCGCCCGCCAGGATCGACGTCTCGCCAAGCGAGGCGATTTCGTCAGACAACCCTCCAATCTGCCGTGATTGGTTGTGCGGCCATGGCCAGGTGAGGTGGATGGCGCCGACATCGACGTCGGTTCCGCCGAAATCGACCGTGGCGATCGCCATTGCGCCGCGGCTGTCGCAGTGCGGCGCTGTGCCTATGGCAAACGGTCGTCTGGACAGCAGCGCAACGCCGAACACGCCATTGGGATACGGGCAGAGGATCCGGTAGGGATAAGCGCTGGACAGCAGCCCAAGCTTTGCCTTCCACATCTCGGACACCTCTTCGAGGGTGATCACATCGGGCTGGGTCCGGCCGATCAGCGACAGCACCTTCTCAGGCGTTGGATTGTTGAACCTGAGGTTCATCTGCAGCAGGCGGTAGACCGGCTCGTCACCAGGTTTGGCTTCGTAGGCGGCCTGCACCTGCCATAGCCGCGAAAGCGGCAAGGCATTCGACGTGGTGGCAAAGGAGGCTACCGCAAACAGCAAGGCGGCCGCAGCCTGCAGGCGAAACGAGGTGGCGAGCAGGGGCAGCGCGCAAAGCGCCATCAGCACCGAAAAATGGACGCGGAAATGAGCAAAGGAATCGAGGGCCGGATGCAGCGATCCGAAAAACCCGGCCACCAGCGCGGCCGAGAGTGCAAGCATTGCGACGAATGCCAGCGCAACCGTCATTTCCCGAATACGTGCCATCGCTTTGTCTATCGGCAGAAGTGCGGCTCAATCAAGATGACGAAATGTCCTGACCCGGACCGACACATGCGATTCGGCATTTACTGGAAGGCCGTTTCCGAAAAGCTCCTGAGCTTACGCGAATGCAGTCGCTCCATCGGCATTTCAGCCAGCTTCTCCATCGCCCTGATGCCGATGGTCAGATGCTGCGCCACTTGCCGCTTGTAGAACTCGGTCGCCATGCCGGGCAGCTTCAATTCGCCATGCAGCGGCTTGTCGGATACGCAAAGCAGCGTGCCATAGGGAACCCGGAAGCGGAAGCCGTTGGCGGCGATCGTTGCCGATTCCATATCGAGCGCGATCGCCCGCGACTGCGACAGCCGCTGCACCGGCCCGCGCTGGTCGCGCAGCTCCCAGTTGCGGTTGTCGATGGTGGCGACGGTGCCGGTGCGCATGATGCGCTTGAGGTCGTAGCCGGAAAGCCCGGTGACCTCGGCGACCGCTTCCTGCAGCGCCACTTGGATTTCAGCCAGCGGCGGGATCGGCACCCAGACCGGAAGATCGTCGTCGAGGACATGGTCTTCCCGAACATAGGCGTGTGCCAGCACATAATCGCCCAGCGCCTGCGTGTTGCGCAGGCCAGCGCAATGGCCGAGCATCACCCAGGCATGCGGCCGGAGCACCGCAATATGGTCGGTGATGGTCTTGGCGTTGGAAGGGCCAACGCCGATATTGACCATGGTGATGCCGCCATGATTCGGCTTCTTCAGATGATAGGCCGGCATCTGCGGCAGGCGAGGGGGCGCAGCACCCTCACCAGGCGCGCTGTCGCCCACTTTGGTCACGATATTGCCCGGCTCGACGAACTCTACATATCCGTCACCGCCATTGGCCATCAATTCGCGTGCACGGGCGACGAATTCGTCGATGTAGAACTGGTAGTTGGTGAACAGCACGAAGTTCTGGAAATGCTGGGGACTGGTCGCCGTATAGTGCGACATCCGATGCAGCGAATAGTCGATCCGTTGTGCCGTGAACGGCGCCAGCGGCCGTGCCTCGCCCAATCCCACTTCAAATGTACCGTTGGCGATCTGGTCGTCGGTGCCGTCGAGATCCGGCACGTCGAACAGGTCACGGATCGGCCGTTTGATGCGTTCCGCAGCGGAACCGTCGACATGCGTGCCTTCGAGAAAGGCGAAATGCAGGGGGATGGGAGTGGTCGATTCTGAAACCGTGACCGGAACGCCGTGGTTGCGCATGATCAGCCGAAGCTGTTCGGTGAGATAGCTCTCGAAAAGAGCAGGCTGGGTGATTGTGGTTGAGAAATGCCCCGGCGTCGGCATGTGACCATAGGCCTGCCTCGAGTCGATCTGGGTGAACGAACTCGTGGTGACGCCGATCTCCGGATAGAAGGCCCGGTAGCGTTTGTTGTTGTCGCCGCCCGCTGCGAGCGCGGCAAATGAATCGCGCAGGAACTTTGTGTTGCGGTCGTAAAGCACCTGCAGGGCCGCGACCGCCTTCTTGGCGTCGTTGAAGCTCTGTCGGCCAAACGGCTCCGGCGTGACGACCGATTCAATGGCTTGGGGATAGATTCGCTTTTCCATGACCCAATATAGAGAGTTGGGCGCGCAGTTGGGAGGGGGTAAGGCGGTCTCAAAACGCGCTGTCGGCGGTTTTCTTTCCGGCGGCCTAACCTCGCCGCAAGCTGACCAGCAGCACAAAGCCGACGCTGGCCTTTCTCAGCGCAGGCGCCTCGATGGTCGAACCGGAATCGGCGCGCATCGTCGGCACGGCCAGGACCGGGGCCGCCAGAACCGTCAGGATGAGTGCCGTCCGCGGCAGAAGCCGAAGGATCTTGACGACATTGGCGGTGAGGCGGGTCATGGCGTGGGTTTCAATATCTCGCTGTCGGGTTCAGTGGCGAAGCTGGTTCGGGCAACCGAGCCGGCAGGAAATGGCCACATCCCAGGCGCGGGCCGGCCGGCCGGCTTCGGCGACAAGGACGGCGAACAACATGCCGAACAGGCTCATCAGCAGGCAGACGATGGTGAAGCGGCGGGCAAGCATCGCGCGGTGTCTCCTTCAACACGCATGACAATGCCTTGCCCAGGCTGAACCGGCTCTGATGCCGGCGTTCATCTGGGGTTCAAAATGGTTGATGATCTCTGGGCGGGCCGCCTTGAAAGCAGTGACCTATGGCGAGCCGCGGCTGCGAGACCGATATATGAAAACGGGGCCGACTGGCCCCGCGCACCCCGGCAGGAATGGCACGATCAGAGCTTGTGCCAGGTCTGGCTCTTGCAGATCAGCCCGCCCAACACGCAGCCGCTCATCTTGAGCGAACTGCCGGAAAGCGAAGCCTTGCCCGAATAGGTCTTGTCGGTTTCGGGGTCGGTTATGGTGCCGGCATATTTGTTGTCGCCGGCCACCTTCAGTGAACCTATGTTCTTGCCGGCAAATTTGCCGGATTTGAGCGTAATCGAAAATGCCCCGCCGCCACCCGAAATGGCGGCAGTCGCTCCGGCTTGCGTTTTCCAATTGCCTTCGATCGGATCGGCCCATGCCGCGCCGGTCATCATTATTGCGGCCGCGAGGGCCAGGCTCACGTGTCGAAACATGTCTTTCCTCCCTCAGGCAAGTCCAATCGGGCTCCGTCCCGGCCGTCTGCCCCTTACGCAAACGTAAGCTAGTCCAGCTCCCGGAAAAACAAAAGCGGTGCCGCGACGGAACGGTTGCGGGTTTTTGCCCGCTCCCGAACGGCCGCGCCGGCGAAAAATGAAACGGGCCGCACACGTCTTTGTCTTCTGTGGTTAGCCGAGTCTTGATCCGCGCCTCGCAAGTTTTCTTCAAATTTTGTGCAAACTGGCGCAGTTGCTGGCTTTGTATCCTTAACGAATTTTCGCGTTTACCTCTTGTTTTAGCTTTGTTTTCCTCAAATTAAGCACGCCATTTAACGACGGATTCAAGCCTCCGCGGCATTCTCGAAAGCATCGAAAGAGCGGCCGCCCCCGAAGGTAATCAAGGACACCGAGGGACAGACGGAGACAGCTCTCGGGAGCCAGAACAGGGGATTTGAAATGGCACGTTTTGAAATGCTTGAAGCCGGCTTCGGCGCCATGGGGGCAACTGCCCAGGCCGATATTCTTTTCGAGTTGGGCATGATGTATGCGACCGGCCGCGATTGCGAGACCGATGTCGTCGCCGCCCACAAATGGTTCAACATCGCCGCGATCAAGGGTTCGGCCCGCGCCGCGGAACTGCGTTCTGAATTGTCGGCCGCCATGTCGAAAGTCGAGATCGCCAGTGCGCTGCGCGAAGCCCGCGAATGGATGACGATGCACTGAATTCGCCGACACTGAGTTCACTGACAGGGACGCTTCGGGTCAAGGCCGCGCAGACGGCTGGCCCCGAAAAAAAGAGGCCGCGCAAGATGGCCGACCAAGTCAAAACCAAGAACACAGCAGGCTGATCAGGCCGAGCCGTGCAACAGACAGGGAAGGCCAGCAGGTTCCGGCGCGGATGCGCCGGCAAGCTCAATGGCAAAAGCCGCGACCGGCCGGAACAGGGCTGGCGCGGCTTTGTCTTTGGGACCGCATGTTACAGGCCCAATCGAGCGCCGACGATGCGTCTAGACAGCTCCGGCGAAGGATGAAATTCTCCCGCCACTCTGGAAGAGGCGCGGCCGGGCGGCTGCGCGAGAGTGGAGGAGTTATGTTACCATGAAGAAATTCAGTATTTTGAGCGCAGCCATATTTGGCCTGATGATGACCGCGCCGCTCGCCTTCGCCGACGACATCACCTTTTCGGTGGTCGGACCGATGACCGGGCAGCTTGCCACCATCGGCGATCAGTTCAAGCAAGGCGCGCAAGCCGCCGCCGACGCGATCAACGCGGCTGGCGGCGTCGACGGTCGCCAGATCAAGCTCGACATCGAGGATGATCAGTGCGATCCGAAGCAGGCGGTTTCGGTCGCCAACCGCATCATCGCCAATGGTGTCAAGTTCATCGATGGTCACGCCTGCTCGGGCTCCAGCATCCCGGCCTCCGCTGTCTACGCAGAAGCCGGTGCGCTGATGATGAGTCCGGCTTCCTCAAACCCGGTGTTGACCGACGCAGCGGCGAAGGCCGGCTGGCCGACGATCATGCGCCTCTATACGCGCGACGATGCGCAGGGCGCTTTTATTGGTCCCTGGATCGCCAAGAAATATGCCGGCAAGAAAGTCGTCATCCTGCACGACAAGAGCGCCTATGGGCAGGGCGTGGCCGATGCCGTGAAGGCAACGATGAACCAGAACGGTCTCAATGAAATCCTCTACGAGGGCATCAACGCCGGCGAGAAGGACTATTCCGCGCTCGTTACCAAGCTCAAGGAGCTGAAGGCTGATGTGGTCTATTTCGGCGGCTATCACCCCGAAGCCGGCCTCATCCTGCGCCAGTCGGCGGAGCAGAACCTCAAGTTCCAGTTGATCATGCCGGACTCGATCGCTTCGCCGGAATTCTGGCAGGTTGCCGGTCCGGCCGGCGAAGGCACCATGTTCGTCTTCCCATCGGATCCGCAGTCGAAGCCCGAAGCCAAGGAAGCTATCGCCAAGATCAAGGCCGGCGGCTTTGTGCCGGAGGGCTTCACGCTGTTTTCCTATGCCGTGATCCAGGCATTCGCCGAGGGCATCAAGCGCGCCGGCAGCGACGACCCGGCCAAGGTCGCCGAGGCGTTGAAGAACGGCCAGCCGATCAGCACGGTTGTCGGGCCGGTCACCTTCGACGAGAAGGGCGACCTCAAGAACGCCAGCTACGACATCAACCAGTGGCATGACGGCAAATACGCGCCGATCCAGCCCTGATAGAACTATGTTGTAATTGAAAATGGCCGGGTCGAACCTGGCCATTTTCATCTTTGCGGTGCCTTTTGTGACGCGCTCGGGGTCACTTCGTGGATAAGGAAACTGCGGTCAGCTGTGGTTCCTCGGCAAAGCGAACCAGCACGGTTCCGTCTGTGACCTGCGCGCCTTCGGCGGCGATCTCGGCGATAAGCCCGTCATGGGGCGCGGCAATGGTGTGCTCCATCTTCATCGCCTCCAGTATCAGCAGCGGCTGGCCCTTGATCACGGCCTCGCCTTTTGCCGCACGCACCAATTTGACCAGGCCCGGCATCGGCGCGCGCAGGCTGCCGGAAGCGGCGGCTTCGTCGGCTCGCGCCAGCGGGTCCGGCACGGCAAAATCGTAGCCGATAGCGCCCTCGAAGACGGTGACGTGGCCCGGCCAGCGGGCGAGGCGAGGGGCGGTACGGAGATCATGCGAATTGACGCTGTCATAGGGCGCTTCCAGCGCCACCTCGAACCGTCTGTCCGGCCGCACCGACACGCGCGCGGCGATCTCCTGCTCGCCAAACTTCAGCAGCATGCGCCGCACTACAGCGTGGAAATGCGCATAGCCGGCCAGCGACAACCAGGGATCGTCCGAGGACGGCAAGTCGCGCGCACCGGAAGCAGCAAGTGCCGCGGCGGCAATTGTCTCACCGCTCGGCGGCGCAACCGCCGTCAACGCCTGCTGATGCCTGGAGATCAGGCCGGTATCGATATCGCCCGCCGCAAAAGCTGCATCAGCGGCCAGCGCGGCAAGAAAGCCAGTGTTGACGGTCGAGCCGGCGATTTCGGTCTGCGACAGCGCCTCGCCAAGTGCCGTGAGCGCCGCCCGTCTGTCCTTGCCATGGACGATCAGCTTGGCGATCATCGGGTCGTAAAACGGCGAAATCGCATCGCCGGCGCGCACGCCAGTTTCGATGCGCATGGTCGCACCTTCCGGTGCTGGCTGCGGAAATTTCAAATGGTGCAAGGTGCCGGTCGCCGGTAAAAACCCTCTTGCCGCGTCCTCGGCATAGATGCGCGCCTCGAAGGCGTGGCCGGAGAGCGCGATCTCGCTCTGCGTCTTCGGCAGTTTTTCGCCGGAGGCTACCCGCAACTGCCACTCGACCAAGTCGATGCCGGTGACCATTTCGGTGACGGGGTGCTCGACCTGAAGGCGGGTGTTCATTTCCATGAACCAGAAACGGTCGGCCTTCAGACCTTGCGAGGCATCGACGATGAACTCGATGGTACCGGCGCCGGAATAGTGGATTGCCTTTGCGGCTTTCACCGCCGCCTCGGTCATCGCCTTGCGCAGTGCCGGCGTCATGCCGGGGGCAGGCGCCTCCTCGATCACCTTCTGATGGCGGCGCTGCGCCGAGCAGTCACGTTCGTGAAGATGTACGGCGTTGCCGAAATTGTCACCAAACACCTGCACTTCGATGTGGCGCGGCTTGTCGACATATTTTTCCACCAAGACGCGGTCGTCACCGAACGCGGCTTTCGCCTCGCGCCGCGCGCCCGACAGTGCTTCCGAAAAATCATCGGGATGCTCGACACGCCGCATGCCCTTGCCGCCGCCGCCGGCGCGCGCCTTGATCAATACGGGGTAGCCGATCTCGCGCGCCTTGGAGGCGAGCAACACGATCTCCTGCGCTTCGCCATGGTAGCCCGGAACGACAGGCACGCCGGACTTTTCCATCAGCCGCTTGGCCGCGTCCTTCAGTCCCATGGCACGGATCGAGGCCGCCGACGGCCCAATGAAGATCAGCCCAGCGGCGGCGACCTGGTCGACGAATTCGGGGTTTTCCGAAAGAAAGCCGTAGCCCGGATGGATGGCCTCGGCACCTGTGGCCAAGGCCGCTGCAATGATCTTGTCGCCGCGCAGATAGCTTTCGTTGGCGGGAGAGGCGCCGATATGCACCGCTTCGTCGGCCATTTCGACATGCAAGGCGTGAGCGTCGGCATCGGAATAGACGGCGACGCTGCGCACACCCATCCTGCGTGCCGTGCGGACCACCCGGCAGGCGATCTCGCCACGGTTGGCGATCAGGATCTTGGCGAACATCGGGCCTCCCGGATTTGGCGCGGGCAATCCCGGATCGGCGTTTGCCCGTCTACTTCGAAGCCGCGATCTGACAGTTGCCGCTGGCCGCCACCTTGTAGTACGCCCGTGCGCTCTGGCGGGATTTCATCGCCATGGCCTCTGCCGCCTTTTGCGACGAGGCATTGCAGTGAGCGCCACACAGGACGTAACCGTCCCTGACCCGCACGAAAGATGTCGTGGCGTATGCCGAATGGCCGCTTGCAGCGACATAGGCCTTGTAGGCCTTGGTGCATTCGTCCTTGGCGCTGCCAGGCAGAAGTGGTGAAAAGCGCTTGTCGCCTTCGCTTCCGGCCAGCGATCCCGCCGCGCCCGTGCCTGGTGCAGCTAATATAAGTAACCCCGAAAGTATTGCGGCAGTAGTTTTTCTGGAAAAGTTGCTGTTTCACCTTCGCCCAAGCCCCATTGACGTTGAAAAACAGCAATAGCCGCAATTTTTCTGTATGGCCAGTTGGATGATTGAAAATGGGTCTGCAGATTTCTCATGGCTGTGGATCACGCTTTGCCGAGTGCAGCAACGGCCCGCTGATACAATTCGGCCGTCGGCTCGTCGAAGCAGCAGAAAATGACGGTTTCCGGAACGGTGTTCTGGCCGATGAAGGCGCTCACGGTCCCGACTGCAATTTGCGTCGCCTGATCCTTCGGGTAGCGGTAGGCCCCGGTCGAGATCGCTGGAAACGCCACCGTCCGGCAGTCCTTTGCGGCGGCGATTTCGAGCGACCGGCGATAGCAGGAGGCGAGCAGTTCGGCTTCTCCTTTGCTGCCACCTTGCCAGACCGGCCCGACCGTATGAATGACGTAGCGCGCGGGTAGCCTGTAGCCCTTGGTGATTTTTGCGTCTCCGACCTTGCAGCCATGCAAGGTCCGGCATTCTGCCACAAGCTCGGGGCCGGCCGCGCGGTGGATAGCGCCGTCGACGCCGCCGCCTCCGAGAAGAGAGGTGTTGGCGGCGTTGACGATGGCGTCGACCGCCAGCCTCGTGATGTCGCCGGTTTGAATACGAATCCTCTGGCCGATTTCGCTCATCTCACATCCTGAACACGCCGAACCTTGTCTCTTCGATCTCGGCGTTGAGCGCGGCCGAAAGGCTGAGCGCCAGCACCTCGCGGGTCTTGGCCGGGTCGATGATGCCGTCGTCCCAGAGCCTTGCCGACGAATAGAGCGGGTGGCCTTCATGCTCGTATTTCATAAGGATCGGCTTCTTGAATTTCGCCTCCTCCTCGGCGCTCCATTCCCCGCCCTTGCGCTCGATGCCTTCGCGCTTGACCATGGCCAGCACCGTTGCCGCCTGCTCGCCGCCCATCACCGAGATGCGGGCATTCGGCCACATCCACAGGAAGCGTGGCGAATAGGCGCGTCCGCACATACCGTAATTGCCGGCGCCGAACGAGCCGCCGATGATCACGGTCATCTTCGGCACCTTGGCCGTTGCGACCGCCATGACCAGCTTGGCGCCGTCCTTGGCGATGCCGCCGGCCTCGTATCTCCGCCCGACCATGAAGCCGGTGATGTTCTGCAGGAAAATCAGCGGGATCCTGCGCTGGCAGCACAGCTCGATGAAATGCGCGCCCTTTAGCGCGCTTTCCGAAAACAGCACGCCATTGTTGGCGATGATGCCGACCGGCATGCCGCTGAGATGGGCAAAACCGGTGACCAGCGTGGTGCCATAATTCTGCTTGAACTCATCGAATTCGGAGCCGTCGACGGTGCGGGCGATTACCTCGCGTACGTCATAGGGCTGGCGCAGATCCGTCGGCACGATTCCGTAGAGTTCATGTGGATCGTGAAGCGGCGGAATCGATTTCTGTAAGGCAAGGCTTACAGTCTTGTTCCGATTCAGGTTTTTGACGATACGCCGGCATATGGCCAGCGCATGCTCGTCGTCGAGCGCATAGTGGTCGGCAACGCCGGAAAGCCTTGTGTGCACGTCGGCGCCACCGAGGTCCTCGGCGGTGACGTCCTCGCCGGTGGCCGCCTTCACCAGCGGCGGGCCGCCGAGAAAGATGGTTGCCTGGTTGCGCACCATGATTGTCTCGTCCGACATCGCAGGCACATAGGCGCCGCCGGCAGTGCACGACCCCATGACGCAGGCGATCTGCGGAATGCCGGCGGCCGACATGTTGGCCTGGTTATAGAAGATGCGGCCGAAATGATCGCGGTCGGGAAACACCTCGTCCTGATTGGGCAGATTGGCGCCGCCGCTGTCGACCAGATAGACGCAAGGCAGATTGTTCTGCAGCGCGATTTCCTGTGCACGCAGATGCTTCTTCACTGTCAGCGGATAATAGGTGCCGCCCTTCACCGTGGCGTCGTTGACGACGACCATCACTTCGGTGCCTTCGACGCGCCCGATGCCGGCGATGAGACCGGCCGACGGGATGTCCTCGCCATACATCGACCATGCCGCGAACTGGCCGATTTCGAGGAAGGGCGAGCCGGTATCAAGCAATTGGGCGAGGCGTTGCCGCGGCAGGAGCTTGCCGCGGGAGACGTGCCGCTCGCGCGCATCTTCCGAGCCGCCGCGTTCGACCGTGGCCGCTTTCTCAGCAATATCGGCGACCAGCGCCCGCATGCGCTCGGCATTGGCGCGGAAAATATCGGAGGCGGGCGAGATCTGCGAGTTGAGGGGGGCCATGGCGCTACCGGATCAGCTCGATCTTGCAGCCGACATCGAGGTCGCTCCAATCGCGATCAGCGGTGACGGCAATGGCGTTCTCGCGAATAGCCAGCGCGAGGCAGGCCCGATCGCCCAACGACAGGCCGCGATGCCGCGTCAGTTGGCGAAGCTGCCCGGCGGCGATGCCCATCGCTTCGTCGAAAACGGCGATCGGCATGCCGAGACTGGCGAGGTCGTCCGCGGCCTGTTCCATGCTGCGTCCCTTGTCGATCAGCTTGGCAATGATTTCGGCCGCATTGACCGAACTGCATTGTGCATCCGGCGCGAACCCCAAAGCACTATCGGTGCCTTGCTCGTTGAGCAGGATTGCGAGTGCCGCCGAACTGTCCATGACGTAGGGCTTCATTTCGCCCGCTTTCCTGTCGTCCCTTCGGCGTGAAGCCGGTCGAGACGCTTGTCGCTTCGACGCTGCTCTTCCCGCCGCTCTTTCAGAAATTCGTCGACGACGCTTTCACCGGGCTGTTTCAGCGCCGACAATTCGGCCTGGACGCGCCGCAGATTCTGCAGCCACGATCTTACCCGCAGCTCGCCGTTTTCGACATGCAGGATCATCTCCTCGCCAGGCTTCACGCCCATCTCCTCGCGCATCGCAGCAGGGATGACGAAGCGCCCGCCCTCGCCAAGTTTAACACGCTCGCGTTTCGCCGGAACCCTAAGTGGCGTTTTGCGAGCGCTGGCATCGAACTGTGCTTGCGGATCTTCGTCAAATCCGGACTTTCCCGTTCTGTCCGCCATGGTTCGTCTCGCTAGGATTGTGGCACATAGTCCGAAATATGCCACATCGCATGGCTTCTGGCAAAAGTTCAAAAGGATGCCATTAGGCGCTCTCCGCCATGATTTCCCGCCCGATCAGCCAACGACGGATTTCGCTGGTGCCGGCGCCGATCTCGTAGAGCTTGGCGTCGCGCAGCAGCCGGCCGGTCGGGTAGTCGTTGATGTAGCCATTGCCGCCCAAAAGCTGGATGGCCTCGAGCGCCATCAGCGTCGCCTTTTCGGCGGCGAAGAGAATACAGGCGGCAGCATCCTTGCGGGCCGTCTCACCGCGATCGCAAGCGGCGGCCACGGCATAGACGTAGGCGCGCGCCGCGTTCATCGTCGCATACATGTCGGCGAGCTTGCCTTGCACCAGCTGGAATTCGCCGATCGGCTGGCCGAACTGCTTGCGCTCGTGCACGTAAGGTATCGCCACGTCGAGGCACGCCGCCATCAGCCCGATCGGCCCGCCGGCCAGCACGGCACGTTCGTAGTCGAGGCCCGACATCAACACCTCGACGCCGCGCCCTTCCTCATGCAGCACATTGTCGAACGGGACTTCGACATTCTCGAACACCAGCTCGCCGGTGTTCGAGCCGCGCATGCCAAGCTTGTCGAGCTTTTGCGCAACCGAAAAACCGGCAAAGGCCTTTTCGACGATGAAAGCGGTGATGCCGCGCGAATGGAGTTCCGGATCGGTCTTGGCATACACGACCAGCGTCTCGGCATCCGGTCCGTTGGTGATCCACATCTTGGTGCCGTTGAGCACATAGCGGTCGTTGCGCCTTTCCGCGCGCAGGCGCAGCGACACGACGTCGGACCCGGCGCCGGATTCCGACATTGCCAGCGCGCCGACCTTTTCGCCACTGCACAGCGAAGGCAGATATTTTTCCTTCTGCGCCTGCGTCGCCCAGCGATTGATCTGGTTGACGCAGAGGTTGGAATGGGCGCCGTAGGAGAGGCCGACCGAGGCGGAGGCGCGCGAAATCTCCTCCATCGCCACGACGTGGGCGAGGTAGCCCATGCCGCTGCCGCCGAAATCGGGATCGGCGGTGATGCCGAGCAGGCCAAGCCCGCCGAGCTCCACCCACAGATGCGCCGGGAATTCGTTCGACCGGTCGATCTCGGCGGCTATCGGCGCGATTTTCTCTTGGGCGAAGCGCCGCACCAGGTCGCGCAGCGCCTCGACATCTTCGTCAAGCCCGAAGTTGAGCGTATGCGTGTACATGCCGTTCCTCCCGGCGCACGACCCCGAAAATCGGGATCATGCGCGAAATCAAAGTGCTAGAGCGTCCTTTGCGCGCTCGAATGAACGCACGGCGCCGGAGCTCGTTGTCGCGCCATCGTTCTTTGCTCCAACAAGGCGCATTGTCATTGCTAGATATGTAGCGGTGACTTCGGCGATCGACAGCCGTTCGCCCGGCCGGAACCAGACGATGACGCCGGTCATCATCTGGATCAGCGCCATGGCGGTGAGCCCTGTGTCTTCGATGCTGAATAAGCCCGCTTCGACGCCGTCGCGCAGGATGGTGCGCAGCTCCTTCTCGTAGGCCGTGCGCATGCGCAGGATCTGCGTGAGTTTTTCGTGCGACAGGCTGCGCAGCTCCATGTTCGAGACATGGGTGGAATGGCGGCGTTCGATATGGAAAGCGATGTGGTTTTCGACATAGGCGGCAAGCCGCGTTGCCGGATCGGCGCCGACAGGGCGTGTTGCGCGCCACGCCTCGATCAAGCCTTCCATATGCTCGCGCATCAGCGTGAACAGAAGGTCCTGCTTGGTCGGGAAGTAGCGGTAAAGCGCCGCTGCCTGGACGCCGACTTCGGCCGCCAGCTGGCGCATCGACATCGCTTCGTAGCCGAGACGCGCAATCAGGCTGACCGCCGCCTCGCGGACCGCAGCTTCGGTCTTTTCTCCGTGAGAACCGGTCGTACGCGCCATGACAAACCGCCTTTTACGACGTAATAAAACAAACGTTCAATTAATTCAAGGACCGAAGCATTCGGGCAGGGCAATGACTTCAGGTTTGCTCTCTCTGCACCCTGGAGATTTTGTCCGATGGAAGCAATGAGCAGGATCATGCCTTGCTAGGCAATAATCCTGAAACCCGCGGACGTGTTGCGTGCCTCGATGTCCTCGACATCGACCTTCGAAACTGCTGCCCCTGCCGGCCCTTGCCAAAGTCGCTCAATCATCGTCGAGACCGCCGCCCCGGTTCCTGCAATCAAGGCTGTCACCGAGCCGTCAACTTCGTTGCGCACCCACCCGGCGAGGCCAAGCGCCGACGCCTCGCGCCGCGCCCAGACCCGGTAGCTGACGCCTTGCACCTTGCCATATATGCGTACTTGTACAGTGCGGTCGGTCATCGCGCTCTCCATCCTCTGAGTCGAGTCTGGCGCATCGCCGTGCAAATTCAACCACGCTGCCGCCAGTCAGCCACATAGGGCGAAGGCTCTTCAGTTCCCCCGTGCTGCCGCCAGTGCGCCGGGCAATTCCTCGGCAAAAATGTCGAGCTCGTGGTCGAGGCCGACGCTGACCCGGATGCAGCGATCGAGCACCGGCACCATCGGCTTGCGGATGAAGACGTCGCGCGACAACAGCGCCCGCAGCACCTTCAGCGCGAAGGCGCCGTCGCGGCCGCAATCGATGGTGACGAAATTGGTCGCCGAAGCCAGCGGCTTCAGCCCGTTCGCCTCGGCTGTTCCGGCAATGCGTCGGCGGCCGGAGGCGACCCGCGCCACCACGCTTTCCAGCCAGGCTTGATCGGCAAGCGCCTCGACGCCGGCGATCTGCGCCATGCGGCTGACGCCGTAGTGGTTGCGGATCTTCTCGAAGTCGCGAATCACCTGGGCCTCGGCCACCGCGTAGCCGCAGCGTATGCCGGCCAGCCCATAGGCCTTGGAGAAGGTGCGCATGCGGACGACGTTCGGCCGCGCCACATCGATTGGCGGCAGCGCTGAGGCTGGCCCTAATTCGCCATAGGCCTCGTCGAGCACCAGCATTGTGGTTTCCGGCAAGGCCTCGATGAAGCGGCCGAGTTCGGCGGCTTCCCACCAGCTGCCCATCGGATTGTCCGGGTTGGACAGGTAGACCAGTGGCGCCTTCTCCCTGGCGACCGCAGCCAGCAGGCCGTCGAGGTTTTCCCGATCGTTCTCGTAGGGCACTGCGACCAATCGGCCGCCGACGCCGGCAACATGAAAGTTGAAGGTCGGATAGGCGCCGAGCGAGGTCACCACCGCGTCGCCGGGCGCCACATACATGCGCGCAACCAGGCTGAGCAGCCCGTCTATGCCTTCGCCGACGACGACGTTTTCGGCGCCGACGCCGAGATGCCTGGCTACGGCTACCTTCAAATCGTGATTATCGGGGTCGCAATACATCCACATGTCGCCGGCAATCCCGGCCATGCGGGTAACGACGCGCGGCGAAGGGCCAAAGCTGCTCTCATTGGCCCCGATGCGGGCGCGAAAGGCGCGGCCGCGGTCGCGCTCCTGCGTCTCCGGGCCGACAAACGGCACCGTGGAGGGAAGCGCTGCGATGAGCGGTGTAAGGGGAGGGCGCATGGCAAAGGCTCGTTAAAAAAGGGGCCTTCTTGCTAGCCTGCCGGCTTGGCCTGCGCAAGTTCCGCGGCAGCCTTGAAATGTGGCAGCCGGCGAATGGCTCAAAGAAAAACCCGGCGGTTGCCCGCCGGGTTCAATATTGGTCAGGTCGAACTTATTAGAACGAGCGCTGGAAGCGGAGGAGGCCGCCAATGCTGTCCTTCTTGTCCGCACTGGTCCAGTTGACGTTGGTGAAGCTGGCCGGATCGTTAAACCGCCCGTAGTGGTCCCAATCGACTTCGGCGGTGATCGTCAGGCCAGGAACGATGTCGTAGGCGATGTTCGCCGCGACGGCATAGTTCTTGTCGTCGTCAGCGGAAGCCTGCACGTTGAACGAGGTCTTCTCGTTGAACTTGTAGGTGCCGCCACCCCAAACCGCCCAGTTGCCGCCCCACTGCTTGTAGAAACCACGGCCATTGGCTGGGACAAAGTTGCCCGGGTCATTGAGGTTATCGTCAGTGCCGTAGCCCGCCATGATGAACAGCGACAGCGCGTCGGTTGCATTCACGTCCAAACGAACCTTGCCGGCCACTTCTTCGTAGTTGCTGTCGTAGGCGATGACGCCGGTGATCGCGCCCCAGCCCTGCGTCCACTTCAGGCCGCCGACGACATGCGGAACGTAGCTGTCGATGGTCCCAACGCGGCCCGCGCCCTGCTCGAGCGAAGCCACGGCCGAGAAGCCGTTGCCGAAATCGAAGTAGTACTGGACGACGTTGGTGTCGAAATCACCGTAAGGAACCAGCGTATCCTGGATGACGCTGCCGGCGTAGCCGATGAACGTGTTGAAGGCCGATTCGTCCTTACCGACGCGCAGGCCACCGAGCTGGATCCAGGCGAAGTTCAGCGAAACGCCCTTGTTTTCGGCGTCATTTCTGACGATGGTCGTGACCGGCAGCAGCGGACCCTCGGGGCCGTCCGGATCGGTGGTTGTGGTGCTAACGTGACGGTTGCGGTTGCCGAAATTGAACCGGGTCTCGGTGTAGGTCTTCAAGGTGCCGAGTTCGGTTTCCTGAGCGGTCCAGGTCTTCAGGTTGAAGCGGGCGTTCTTGTAGTAGGTGTCCTGGATATCGCCATCTTCGTGATCGAAATTCTCAGCACCGTCGAACGAACCGACGTCGCCGATGCCGATGTCGTAGCGGACATAGCCGCCGATGCGCAGGCAGGTTTCGGTGCCGGGGATGTAGAAGTAGCCAGCGCCGTAGACGTCGCAGATCTTGACGTATTCAGCGGGTTCCGGCTCGGCGACGACGACGGCGTCGGCGGCGCGCGCACCGGATACTGCGATCAGCGCCGCAGCGGAGCCGAGAAGCAGGCTCTTGATGTTCATTTTCTGACCTCCAGTCAAAAGTTAAAAAACGGGTCTGGGTATTCTTTGCTGAAGGACAGCGTTCCCTGCCCCATCCCCACTACCGAAAAAGATGCGCACCGCGCCGCTCCTTCAAACCCGACATTACCCATGAGGCGGCGTCGTTCAACCACGATCGTACCGGCAAAAGGTTTGTGGTGGCGCTATCGCCGAGCGTTGTTGCACAAATGACACGATTTGGCCTCACTCCGAAAGCTCCCATTAACTATCGGGCCCCGGCAACCCCGCATTCCAGCCAATTCCGGCAATGGCCCGCTCAAACTGTGACCATGCGCCGACTCAACAGCCAGGGAATTGCCGCGGAATCGCCGCAAGCCACAGGTGGCAATTTGGCGGAAGCCCGATTTTTCGACGATAGTGACACCAGCTTGTTGATTGTGGCGGCGCTTTTCTTTATCCACCGGCGCAACGGAGAGGTGGCCGAGTGGTCGAAGGCGCTCCCCTGCTAAGGGAGTAGAGGTCAAAAGCTTCTCGTGGGTTCGAATCCCATCCTCTCCGCCACCGCTCAAAGTCGGTGCAGCACTGCCCATTAAATTCCTCAGTTCTCGAGCTTTACTTCCCATCACCCCGCCGCTCCGCCCGCTCGAAAAAACCAGCGATCCTGCCCGTAAGGATCCCGGACTCCAAGAACGGTGCATGCCCCTGGCCGTCGACCGTGATCGTTTCGATGTCGGCATGGCCCGTGCGCATCTGCTCGAGTGTTTCCGCGGACAGCAGCTTCGAGTTGGCGCCGCGTATGACGAGCATCGGAACCGCCGCCAGCGCGTCGAACTGCGGCCACAGATCAGGCAGCGGCTGAGTGAGGTCTAGGCCCGCCAGCGTGTCGACCAGTTTCGGGTCGAAGTCGGGCAGAAATCCCTCCTTGGCCTCGCGGTAGAAGGCTGACGCCATCCGCTCCCAATCCGCATCGGTCAGCGCCGGAAAATCCGGGCCATGGATGCTGCGCAGGTCGCGGACCACCTCGGCGTACGTCTTCGGCCTTGGCATGGGGTCGAGGTAGGAGCGGATATGGGCGAGACCTTGCGACTCGATCACCGGGCCGATGTCGTTGAGGACGATGGCCTTCAGCATGGCCGGCCGCATCGCCCCGAGCACATGGATGATCAATCCACCGCGCGACGTGCCGATGAAGGCAGCCTCCTCGATGCTCAGCGCCGCCAGCCCGGCGAGAATATCGCCGGCTTCGATGCCGATATTGTAATGGCCGATATCGGCATCGTAGGCGGACTGCCCGCGCCCGCGATAGTCGAAAGCGACGACCTTGCGCTTCCCCTGCACTGATAGATAAAGCGCCAGCTCGTGAAAATCACGGCAATTGCGGGTCAGGCCGGGCAGGCAAACGACTGGCCAATGGCCGGAATTCGCTTCGTCGTAGATGCGGGCGTGCAGGGACAGCCCGTCCGGCGCGGCGTAGAAGAAGTCGGAGAAGCCTTGGCTTGCCATGGTATTCCCTTGCCTCGTCCGGGTCGTTTCCGACAGCTACAGGCGAGGGCAGAGGCGGTCAAATCGAAGCGTCGGCGCTGAGAATCTTCGAGATGTCGGCGGACAGCGCCCCTCTGGCCTGCCGGCCATCTCCCCCACAAGGGTACCCTCAAAGGGGGGAGATCGGCCATCATCTCCGTTTTCGATAACATCCCAAGTTGCAGAAAAGTACCCCTCAGCGAAGCTGCCAATCTCCCACTAGAGGGGGAGATGTCCGGCAGGACAGAGGGGGGCGCGAAGGATCGCAGCCTGACTTGGCTTGAAGCCCGGTCGTCACCCTCGGCCGTTCACCAGATCCCCGACAATGTCGTATTTGCCGGAAATGCGCATCTTGTAGACCTCGTAATTCTCCATCACGCGCTGGACGTAACTTCTTGTTTCCGTATAGGGAATTCGCTCGATCCAGTCGACGATGGCGTCGACGTCCTTGCCGCGCGGGTCGCCGTATTTCGCCACCCACTGGGCGGCGCGGGTGGGGCCGGCATTGTAGCCTGCGAAGGTCAGCACGTAGGAGCCATCGAAACGGCCGAGCTGCTCGCCGAGAAAGGCAGCGCCCAGCGTTGCATTGTAGCCGGCATCGGTGGTCAGCCGGGCCTGAGAAAATGTGATGCCGGCCTTCTTCGCCAATTGCTTGGCCGTGCCCGGCATCAGCTGCAGCAGTCCGCGCGCGCCGGCGCTGGAGACAGCGCCGATGTTGAACTCGCTTTCCTGCCGGGCAATCGCATAGGCCAGCGCCTTGCCCGAGCCGGTGATGTTGGCGGTGTCGGGAATGACGCCGAGCGGATGCGACAGCGCGCCGACGTCGATGCCGCGGGCGCCGGCGATCTTGCCGACCTTCAGCGCCATGAAATGGTTGCCTTGTCTTTCCGCCAGCGCCGCCAGCAGCGCAAGTTCGCCGGGGCTGTTCAGCTGCCCGGCAAGATCGCGGTATAGCGTTTCGGCGTAGGGGTCATAGCCGGCCTCCTGCAGCCGCTTGATGGCGCTGACCGCCTCGCGGGTGGCAAAATTCCGGCGGTCGGCGGCACTTGGCTGGGGGTAGACGATGTTGAGGGTCTGCCGGCCGACGCGCTCGCCGGCGAGCTGGCCGTAAAAGGTCGTGCCGTAGCTGGCGGCGCGGCTGAAATAATCCTTGTCATTGCCGGGCCCGCCGACTTCGGCGGCGCGGCCGAGCCAGTAATAGGCGCGCGACAGCGACATCGGCCCCTGGGCGAGCTCGGCGATTCGCGCAAAATGCTTGGCGGCGGTGGCGGGATCGTTGAGGCCACGCAGTGCGTACCAGCCGGCGTGGAATTCCGCCTCGGCGGCCTTGGCGGCACTTTCGAAGGCGTGCGCGGCGACTATTCTGTAGGCGGTCTTCATGTCGCCCTGGTCGACCAGCTCGCGCGACAGCACCCGGCGCTCGACCCACCAGGCGTCCGGATCGACCAGCGCGTCACGGTCGCCCGGCGCTTTCATCACCAGCGCGGCGGCGTCGGAAAATTTCTGCTGCTTGCGCAGATATTCGGCTTCAGCAAAGAGATAGCCAGCCGCCCGCTGCGCCGTCGGCACCGCCTTCAGCAGCTTGGCCGCGTTCTTGTCGCCTTTGGTGACTGCCGCCCAGGCGTCGGCCAATTGCTGGGCGCCGGCGAGACCGGCGACGCGCAGCGCCGAAGCGACCCGGTCGGCATAGAACATGCGCTCCATGCGGAAGCGATGGTCGGCGGCCGGGATCAGCGCGCCGAACTCGCGGATGACCGCCGCCTCGTCCCTGGCTTCGAGCTTTTCGGTGCGCCAGAATGGCGACAGCACCGAGCGCGCCGCCTTCGTATCGCCCAGCGCTACATAGGAGCGGGCCAGGATCACCACGCCCTCGAAGGTCAGCGGCTGGCTGCCGTCGAACGCCCGCACCACGACATGTGGCAAGGGGTTCTCGCGATAGAGCGCGCGCTCGCTGTTCTTGCGCAAGGCGATCGTGCCCGGCCAGTTCGGCAGCATCTTCGCGGCATCGGCGATGTCGCCGCTCGGCACCTG
The DNA here is from genome assembly GCF_040322275.1 of Mesorhizobium sp. M0174. Lineage (NCBI taxonomy): Bacteria > Pseudomonadati > Pseudomonadota > Alphaproteobacteria > Hyphomicrobiales > Phyllobacteriaceae > Mesorhizobium > Mesorhizobium sp. M0174. The sequence continues at coordinate 93,066 of NZ_JAMYTB010000010.1, forward strand.
GTCGCCGCCATAAAGCGCTATCGCCCAGGCAAGGATGTGCCGGTCTAGCGATTTGGTCGGCAGCGCCTCGCGCACCTGGCGCGCGCGCTGAATGTCGTTTGCCGCCAGCGCGTCGAGACCGCTCTTCAGCACCGCAACGCTGGCGGACGGCGACGGGGACTGCGGCAGCGCATCGTTGTCCGGCGCCGTCATCGGGATCGCCGACGTGACCCGCATATCGACGCTGCCGCCGATCGCCGCGCCGGGTATCAGCGCGACGATCGCGCCGAAAAGCGCGAAAAGATGAGGCCGCCTGGCCGGCATGGATCTGGTCATTTCCTGTTCTTCGACGTTACAGCAGGCACAGTTGAACCGAAGCCTATTCGTCGGTGGTGAAGGGCCCGTAAAGAAAATCTTATTGAGGTCGTTCGAATTGCGATTGCCGGCGCAATGCTTGCCGCGCAACAATGTCGAGACTATGGTGCGCGGCTTCGCTTTCGGCTAGAAGGCAGCGCACGACAAAACCCGAAAGGCCCCAAGGAGTTGGACGACATGCTGAGAGGCTCGCTGACCGCGCTCGTCACACCGTTCGAAAAGAGCGGCCGTTTCGACGAGAAAGCCTTTCGCGCGTTCATAGCCTGGCAGATCGCCGAAGGCACGACGGGCGTGGTCCCGGTCGGCACCACCGGCGAGTCGCCGACGCTGTCGCATGACGAGCACCGCCAAGTCGTCAAGGTTTGCATCGAGGTCGCCAAGGGCCGGGTTCCGGTCGTCGCCGGCGCCGGCTCCAACAACACCGAAGAGGCGGTCGGCCTGGTCCAGTTTGCCGAGAAGGCGGGCGCCGACGCGGCCCTTGTCGTCACGCCCTATTACAACAGGCCGACGCAGCGCGGCCTCTATGCGCATTTCGCCGCCGTCGCCAAGGCGACCAGCCTGCCGATCATCATCTACAACATTCCACCGCGCTCGGTGGTCGACATGAGCCCGGAGACGATGGGGCAATTGGTGCACGACTTCAAGAACATCGTCGGCGTCAAGGATGCCACCGGCAAGGTCGAGCGGGTTTCAGAGCAGCGCGCCACCTGCGGCAAGGATTTCATCCAGCTCTCCGGCGAAGACGCCTCGGCACTCGGCTTCAACGCGCATGGCGGTGTCGGTTGCATCTCGGTGACCGCAAATGTCGCGCCCAGGCTCTGCGCCGAATTCCAGGAGGCAACGCTTTCCGGCGACAGCGCCAAGGCGCTCGACCTGCAGGACCGTCTGTTGCCGCTGCACAAGGCGATTTTCATGGAGCCCGGCGTTTCCGGCGCGAAATATGCGCTGTCGAAGCTGGGCAAGGTCGAAAACGTGCTGCGCTCGCCGCTAATGACGGTCGAGCCGTCGACCGCCGAGAAGATCGACGCGGCGATGAAGCACGCCGGCTTGATAAACTAGGGATGAGGCGCCACCTCTCCGCATCATGAATCAAGTCAGAAAAGCCGATCCCAACAACAAGACCGTTGCGGAAAACCGCAAGGCGCGGTTTTCCTATGAGGTGCTCGACACGATCGAGGCCGGTCTTGTGCTGACCGGCACCGAGGTGAAGTCGCTGCGCCAGGGCCAGGCCAACATCCAGGACAGCTACGCCTCGGTCGAGGGCGGCGAGATCTGGCTGATCAATTCCTATTTGCCGGAATACCTGCAGGCCAACCGCTTTAACCACGAGCCACGCCGCCGCCGCAAACTCCTGCTCAACAAGCGCGAGATGGCCAAGCTGGCGCAAAGCGTCGACCGCGAAGGCATGACGCTGGTGCCGCTGAAGATCTACTTCAACGACCAGGGCCGTGCCAAGCTGCTGCTCGCCGTTGGCCGCGGCAAGAAGCTGCACGACAAGCGCGAGACCGAAAAGCAGCGCGACTGGTCGCGCGAGAAGGGCCGGCTGCTGAAAGAGCGAGGGTGAGGGCGGTCCGAAGCGGACGAAAAGCCAATGATTTGGCTTTTCGAGCGACGAACGCCCGGAGCATGGCGGCGGGCAGGGCGGGCCAATGGGGGTAGGTCTCTGTTGAAAAACCGGATCGTCTTGTGGGGTGCTGCCGGTCTGCTCATGGCAGGCCTCATCCTGGCCGGCGGCTATACTTACTTTCAGACGTTTTCTCCGGATCGCGGCAAATATCCGGTCAGGGGCATCGACGTTTCCCACCATCAGCGGCAGATCGACTGGCGGCGTGTTGCCGCCGACGATGTCGCCTTCGCTGTTATCAAGGCAACTGAAGGCGGCGACCATGTCGATGATGCCTTCGCGGGCAATTTGCGTGCGGCCCGCGCCGCCGGCCTTGCCGTCGGCGCCTATCACTTTTTCACCTTCTGCAGGCCCGGTGCCGATCAGGCACGCAACTTCATCTCGGTGGTGCCGCGCGATCAGCCTTTGCTGCCGCCGGTGGTAGACATCGAGTTCGGCGGCAATTGCCCGCAGCGCCCAACTCCCGAACAACTGAGGGCCGAACTCTCAGCCTTCCTCGGCCCGGTCGAAGCAGCGTTCGGCAAGACGGCCATCCTCTATGTGACCGACGAGGCCGCGCAAGCCTATGCCGGGCAGGTAGCCGGCCGCCCGCGCTGGCTGCGTTCGCTGGCGCTGCGGCCAGGCCATGACGACTGGATTTACTGGCAGTACCACAACCGGGGCCGCGTCGACGGCATCAGCGGCGACGTCGACCTGAATGTTCTCCAAGGCGGGCCGGCGACGCTGGCAGCGATGTTTGCCGCAGCGCCTGAAGCGACGGCGTCGGATTGACACTATTCCTGTCCGCCCGAAAGCACCCTCAGTGGCGCGATGACAGAACGACGAAGCCTTGACAAATACGGCTATTCGATAGCGTCTCAGTTTCGAGTTCAGCTTACGACCGTTTTGCAGACTTTATCGGCAGAGATACGCTAGCTTGGCCGCATACTCTGGATTAGCCAATGACCGCAGGACCAAAAAAATCTTGGATAGTCGCAAGCGACGTAGCCGACCGGGACGGAATCGGCGTCGAGCTTTGGATTGAAGGCGACCAAGTGTTGGAGATTTTTCGTGACGACACAAGGCGAACCCGAGAGGTAACTCTGTATCGGAAGGATATTCCTTTGGGGTTAGTCGAGGAGGCGATTGCGAGGTTCAAAGCTGAGATTTCATGGGATTTTGTAGATTGATCAATCGCCGCCCGATTCATTGTTTCCCTAAAAGTTGAACGTCACCGTCCCGCCTTTATGCTTCCACCAACTATTCGTATCGGGGCGGCGCTGTGCTAACTGCATTTGATGCCGGAGCGCCCTTCATCGACCAATGACAGCAACGCCCCGCCTGCAGCGGCGGACGGCGGCGACCCCCGCCTGGCATTTGTCTACGCGGAGGCGGTGCGTGGCCTCCAACACCAGCAGGGCGTGGTTGAAAGTCTCAATACGCGCGCCGGCAATCTGATTTTCGCAACTGCGTTCGCGAGTTCTCTCCTTAGAGGCAGGGCGCTCCTGGATGGCGTAGGGCCTTGGGACTGGCTGGCACTGACGTTGCTTTTTCTGATCGGACTGCTGGTCGCGATTATGTTGTGGCCGTATTATAACTATACGTTCCGTTTCGATCCCAAGAAGCTGCCCCAGGACTTCGTCGACCAGCACCCTCCCGCAACCGTGGACGGGATGCAATGAGCGCTTGCTGCGCATCAAATCCGACATGGCCAGCAATTGGCGGATCATCCAACGCCTGCGCGTCGCGCTGCAGCTTGCACTGTTTCTGTGGTTGCTGGATCTCCTGGCCTGGTTGTTTGCGATCGCCCGAATCTAAGGCTCGTGCCCTGGCGGGCCTCGTCCGACTCTATGTCTTCAGAAAAGCTTCTATCTGACTGAAGACGTCGACGAACATCGCTTCCGTCAACACGCCGGTATTGGTGTTGTAGCGCGAGCAATGATAGCTGGAAAACAGCGTGATGCCATTGGCCTGCTGCTGCCCACCATGCCGGAACGGATAGGCGGCAACGCGTTGGCCGAGCGCCCGCACGGTCGACTGGTGCGCGATCGAGCCCAGCGCCAGCACAGCGCGCAGATTTGGAAACCGCGCAATCGTCGGTACCAGGAACGTCCGGCAGGTCGCTATCTCGGCGCCAACCGGCTTGTTATCCGGCGGCACGCAGCGCACCGCATTGGTAATCGCCGAACCGACAAGCTCCAGCCCGTCATCTGGTCGCGCTTTGAATTCGCCGCGCGCAAAGCCGTGCGCGATCAGCGTGTTGTAGAGCAGGTCGCCGGCAAAATCGCCGGTGAAGGGGCGCCCCGTCCGGTTCGCCCCGCGCAGGCCAGGCGCCAGGCCGACGATCAGCAAGCGCACCGCATCCTCGCCTTCCGGCGGCAAAAAGGTCGGCACTGGCGCGTTGAACCAGGACGGCTCGCGCCGCCGCCACTCGGCGATGAAGTCGTGCAGCCGCGGGCAGAGCGGGCAATCGCGATCGGGTTCGGGCGAGACGACCAGGGGCGCGGTCAAGGCAACGACCGTCAATAGTCTTCCTCGTCGACTTCGGCCGGTTCGGGCCGACGCACCGGCCGCTCCGACGGATCGCGGCCGACTTCGTTCTTGAGTGTCATCAGGTCAATGAAATGGTCGGCCTGGCGGCGCAGATCGTCGGAGATCATCGGCGGCTGCGACGCCATCGTCGAGACGATCGACACCTTGCGCCCGCGCCGCTGCAGCGCCTCGACCAGCGTACGGAAATCGCCGTCGCCTGAGAAGATGACATAATGGTCGACGACGTCGGCAAGCTCCAGCGCATCGACGGTCAGCTCGATATCCATATTGCCCTTGATCTTGCGCCGGCCGGTCGAGTCGGTGAATTCCTTGGCCGGCTTGGTCACCACCTTGAAGCCGTTATAATCGAGCCAGTCGATCAGCGGACGTATCGAGGAGTATTCCTGATCCTCGACCAGCGCGGTGTAGTAATAGGCGCGCAGCAGATAGCCGCGTTTCTGGAAGCTCGACAAAAGTTTGCGGTAGTCGATGTCAAAACCCAGCGCGCGCGAGGTGGCGTAGAGATTTGCACCGTCGATAAAGAGAGCGATTTTTTCACGAGGATCGAACATGGAAAAATGTCCTTTTTCGAAATAAGCGGTCGTCTAAATGCGTCGCGACTACCGGCCAGTCTGATACCGGTCTGATAATAGACCTGTTGGCCTTCATTGTTCGAGATAACGCCAGTTTTACGGCAATCCAAGGCGCCATGCCGCACTGCAAGCAATTGTGATCGGCGCTGTGTCGTCGCAGGCGGCCCGCGTCGGAGCTGCGCACCGCCATAAAAGCTTGTATTTTGGCGGCGTTCGGGTTATGGACCGCGCCTGTTTTCCATTAAATCCAGGCATGAAAGGGGCAACTCATGGCCCGCGTAACCGTTGAAGATTGCATCGACAAGGTCGACAACCGCTTCGAGCTGGTGCTCCTGGCCGGCCACCGCGCCCGTCAGATCAGCCAGGGCGCGCAGATCACCGTACCGCGCGACAACGACAAGAACCCGGTCGTTGCGCTCCGCGAAATCGCCGAAGAGACGCTGTCGCCGGACGACCTCAAGGAAGATCTCATCCATTCGCTGCAGAAGCATGTCGAGGTCGATGAGCCGGAAGCCGATGGCGAGGCGATTGCCGACCAGACCGGCAGCGCCGTTGCGGCCACCGATGCCGACGACGCCGAGGACAACGTCACCTTCGATCGCATGACCGAAGAAGACCTGTTGGCCGGCATCGAAGGTTTGGTGCCGCCGGAAAAAAGCGACGATTATTGATCTTAGCGACAACTGCCGACACTTTCGCGTCGGCAGTTTCGTGGCTATCTATGACATGCGCCGTACGCCAGTGCGGCGCATGATTCATTTCAGCATTGCGAGATCCCGCCCATGATGCGTCAGTATGAGCTTGTCGAGCGCGTCCAGCGCTACAAGCCTGACGTCAACGAGGCGCTGCTCAACAAGGCCTATGTCTACGCCATGCAGAAGCATGGCCACCAGAAGCGCGCTTCCGGCGATCCCTATTTCTCGCATCCGCTCGAAGTCGCCGCCATCCTCACCGAAATGCATATGGACGAGGCGACGATCGCCGTTGCCTTGCTGCATGACACGATCGAGGACACCACGGCGACCAGGGCCGAGATCGACGAATTGTTCGGCCCGGAAATGGGCAAGCTGGTCGAAGGCTTGACCAAGCTGAAGAAGCTCGACCTCGTCTCCAAAAAGGCCGAGCAGGCGGAGAACCTACGCAAGCTGTTGCTGGCGATCTCGGAAGACGTTCGCGTGCTGCTGGTCAAGCTCGCCGACCGCCTGCACAACATGCGCACGCTCGACCATGTGCCGGAAGCCAAGCGCCTGCGCATCGCCGAGGAAACGATGGATATCTATGCGCCGCTGGCCGGGCGCATGGGCATGCAAGGCATGCGCGAGGAGCTCGAGGAGATCGCCTTCCGCTTCATCAATCCGGAAGCCTACCGCGCCGTCACCGCACGGCTGGCCGAAATTTTCGAGCGCAACAAGGGCGTGCTGTCCGAAATCGAGAAGGCGCTCTCCACGCTGTTCGACAAATATTCGATCAAGGCCGAGGTCAAGAGCCGGCAGAAGAAGCCGTGGTCGGTGTTCCGCAAGATGGAAGCCAAGGCGTTGTCGTTCGAGCAGCTGTCCGACATCTTCGGCTTTCGCGTCGTCGTCGATACCGTCGAGGACTGCTACCGGGCGCTCGGCGCCATCCACACCACCTGGTCGATGGTGCCCGGCCGCTTCAAGGACTACATCTCCACGCCGAAGCAGAACGACTACCGCTCGATCCACACCACCATCGTCGGCCCGTCGCGCCAGCGCGTCGAATTGCAGATCCGCACCTACCAGATGAACAAGATCGCCGAATACGGCGTCGCCGCTCATTCGATCTATAAGGATACCGGCGGCAAGATGAATGGTGCCGCCCATGCGATCTCGAAGGAAACCAATGCCTATGCCTGGCTGCGGCGCACCATCGAGCAGCTTGCCGAAGGCGACAACCCCGAGGACTTCCTCGAAAACACCAAGCTGGAACTGTTCCAGGACCAGGTGTTCTGCTTTACGCCGAAGGGCATGCTGATCGCGCTGCCGCGCGGCGCCACGCCGATCGACTTTGCCTATGCCGTCCACACCGATGTCGGCGACACTTGCGTCGGCGCCAAGGTCAATGGCCGCATCATGCCGCTGATGACGGAGCTGAAGAACGGCGACGAGGTTGAGATCATCCGCTCGAAGGCGCAGGTGCCGCCTGCGGCATGGGAATCGGTGGTGGTTACCGGCAAGGCGCGGTCGGCCATCCGCCGCGCCACCAAGAACGCTATTCGGAAGCAATATTCAGGTCTCGGTATCCGCATTCTGGAGCGCGCCTTCGAACGGTCCGGCAAGACCTTCACCAAGGAAAGCCTGAAGCCGGTGCTGCACCGGCTGGCACGCAAGGACATCGAGGATGTGCTGGCCGCGGTCGGCCGAGGCGAAGTTGCCTCCACCGATGTCATGAAGGCGGTGTTTCCCGACTACAAGGACGAGCGCGTCACGCTGGTCGCGCCCAAGCAGCGCGAGGAGGGCTGGTCGAAGATCCGCAATGCCGCCGGCATGCTGTTCCAGATTCCGGGCCGCGCCGCGCGCAAGGATAAAAACCAGCCGCGCGACGATGCGGTGCCGATCCGCGGTGTGCGCGGCGATTTGCCGGTGCGCTTCGCGCCGGAAGGGGCAGTGCCAGGCGATCGCATCGTCGGCATCGTGCAGCCGGGAACCGGTATCACCATCTATCCGATCCAGTCGCCGGCGTTGCAGGCCTTTGACGACCAGCCCGAGCGCTGGATCGACGTGCGCTGGGATATTGACGAGCGCACCAAGGAGCGGTTCCCGGCGCGCGTCTCGGTCACCGCCATCAACGCGCCGGGTTCGCTAGCCGACATTGCGCAAGTCGTCGCATCCAACGATGCCAACATCCACATTTTGTCGATGGTGCGCACCGCGCCCGATTTCACCGAAATGCTGATCGATCTCGAAGTGTGGGACCTCAAGCACTTGAACAGGCTGCTGTCGCAGCTAAAGGACAATTCGAGCGTCAGTGACGCAAGGCGCGTGAATGGGTGAATAGTGAATAGAAGAGGGTGCTCTCACTACCATTCACCATGGACATGGAGTGAACGATGAACACCGATGAAGTGCTGGGCATTTTCCGCGAGGCCGGCGCCGTTCTCGAAGGGCATTTCATCCTGACGTCGGGCCTGCGCAGCCCGGTCTTTCTGCAGAAAGCGCGTGTTTTCATGCATGCCGACAAGACCGAGCGATTGTGCAAGGCGCTCGCCGAAAAGATCCGCACTGACGTGCCCGGCAGGATCGACTACGTCGTCGGCCCGGCGATCGGCGGGCTGATCCCGGCCTATGAGACCTCGCGCCATCTTGGTGCGCCGGCGATCTGGGTCGAGCGGGAAGGGGGCGAATTCAGACTGCGCCGTTTCGAGATCGCCAAGGGATCGCGCGTTGTCATTGTCGAGGACATCGTCACCACCGGCCTGTCGATCCGCGAGACCATCGACTGCCTGCGCGGCCTTGGCGCCGAAGTCGTTGCCGCCGCATGCATCATCGACCGCTCGGCCGGCAAGACCGATGTCGGCGTGCCGCTGATCGCGCTCGCCGAATATGAAGTTCCGGCCTATCCGGCCGACAGGCTGCCGCCCGAACTCGCCGCCATACCGGCGATCAAGCCCGGCAGCCGCAATATATGACTGAGGCGCTGCCGTGATTGCCGGCATCGATCATTTCGTGCTGACGGTTCGTTCGGTGGACAATACCTGCGCCTTCTATCAGCGCGTGCTTGGCTTCAAGCGCCTCGACGAGCCGGACCGACCAACGGCGCTGCTGTTTGGAACGCAGAAGATCAATGTGCATCAGGTCGGGCGTACCTTCGAGCCGAAGGCCAAGGCGCCGACGCCGGGCTCCGGAGATTTCTGCTTGATTGCTGCCCGGCCGCTCGCCGAGATATGTGCCAACCTCGCCGCCAATGGTGTGGTGATAGAGGTCGGCCCGGTCGAGCGTGTCGGCGCTCGGGGCGCGATGATGTCGGTCTATTTCCGCGATCCGGACGGCAACCTCGTCGAGGTCAGCGAATATCGATCCTGAGTGACGCTCCTTAAATTCGCCGCGATCATGCCCTGTTCAGAACGGCGACACCCAGGGCCGGCGCGAGCGGCCACCGAGCGGATGCCGTCGGCCTCGTTGTTCTTCGGCCAGCGCGTCGCTATATCAAAGTCGTAGTTGCTTTTCGGCGACCGCAGAGCGCAGCATAGGCTGTCGCGCTTGGCTGGAAAGGCCGGCGTGAAGCCATCGACGGAACTAGGAACAGGAACAGAGTGCTTTTTCGACGGCGCAAGCCTGATGGTTTTTTCGAGCGGGTGCGTACCTATTTGTGGCCGCGCCGCTCGTTCTCGCGCTCGCTGCGGTATTTCTCCAAACGCATCCTGCGGCTTAGGGCCACGCCGCATGCCGTGGCCGCCGGTGTTGCGGCGGGCGTATTCGCGTCGTTTTTCCCGCTTGGCTTTCACTTCATCATTGCTGCCATCCTGTGCTGGCTGATCGCCGGCAATCTGGTCGCGGCAGCACTCGGCACGGTCTTCGGCAACCCCCTGACCTTTCCGCTGCTATGGGCCGCCTCCTGGGAGGTCGGCAAGCTGATCCTGCATGAACACCTGCCGGCGCATGGCCCGCCCGCGCATCTCGGCGACATGCTGCATAATCTTTCCTTTGCGCAATTGTGGGGACCGGTGCTGAAGCCGATGACGATTGGCGCAATACCGCTCGGCCTGGTTTTCGGCCTGCTGTTTTACGGCATCACCCGCTGGGGCATGGTCACTTTCCACGAGCAGCGCCGCAAGCGTCTGGCCGAAAGAGCGGCAAAGGCTGGAAAAACCGGGCCGGAAGTTCCCGCCGAATGATTATCGGTATCGGCAGCGACCTCATCGACATCAGACGCATCGAGAAGTCGCTGGAACGCCATGGCCAACGCTTCATCCAGCGCATCTACACCGAGATCGAACAGGCGCGCTCCGAAAACCGTGCGGCGCGTGCGGCCTCCTACGCCAAGCGTTTCGCTGCCAAGGAAGCTTGCGCCAAGGCACTGGGTACCGGTCTGGCGCAGGGTGTGTTCTGGCGCGACATGGGGGTCGTCAACCTGGCCAGCGGCAAGCCGACCATGGCGCTGACCAATGGGGCGGCAGCGCGGCTGGACGAAATTCTGCCTGTAGGGCACCGCGCGGTGATCCACCTCACCATCACCGATGATTTTCCGCTCGCTCAAGCCTTTGTGATCATTGAAGCGTTGCCGGTCGAAGAAGCGCCACATTGATTGCATCTGACCACCGGCATGACGTTGCCCAGCGCGCGCCGAGACTCTATACCATCCAACGCACAATCGAGGACGACATGAGCGTGGCTGAAAAAACCCAGAAGAAATCCGGCGGACTTGGCGAAACCGTCAGCGTCATCGTCCAGGCCCTGCTGCTTGCGCTGGTCATCCGCACGCTCCTGTTCCAGCCGTTCTCGATCCCGTCCGGGTCGATGCGGCCGACTTTGCTCGAAGGTGATTATCTCTTCGTCACCAAGTGGTCCTACGGCTTCTCCCGCTATTCACTGCCGTTCGGGCCGAACATCTTTTCGGGCCGCATCTGGGGCTCAGAGCCGAAGCGCGGCGACGTGGTGGTGTTCAAGTTTCCGCCGGACCCTTCCGTCGACTATATCAAGCGCGTCGTCGGCCTGCCGGGCGACAAGATCCAGGTCAAGGATGGCCAGCTCTTCATCAATGACGTGGGCGTGCCGCGCGTCAAGGTCGGGCAGATCGACAACCGCGACATCACCGAGGAGAACGGGCCGGTCGATGTCTATCGCGAGACGCTGCCGAACGGCGTCAGCTACGACACGCTCGACCTGACGCAGGCCTCGATCGGCGACAATACCAAAGAGTTCAAGGTGCCGCCCGGTCACTATTTCATGATGGGCGACAATCGCGACAACTCGTCGGACAGCCGCTTCACCGTCGGCTTCGTGCCGGACGAGAATTTGGTCGGCCGCGCCAACCTCATTTTCTTCTCGATCGGCGGCAGCGCCAGCCCGCTCGAAATCTGGAAATGGCCGTCACTGATGCGCGCCTCGCGCCTGTTCCATTTCGTCAATTAGGGCCATGGCGGCGACGAAACGGCTGACCGCCGATGCGCTCGCCGAGGCGCTCAGGGAGCGCACCGGCCACAGTTTTGGCGACCATCAGCGCCTGCAGCGGGCGCTGACCCATGCCAGCGCTCGCGGCAGTCACGCCGGCGTCGACTACGAACGTTTCGAATTCCTGGGCGACCGCGTTCTCGGCCTTGTCGTTGCCGATATGCTGCTGGCGGCATTTCCCGACGCCGCCGAGGGTGAGCTGTCGCTGAGATTGAACGCTCTGGTCAACGCTGAAGCCCTGGCGGAAATTGCCGAGGAGATCGGCCTGCCGGAACTCATTCGCGCCGGTTCGGACGTACGCGGCCTCGACGGGCGCAAGCGCGTCAATCTGCGCGCCGATGCATTGGAATCGCTGATCGCCGTGCTCTATCTCGACGGAGGGTTGGAAGCGGCCCGTGCCTTTATCCACAAATACTGGCAGCCGCGCTCGCAAGCCATTGACGCCGCCCGTCGCGATGCGAAAACCGAACTCCAGGAGTGGGCGCATCAGGCGGCAGGCGCAGTGCCGGTCTACATAATCGACAGCCGCGAGGGACCGGACCACGATCCGCTGTTCACCGTCAGTGTCAAGGTCGGCGCCTATCCGCCGGCGACCGGCAGCGGGCGCTCCAAGCGCGAGGCGGAGCAGGCTGCAGCCGCGGCACTTCTGCAGCGGGAAGGCGTCTGGCTCGATCAAGGGAGTGCCGCATGACCGCCACCGAAGCTCCAGCAACAGAAGCGCCCGCTACCCGCTCCGGCTTCGTCGCGCTGATTGGCGCGCCCAATGCGGGGAAATCGACGCTGGTCAACCAATTGGTCGGCGCCAAGGTGTCGATCGTGACACACAAGGTGCAGACCACGCGCGCCATCGTGCGCGGCATTGCCACCCACAACAACGCGCAAATCGTTTTCGTCGACACGCCGGGCATATTCAAGCCGAAGCGCCGGCTGGACACCGCGATGGTGACCACAGCCTGGGGCGGTGCCAAGGACGCCGATATCGTGCTGCTCTTGATCGATGCCGAGCGCGGCATCCGGGGCGATGCAGATGCCATCCTCGAGCGGCTGAAGGATGTCCGGCAGCCGATGGTGTTGATCCTCAACAAGGTCGATCGGGTCAAGCACGAGACGTTGCTTGCATTGTCGGCGGCAGCCAACGAAAGGGTGCCGTTCAAGCGCACCTTCATGGTTTCGGCGCTGACGGGGTCCGGCTGCAAGGACCTGCTCGACTATCTCGCCGAGACCCTGCCGGCCGGACCCTGGTACTACCCTGAAGACCAGATCTCCGACCTTCCGATGCGCCAGCTCGCAGCCGAGATCACCCGCGAAAAGCTCTATCTCAGGCTGCATCAGGAACTGCCTTATTCCTCCCACATCGAGACAGAGAAATGGGAAGAGAAGAAGGACGGGTCGGTGCGCATCGACCAGACAATCTATGTCGAGCGCGACAGCCAGAAGAAGATCGTGCTCGGCCATAAGGGCGAGACGATCCGCGCCATCGGCCAGGCCGCGCGCATGGAAATCGCAGGCATCCTCGAGCAGAAGGTGCATCTCTTCCTGTTCGTCAAGGTGCGCGAGAACTGGGGCGACGATCCCGAGCGCTACCGCGAGATGGGGCTCGAATTTCCGCACTGAGCTATCCAAAGATTTGGCCGATCGGTCGAGCTGTCTCTTGGTCGTCTCAAGATTCTGAGCGGTCCCCAAGTGCCAACGACACGCCGTTGGCAAGATGCTCGGCGTCGGACGCGTTTTCGAACGGGATGCCCGTTCTTGTATAGTCGAGCGGTGAGAAATCGGAGCCGTCGGCGTTGATCAGCGCAGCCTGGCGCCTTGCCGCTTGCATGTCGCCGAACTGAGCGTAACAGGCGGCAAGCCGGGTGCGGATCCACGGCGTCGGTCGCGTCGCCAGCTCCAGCGCCTCGGCAGCCGTGCGGTATTCGCCCAGCATGTATAGCGCGAGCGCGCGATCGTACTGATACCAATGAGGATGCAGCGGGTTGATGCGGATGGCGCGCGCCAGCCAGGCGAGCGCGTCGAGCGGCCGGCCACGCATCGTCAACAGATGCCCCATCTGCTCGATTCAGTCTGCGTCACCCGGATTGAGCTCGAGCGCGATGCGTAAATGATGCTCGGCCGCCTCGTGGTCGCGCATATTGAGCCGCACCAGCGACTGGATGCGGTGTGCCGTTGCCTGGTCCGGCGACAATGCGATGCCCCGGTCGGCCAGGTCGCGGGCCTTCGTCAGCACCGCGTCGCTGCTCGGTCCGAATTCGCTGTTAAGCACATGCGACAGCGCCAGATAGGTGTAGGCAAGGCCATGGGCCGGGTCCCTGACGATCGCAGCCTCGAAAAACGCCGCCGCTTCTTTCAGTTCGCTTTGCGCCGGATCGCGCAGCAAGGCGACGCCGCGCAGCACCAGTTCATGGGCGGCGAGGCTGGCTACCGGCTGCCGCGAGGCACGTTGCAGGCCGGCATTGTTCACCCGAACCACCAGCCGGCCGACGATCTTTTCGACGATCTCCTGCTGGATCGCGGACAGCCCGGCGTAATCGGCCTGGTAGCGATCGCCCCAGAGCTGGGAAGCGCTGGCTGCGTCAACGAGATTGACCGCACAGACGATGCTGTCTGCCTGCCGCCGCACCGAGCCCTCGACGACATAGTCGGCGCCGATGCACGAACGCACCACAGGCCATTCGCCAGGCGAATAGGAGGCAAACGAGAAGCTCGAGTTGCGCGCCAGCACCGTCAACGTGCCGAAGCGGGCGAGGCCATTGATAATGTCTTCGGCAATACCATCGACGATCGCTTCGTCGGCCGGATCGGCGCCGTCATTGCGGAATCTGAGCACCGCCACGATCGGCTGGGCGCCGGGTTCGGGCACCGGCTCAGGGATCAGCATGTAGCCGCGCTTCGATACGGTCCGTATCGTTTCCTCGCCGAGCACCTTGCGGATCTCGCGAATCGACTGCGTCAGCGAATCCTCGGTGACGAAAACACCCGGCCAGACCGCATCCATCAATTCCGACTTCGGCACCACACGGCCGATATGGCGGGCGAGATGCGTCAGCAATGCGTAGGCTTTCGGCCGCAGGAAGGCCGGCTGTTCGGCCCGGCCAAGCGTACCTTTGCCCAGATCGAGCGTGAAACCGCCAAACTGAAAAACCTGGTCAGTGGCCGAACCCGCCATCGAAACGGCCGCTCCCTGAAGCCGTGCCTGTATTGGCCTACGGCTGGAGGGCTAGGTCAAGGTCTGTCGCCGCCGAAAGCGGCGCTTTGGATTTGGACGCCGCAAATTAGACGGCGCCAGCAAGGGCGGGCTGCGTTGCCGGCCTGCGGACGAAGCTCTCGGTGCCGTAGACGGCAACGATCGCGATCGCAGCCATCGCCCAGATCGCAACATCGATCCATTGCTGCTGCACATGGTCGGCGTCGATGAACGCCTTGCCCAGGAAGCGCACGCTGTTCTGATGGGTGACATGCATCAGAATGGCGAGAAGCACACTGCCGGTGTTCTGATAGAGCCAGGTGAACACCACTGCCGCCAGCACGACGTTGATCGTGCCATAGAGGCTGAGATCGCCGACCAGGCCGAGCGGAAAATGCCAGATCGCCCAGATCGCGCCGAGGATCAGGCTTCCGGCCAGCGCCGAATGCTTGGCCAACAGACGCGGTGTCGCAAAGCCGCGCCATCCCGGCTCTTCGCCAAGCGGGCCGCTGAAGACCGCATAGAGCGCGATGATCGGCAGTATCTCAGTGACGGCTGGAATGTTGCCCCAGGCCGGCGTCGCCGAGCCGAACAGCGGATTGACCAGGATCGAGGCAAGCTGCGTGCCCAATGGCAGGCTGAATGCCACCAGATACCAGAGCGGAGATACCCGCCACTTCACCATGGAAGCGAGAATGGCCTTGACCGAAGCCCAGCCTCCGGAAAGGGCGGCGATGACGAATCCGGACACCATCGGGCCGAAGGTAAACCAGGGAATGCAATCGCCATTCGATAGGTAGAATGGGATGAAGGCAAACCAGGTCAGGGCAAGCGCCAACGAAAAGAAGGCAGCCAACTGATGCTGCCGCACCAGGCGCAGGAAAGAAGTCATGTCGGGCCTCTCACGGGCAGATGACAATGGGAGGTCGCCGGGCTGCCCAATCGGTCGATTTGCATCTTGAACAGCCGGCCGAATCATTCCGGGAGGCTATGCGCCGACCACCTCGGTCGACCCGTTTCTTATTGGCACCGGCGCTACGCGAAATCCTGAGCGGGTTCTGAGAAATTTCCGATATTTCATGCAGAACCGGCCGGTCAGACCGGTTGGAACGCCTGCCGACACTGCGGTCGTCCAGCGTTCCCGTTCGTCGTCTCTCCGTCATACACCCTGCCTATAGGCTGTGCGAAGACCCCCGCTTCCGAGCAAACCGGAACCGGCAGGCAAACAGCCAGATCAGGACATGACCGGGACTTGGAATAGCATCGACCCCATCCGTCAGATCGAGTTTGCAAACGCCGTCGCTGTTGAGATCGAGCGCGTGCTGGCGCGGCAAGGCAAGGTGACGAACAGCGATGCGGTCGTTGCAGCGGGCAGGGTCGCCGGCGCCGTTGCCGCCGCCGTCGCTTTGCTTGCGCCGGCCGACATCAGTGCGATCGACACCATGCAGGAAAGATTACCCGGCATGGCGTCGCGTTTCGTGCGGATATTGGCGGCCGAAGCTGCGGAGCGCAGTGCCCGAACGCGTCTGTCGAGCGCGCATAGAGGCCAAAGGACGGACGTCCAGCCGGCTGGAAGCGGCGACCTCGACGCGATGCGGGTCGAGGACTGGGCCGGTCGGGTCGCCGGGTCGACGTTCCTGCAGCAAAATCTCGGCATATCGCGTTCGACCCTGCATCGCTGGCAGCGGAGCGGCACGGTCGTTGCGTTGCGCACCGGTGGCCGCAAACATGTATTTCCTTTGGCGCAGTTCGTCGACGGCAGGCCCGCGCCGGGTATCAAGGAGGTGTCGTCCGCGATGCCCGATCCGCGGCGTGCCTGGGCGTGGCTGATCGGCCCCGCGCCTGGCCTCGCCGGACGTACTCCCATTGAAATGCTCAAGCAGGATCTGGTGGCGGAAGTCGTTCTTGCCGCACAGAACGCAGCGATGGCGAAGTTGGCTTGATCTCGCTGCCAAACGTTAGAAGTCTACTCCGAAAAAGAACACGTGAAAGGAATGTATGTCGGATTCCGATCGGTTTGCCGGCTAACAGCATAAGTATATTTTTCGTACAATTGTGACAATGTCTCGTTTGTGCCGAGGGAAAATGTGAAGAAAATATGAAGTGATATTTGTGCAACATTGATTTATTCTGTTATGCAAATATCGATTATTTTTGGAATCGTCATTGAGACTGGAATTCGGATGAGTATGTTCGCCGCCTGAAGAGGGGTGCGGTGCGCGCCTTTTTCGACGTGGGTGAGGCGTTCAGCCGTTCAACCCATGAATCCAAGCCATTTTAACTTTGACTGGAGAGGTCAGAAAATGAATATCAAGAGCCTTCTTCTCGGCTCAGCCGCGGCATTCGTCGCGGTCTCCGGCGCGCGCGCCGCCGACGCTGTTGTGGTCGCCGAGCCGGAACCGGCAGAATACGTCAAGATTTGCGACGTCTACGGCGCCGGCTACTTCTATATCCCGGGCACCGAGACCTGCCTGCGCATCGGCGGCTATGTCCGCTATGATATCGGCGTCGGCGATGCCGGCTCGCTCGATGGCGTCAACCATGTCCCTGACCATCAAGGCGACGACACTCATTCGACCTACTACAAGAACGCCCGCTTTACGCTGAAGACCTGGACCGGTCAGGAGACTGAGCTCGGTACGCTTAAGACCTACACCGAGACCCGCTTCAACTTCGGCAACAGCAGCGGCGACTACCTTAATCAAAAAGCCTCCAATGCCAACGACTGGCAGGGCCGCAACAAGTCTCTTTCGCTGCGTTACGCCTGGATTCAGCTCGGCGGCCTGCGTGTCGGCAAGGACGATACGGCTTTCGATACGTTCATCGGTTATGCCGGCGCCGTCATCCAGGATACGCTGATTCCGTATGGCGGCCAGGAGAGCAACGTCGTTCAGTATTACTTCGACGCGGGCAACGGCTTCTCGGGGTTGGTCTCGCTCGAAGAAGGCGCCGGCAGCGTCGGCACCATCGACAGCTATATTCCGCATGTCGTCGGCGGCTTGAAGTACAAGGGCGACTGGGGTGCGATCACCGGCGTCGTCGCTTATGACAGCAATTACGAGGAAGTGGCCGGCAAAGTTCGTTTGGACGTAAAGGCCACCGACGAACTGTCGCTGTTCATCATGGGTGGTTACGGCACGGACGACAACCTCAACGACAATGCAGGCAACGCCATTGATGCGAGCGGTCGTGGCTTCTACAAGCAGTGGGGCGGCAATTGGGCAGTCTGGGGCGGCGGCACCTACAAGTTCAACGAAAAGACTTCGTTCAACGCCCAGGTCTCTTACGACGACTGGAAGAACCTCGGCATCGCCGCTAACGTTGCTTATACCGTTGTGCCCGGCTTTACGGTCACGGCTGAAGTCGATTACCTCAATGCTGGAAAGTTCGAAGACGCAGACTTCAACAACTGGACCAAGGCCAACAAGAAGAGCAGCGTCGGCGGCATTCTCCGCTTCCAGCGCTCGTTCTGATCAGCTGAAGATTTGACAGGCGGCCCGCGGTGCAAATGCTGCGGGCCGTTCTATTTTCTGGCAGGACGATTCGGGCATCTGACGACCTAATCTTGATTTCGCCATCCAACCGGTGACAAGCTCTCGTCATGGAATGGCGCGACGAAGGAATCATTCTGGGCACCCGCAAGCATGGCGAAACCAGCGCCATTCTCGAGGTGATGACGCGCGTGCATGGCCGCCATCTCGGCCTCGTGCGCGGCGGCCGTTCGCGCAAACAGCAGCCGGTCTTGCAGCCCGGCAATCGCGTCGACCTGTTGTGGCGGGCGCGGCTCGACGAGCATCTCGGTACCTTCCAGGTCGAGGCGATCGAGATGAACGCCGCCCGGCTGATGGACAGCGCCGTTGCCGTCTACGGCCTGCAGACGATGGCCGCGCATTTGCGTCTTCTGCCCGAGCGTGACGCCCATGGCGGCCTTTACGAGACGCTTGCAGTGATGATCGCTCATCTCGCCGATGCCGATGCCGCAGGCGAGCTGGTGGCCCGCTTCGAGCTGCTGGTCCTCGACGAACTCGGTTTCGGCCTCGATCTCAGCCAGTGTGCGGCGACCGGCACCAGGCAGGACCTTGCCTATGTCTCGCCGAAATCCGGCCGCGCCGTGTCGCGGGCGGCGGGCGCGCCCTGGCGCGACAAGATGCTGGCGCTGCCTGCCTTCCTGCAGCGCGGTTCGGGCCTGCGCGCCGATCCGGCGGCGATCGAGGATGCCTTCCGGCTGACCGGCTTCTTTTTGACCCGTCATGTCTACGAACCGCGCGGCATCGAGCCTCCCGGCGCCCGCGCCGGGTTTCTCGCCGCCTTGCGCAAGCATCAATCACCCGGCCATGAATCCGGCAAGGCGAGCGCCGCAGAAACCGCCGGGGAGACCACCAGATGAGCGACGTTGAACCTTATCCCGGCAACGTTTCGCCGCTCGGCCTTGGCACAAGGGCGGCATGCTGGCGGTTTCGGAAGCGGCGCTGAAGGATGTCAACGGCAAGCTGCTGGCTTTCGGCACTGAAACATGCTCGATCTTTCCGGCGGCCGATCTGGTGGCACGTTGAATGGACCGGCCGTTTGGCCGCCGCATTTGAATGTCACTGAACATTGAATGTCAGTGACAACTGGCCTGGTTTGGGGGAACCGCCATGTTTGAAAGCCTGATTGGCCTCGTCGCCATCATCGCGATGTTCGTCATCATTTCACGCCAGCAGAGCCGTATCGGCCTGATCGAGCGCGAGCTTGGCGCCTTGCGCAGCCTTGTGCTTTCGGGCACGCCTGCGCTGCCGCCGCAAGCCAAGGAACCGGCAGCACGCGACAGCAAACCGGCGGATGCCGCAATACCGTTTGCGGCCGCAGCCGACCTGGCATCGCCAGGGACCGCAGCGGTCGCATCAGCCACAGAGGCCGATGCCGATACCGCGGCGCCATCCGCGCCGGAGTCGGCGCAACCGGCGGCCGCGGCGAAGCCAGCTCGCCAGTCCGACGTCGAAACGGCTCTCGGTACTCGCTGGGCGGTCTGGGTCGGCGGCATCGCGCTGGCGCTGGGCGGCCTGTTCCTGATCCGCTACACCATCGAGGCCGGCATTTTCGGGCCGCGCGTGCGGCTCGCCATGGCGGCGGCACTCGGGCTGGTGCTGGTCGCCGGCGGCGAGTTCATCCGGCGCACCGGCTTCAGGGTGCCGGTGCAAGGTGCCGCCGGTGCCTATATCCCGGCAATCCTGACGGCCGCCGGCGCTTTCATCCTGTTCGGTACCGTCTACGCCGCGTACAGCATTTACGGCTTCATCGGCCCGACGCTCGCTTTCACGCTGCTCGGCGCCATCGGGGTGGCGACGATCGCGGCAAGCCTGGTCCACGGTCAGGCGCTGGCCGGCGTCGGCCTGCTCGGTGCCATGGTGACGCCGCTGCTGGTCGCCTCGCAGGCGCCCAATCCGTGGGCGCTGTTCGGCTATCTGGCGATCGTGCTCGTCGCCACCGGCGTCATCGCCCGTATCCGCGACTGGAGCCTTTTGATGGCCGCTGCCTTCGTCGCCACCGGCATCTGGACCATCTTCTACATGACCGAAGCGCCGGGGACGAACCTTTCCGTCATCCTTTTTATCGACGGGGTGACACTGGCCGTGCTCGCCTTCGTCTGGCTTGGCCGCCGCGACGAAGCGGTCGCCGGCAGCGGCTTCGATTGGCCGTCGATCGCGCCGGGCTTCTTCGTCGGGCTTTCGGCGCTGGCCCTGTTCGTCGATCCGGCCTTCGCCGCCATCCGCGGTGCATTGCCGGGTGCCGCCCTTGTCGCAGCCCTGGTGGCGGTGGCGCGATATCGGCCGCGGGCGCTGGCACTGCTGCACGCCGCCGGGCTGGCGACGGTACTGGTCTATCTCGGCATCATTCCGCCGACCACGATCGCTTCCGATTTTTCGGGCGGCGCTCTTGGCGTCGACGGCATGCCGGTTGTGGCGTCCGATGCCTTGATGCTCAGGGTCGGCATCGTTCTCGGCCTGGTCTTCATCGGCCTCGGCTTTTGGGCAGCGCGCCGTTTTGCGGCCCATGGCTGGCTGCGCGCCGCCACAGGGGCGGCCTGGAGCGCTGTCGCGCCACTGGTCATCCTGCTGGCGCTCTGGTCTACCTTCGGCAATCTCGACCGTGACCTTGCTTATGCGGCGGTCGCGGCCGTTTTGGTCGGCGTCTTCGTCGCCGGCGGCGAATGGATAGCGCGCGGCGAAGCGCCGCCGCTGACCGGCGGCGCTGCTGTCTCCTTCGCGCTCGGCGGCGCGGCGATTGCCGGCCTGCTGATGCTGCACATGGCCTTTGGTTCCGGCTGGACAACCATCCTGCTCGGAGCAGCCGCCGCCGTGCCGGCGCTGGCGACGCGCTGGCGTAGCTATCCGGTGCTTGGCTGGATTTCCGTTGGTGCGGTGATTGCAGTGCTTGGTCGCGCTGCCTTCGACCCGACCATCGTCGGTGCCGAGTTCCTGTCGAAGACGCCGGTGTTCAACTGGCTGCTGCTTGGATATGGCGTGCCGGCGCTCGCTTTCGGTTTTGCCGCCTGGCAGCTTGCCCGAACCACCAATGGCCGACCGCGCCTCGCGATGGAGGCCGGCGCCGCGCTGTTTTGCCTGCTCACCGTCGCCATGCTGGTGCGCCATGCCATGCATGGCGGCGTCATCGATACGGCTGCTGCGACGCTTGCCGAACAGGCGATCTACACGCTGATCGCCATCGGTGCCGGTGCCATCCTGGTCGCTATCGACATGCGCTCGCCAAGTCAGGTGCTGCGTTACGGCTCGATTGCAGCGGGCGCGGTCTCGGTCGCCTTCATCGTCCTCCAGCATTTTCTGGCGCTGAACCCGTTGCTGACGGATGAATCGACGGGCAGCATTCCGGTGTTCAACCTTCTGTTCCTCGCCTATCTCTTGCCGGCGGTCGCGGCAGGCGCACTGGCACTCTATTCCCGTGACAAGCGGCCGCAATGGTATGCGGCGATGTTGGCGGTGGTGGCGGCGGTGCTCGCTTTTGCCTATGCCACGCTGTCGGTCAGGCGCCTGTTCAAGGGTGAGTTCATCGGACTGTGGAGCGGTCTCGGCCAGCTTGAGACCTATACTTATTCGGCGCTGTGGCTGGTCATCGGCGTGGTGCTGCTCGCCGCCGGTGTCTGGCTGAAGTCCCAGGTGCTGCGCATAGCGTCGGCGGCGCTGATCTCGATCGCCGTGCTCAAAGTCTTCATCTTCGACATGTCGGAACTGGAAGGCGTGTTGCGGGCGCTGTCCTTCATCGGCCTCGGGGCGGTGCTCATCGGCATCGGCCTGTTCTATCAGCGGCTGCTGACAAGGGCGGCGAGAGAGGTAAATTAGGTCGTCCACTGCAAGAAGGTCCAGCCTGGAGGACAGCGCGTTGCTCATAAACGACATAGCTACGATCGGCATCATCACGGCAGGCCCTGGGGGACCAATCGAAGGCTTCAAGGAGGGGCTGAGAGAACTGGGATTTGCCGAAGGCCGGAACATTCGGTTTGAGCAGCGATCGGCCAATGGTGATTTGGGCAGGCTTCCCACCCTGGCGACGGAACTGGTTAGGCTGAACGTCGACCTTATCGCCGTGATCGGGGCGGTAACCGCGCGTGCGGTCCAAAAGGCGACAACGGAGCTCCCCGTCGTTTATTCTGTCGTCGTCGATCCGGTCAGTGATGGCCTCGCCGCAAGCCTGGAGAAGCCCGGCGGCAACATGACAGGAGTAACCAGCTTCGATCCAAACCAGGCGCGGACGCATGTCGAGTTGTTGCGAGCCGTCTTACCAGCGCTCTCCCGCATCGCGATCTTGAGCGATAAGGGGGTGTCCGATTGCCTGTCAGCCTCCAATGCTGGGGCAATACAAAAAATTTGGGCTGAACCCGCAGGTTCTCCGCATTATAGGGCCTCAGCCCGATCTTGACGGCGCTTTTGCAGCGATGGATCGCGAACTGGTCGAAGCGCTCATCGTCCTCGAGGAGCCGATTATTGCAGCACTCCGCGCAAGAATCGCGGAGCTTGCCCTTGCGCGTCGCTTGCCAACCATCTTCGCGCGGGAGCAGATCGATGCGGGAGGTCTGTTCTGCTACGGCACCAGCTTGCGAAGCGCAACATATCACATGGCCCTGTGCGCGAAGAAGATTCTTGATGGCAAGAGCCCCCGCGACATACCAATTCAGACTTTGTCCCAGCACGAATTGGTGGTGAACTTGCAGACCGCGAGAAAGCTCGGTCTAACGGTGCCTTCAAATATAGTAAATAGAGCGGTGCGTGTGATTGAATAGTACTGCGGCCGCTGACCCGCAGCAAGGGAGACATAGGATCAAATGGCACTCTATATACATATACGAGGCCCTGAAGTGGATGCTTCAGCGACTATGTTGCAGCGCCAGACGGACGCTCCAAGCAAAACGGAGGCGGTGCGGACCGCGCTTGTGCACGAACTCGAACGCAGTCGCACCAATGTGTCGCTTCGCGACCGGATTGCCAGGCTGCAAGCCGAGGCGATGAGGATCGGCCTGCCTAATCCTGACTTCGATATGAAGAAATTCACAGACGAGATGTGGGAAGACTGACGTTTGTCGACACGCCGCTATTCGTCACCACGCATTTCTTTCAACTTTCGGATGCAACCCGGGAATAGACCTGCCACCGGCAGCGTTATTCAGTTGCTTGGGTGACCGGGGCGGCCGACCGCTTCGCGCTGGCCGCTTGCGCCGCGCTGCAAAGGCGCGTTCAATCACCACGGACAGGGGCTCCAGAACCAGCGGTCATGGACGAAAAGAAGGCAGCAATCCTGGGTGAAATACCGCGTCTGCGCCGCTATGCACGCTCGCTGTTGCGCGACCGCGATTCCGCCGACGATCTCGTCCAGGATTGTCTCGAGCGGGCGCTTGTGCGGCTCGACAATTGGCAGACAGGAGAAAGCCCCAGGAGGTGGCTGTTTACGATCATGCACCATTTGTTCATCGACCAGATGCGCAAGGTGAACCGACGCGGCGAGGCGGCGATGCTGCCGCTCGAGACAAGCGAGGCGCAGGCAGCACCCGCCGAGCAGGTCGAGAGCATCGCCTCGCGCGAGATCGTCGACGCGCTGCAGGCGATCAGCCCTGACCGGCGCGCGGCACTTGTGATGGTCGCCATCGAAGGGTTTTCCTATGCCGAAGCCGCCAACATCCTTGGAGTGCCCGCTGGCACTTTGATGTCGCGCATCGCGCGCGGGCGTGACGAACTGCGAGCGCTGCTGGATGATACCGCGCGCCGCCGCTCGATAAGGATCGTTGAGAAATGAGCCGGCGCGATTTCTCCGAACGCGACATCCACATGGCTCTCGATGGCGAGTTGCCGGGCGACGAGCGGACGGCCTATGAGGCATGGCTCGAGGCCAATGCCGAGATGAAGGCCAAGAGCGCACGCTACGCCGCCGACCGGGAAGCGTTGCGCGCAGCCTTTAATGGCGTGCTGGACGAACCCGTGCCGGTGCGGTTGAGCAAGGTGGTGCTTGGCGAGGCGCCGGTGGTCAGAGTATCGCCGTCGCGCTCGCGTTGGTGGCTTGCGGCCGCCGCTGCCGCCATCCTGGCGATTGGCGGTGCTGGCGGCTACCTTGCTGGCATCGGCCGCCTCGGCCTGGAAAATACCGCCGAGGACCAGCTTGCCGAAGAGGCGATCGCCGCCCACGTCATCTATGCCGCCGAAACGCGGCATGCGGTGGAAGTGCCGGCAAGCGACAAGGATCATTTGCAGAGCTGGTTGTCGAACCAGGTGGGTCTGAAGCTCGTCGCGCCGGATCTGGCCGCGCAAGGATTCCAACTGGTCGGTGGCCGGCTGCTGCCCGCCGGTCAGGGCAAGGCCGCGATGCTGCTTTACGAGGACGTCAAGGGCGAGCGCATATCGCTCTTCGTCACCGCCGAATCGGCAGCCAAGGCCAGGGGCACCTATGGGGAGGACGATGGTCCTGAGGCCGTCTATTGGCTGGACAAGGGTTATGGCTGCGCCGTCGTCGGCTCGCTGCCGCGCGAGCAACTGGCCGCAGTGGCCAAGAGCGCCTATGGCCAGCTTTTGGCGGGCTTGCAAAGCTGAGCAGGCTCTCGCTCTTCCGGAGCCGCGCCGTTGCCTAAACACGGAGGTCGTTCAAAGCCTTTGCGCGACCTGCCTGCCGTCAAAACTGTCACAATTCGGCCCTAATCGAGGTGCGATAGCGCTTGCTGAATGCTGGCACTTCGGCTGGTGTGACCGATGTTTAGACTAGGGCCGTTTCCACAACCCAATCGAGGTTTTCTGAGCCCGCATGCCTGCCGAGATTCGCAAGGCCCGCGCGTCCGACGTCGATGACCTCGCCGCCATCGAAAAAGCCGTTTTCTCGAGCGATCGCATTTCTCGCCGCTCCTTTCGCCAACTGATCGAACGCGACACCGCCGAACTGCTGGTTGGCGAAAGCGATGGCCGCGTCGCCGGCTATGCAGTCGTGCTGTTTCGCAAGGGCAGCGGCGTCGCGAGGCTTTATTCGATCGCCGTTGGTCCATTTTTCGGCGGCCGTGGCCTTGGCCGGCTGCTGCTGGAAGAGGCCGAGGCCGCCGCTTTCGAGCACGGCCGCATGATGCTTCGTTTGGAAGTCCGCGAAGACAACCCGCGCGCGATCCAGATCTACGAGCAGAGCGGCTACCGCAAGATCGGCCGCGAACCGGACTATTACGAGGATGGCGCCACGGCGCTGCGCTATGAAAAGACCTTGCGCGGCGACATTCCGGTCGCCACCGAAGTGCCGTTTTATCAGCAAACTTGCGAATTCACTTGCGGACCATGCTGCCTGATGATGGCGATGGCTTACTTCGGCCCCGGATTCGTGCCGGATCCGGTGATGGAAATCAGGCTGTGGCGTGAGGCGACGACCGTTTTCATGATGTCGGGGCCGGGCGGCTGCGAACCGTTCGGGCTTGCCGTCGCCGGCTATGAGAGCGGGCTTGCTGCTGAGATCTATGTCTCCTTCTACGGCGCGCTGTTCCTGCAGTCGGTGCGCAGCGAGGACAAGCGCCGCGTCATGGAGCTGGCGCAGGTCGACTTTCGCCGCCGCGCGGAACTTTACAGCATCCCGGTGAATTACCGTTCATTCGGGCTTGACGACATTCGCACCGCGATCGCAGAGGGAAAACTGGTGCTGGTCCTGATCAGCGGCTTCCTGATGTTCGGCAAGAAGGTTCCGCACTGGGTATTGGCCATCGGTGACGACGGCGATCATATCCTGATCCACGACCCCTGGGTCGAGGGCGAGCGGCAGGAGACGATCCTCGATGCTGCCAACATTCCCGTGCCTTACGGCATCTTCATGAACATGGCGCAATTCGGCCGCGACGGATTGCGCGCCGCCATCACTCTCGGAAAGCGCGATAGCCAATGACCTGGGTCATCCTTACCGGCCGGCAGAACGATCTCGACCAAGTGGCGACGCCGCACAAGATCATCACCAATCGCGACTACCTTGCCCATCCGGCACTGTTTCGCGGTCAGCGGCCGAAGGTCATCAACCTGTCGAACAATTACGGCTACCAGAGCCGCGGCTATTACGCGTCGCTGCTGGCTGGTTCGCGCGGCCATAAGGTCATCCCGACGGTCGAAACGATGATCGACCTGTCGGAGCGCAAGCTCTATGAGCACGCGTTGCCGGAACTCGAACTCGCACTCAACAAGTGCCGCAAGGATCTGGGTGGCGCTTTTCCCCAGAAGGTCTGCATCTTCTTCGGCATCGGACCATCCAGGATCTGGGACCGCTTCGCAAAACTTCTGTTCGACTGGTTCCGTGCCCCTGCGCTCGAGGTCCACATCAGGGACAGCGCCGAATGGGCCTCGATCCGCAAGATCGGCTTCCATCCCCTGGCCAGGATGACCGAGGACGAGGAAACGCACTTTCTCCAGTGCCTGGAGACCTACACCAACCGCGAGTGGCGCGACACCAAGGGCCGCACGCCGGCGCGCTACACTTTCGCCACGCTGGTCGATCCGCACGAGGAACTGCCACCGTCGGAGATTTCGTCGCTGCGCCACTGGGCCAAGATCGCTGAAAAGATGGGCGTCGAAATCGAGCCGATCACCAAGCGGGATCTGGCCAAGCTCGCCAACTACGACGCGCTGTTCATCCGCGAGACCACCTCGATCTCCAACCACACCTACCGCTTTGCCCGCCGCGCCCAGCAGGAAGGCATGCCGGTCATCGACGATCCGCTGTCGATGATCCGCTGCACCAACAAGGTCTATCTCAACGAGCTGATGACCTACAACAAGGTACCGGTGCCGCCGACGGTGATGATTGCCGGCACCGCGGACCTGGAAGTTGCGGCACAGACGCTGGGCTTCCCGCTGGTGCTGAAGATCCCGGACTCCTCATTTTCGCGCGGCGTCAAGAAATGCGGCACCTTCGACGAGCTGAAGACGCTCGCAACCGAATGGCTGGAGGATTCCGACCTCCTGATCGCGCAAAAATTCATTCCGACGGAATATGACTGGCGCGTCGGCGTCCTCGGCGGCCAGCCCTTGTTTGCTGTCCATTATCTGATGGCCAAGAAACATTGGCAGATCGTCAATCACAAGGCCAACGGCAAGCCCGACCAGGGCGGCATCAAGACCTTCACCCTGAAGGAAGCGCCGGCCCATGTCGTCGAGACGGCGGTGAGTGCGGCGCGTTGCATCGGCGACGGCCTCTACGGCGTCGACCTCAAGGAAACTAGGGACGGCGTCTTCGTCATCGAGGTCAACGACAACCCCAACCTCGACCACGGCTGGGAAGACTCTGGCGAAAAGGACGAGGTCTGGGTGCGGCTGACGCAGTGGTTCCTGGAGCGGCTGGACAGGCCGGGGCGATGATATACGATTGTGGGGGAAAAGATGCTGTTCTTCGTGATCGAGGATTTTCGCGGCTGCGACCGCAAGGAGATCTACCGCCGTTTCCGCGACCAGGGCCGCCTGAAGCCGGACGCGCTTCTCGTGCACCACAGCTGGATCGCAGCGGATATGAGCCGCTGCTTCCTGCTGGTGGAGGCCGATGACATCACGCTCCTGCAGCGGTGGGTCATCGAATGGGCGGATCTGGTCGAATTCGAGATTGTTCCTGTGGCGACGAACAAGGATATGGTTGAGGCATTGAACGGGCACCTCTGACCCGGCAAGGAACCTCCTGGTTCGCCACACCTGAATTCCGCCTTCTCTATCAAGGAATTAACACGCGAATCGAGCGTCATCTCAAGCAGATCTAAGCCGGTTGCCCGCGCTTCCGCGAGACTGTCGCACTTAGCCGGACTGCCGGATCGTCGCGCTCGACTTCAGCAGCCGATTGATGTCCGACGCCTTTGACGGCACGCCGATCAAATAGCCCTGGGCCTCGACACAACCCTCTTTTTGCAGGAATTCAAGCTGCGCTTCGGTCTCGACACCTTCGGCGGTGACGGTGATGCCCAGCTGTGCGCCAAGCCCGATGATGGTGCGCACGATCGCCGCGGTATCGCGACTGTCGATGTCACGGGTGAACGAGCGATCGATCTTGATCTTGTCGACGGGAAAGCGCCTGAGGTAGCCCAGCGAGGAATAGCCGGTGCCGAAATCGTCCAGCGCGATGCGGACGCCCAGATCGCGTAGCTGCCTGAGTGTCTTGAGCACCAGATCGCTCTCGTCCATCAGCACCGTTTCGGTGATTTCCAGTTCAAGTCGGTTGGCCGGCACGCCCGAGAACGCCAGTGCCGAAATGACGCTGCGGGCAAAGGTACCGCTTTTGATCTGCACGGCGGAGACATTGACTGCGATGCGCCAAGCCGCCCAGCCTGCCGCGGCCGTGCAGGCTTTTCGCAGCGCCCATTCTCCGAGCGGCACGATCAGCCCGGTCTCCTCGGCGGCCGGAATGAAGTCGTCCGGCCGCACCAGGCCGCGCACCGGCGATCGCCAGCGCATCAAGGCTTCGGCACCGACGATTTCGCCGGAGGCGATGTTCATGATCGGCTGGAAATCCAGCTCGAATTCGCGGCGCGACAGCGCTGCCCTGAGATCGATTTCGAGCGCCCGGCGTGCCCGCACCCTCGCGTCCATGGCCGGTTCGAAGAAGCGGTAGAGGTTGCGCCCTTCGCTCTTTGCCCGATAGAGCGCCATATCGGCATTTTTCAGCAAAGTCTCGGCGTCCTTGCCGTCATTCGGAAACAGCGCGATGCCGAGACTGATGCCGACACGCATGTCGTGTCTCTTGTCGCGAAACGGCTTTCCGATGATCTCGACTATGCGTTTGGCCAGCTTTTCCGCGTCGCCCGGGCTTTTGAGATTGAACAGGATTATGACGAATTCGTCGCCGCCGAAGCGGGAGACAACGTCCGTTTCATTGCGCAGGCACCGTTGCAGCCGTTCGGCCACGCATTTCAGCAGCCAGTCGCCGGCGGGGTGACCCCAAGTATCATTGACTGCCTTGAAGTGATCGAGGTCGAGCGAGAATATCGCCAGCGATCCGTCTCTCGTCTCGCTCAGGGCTTGGTCGAGCCGTTCGCGAAGCATCGAGCGATTGGGCAGGTTGGTCAGTGTGTCGTGGTGCGCAAGATGGGTCATGCGCTCTTCCACACGCCTGCGCTCGGTGACATCGTCGAACGTCGCGACCCAGCCGCCGCCGCTCATCGGCCGGCGCGCAACCAGCAGCGTCCTGCCGTCGGCGAGATGACGATGCGTTACGTGTGTTTTCCCCGCCCGCAGGCAGGCTTCGATTTGCGAGATTTCGCTGTCGGGGTCGAGCTTTGTATAAATGCCCAGTTCCAGCAGCCGCTTGAACGCATCACGGTGGCTCATGCCAAGCGGGAAGTCGGCGGGCCTGACATGATAAAGTTCCAGGAAACGTTCGTTGCGCACGATCAGCTTGCCGTCCGCATCGTACATCAAAAGGCCTTGCGACATGTTGGCAAGTGCTGCGTCGAAACGGCGGTGCTGCTCTTTCAACTCCTGCTCGGCGCGCCGTTGCTCGGTGATGTCCTCGTAGATCGAGACCCAGCCACCTGACGCCAGCGGCCGGTGCGAAATGTTGACGATGCGCCCGTCTGCAAGCGTTTCCTCATAGGTGGAAGGTTTTGCCTGGTCGATATAGGGCTTGCGGATGGCATAGAGTTGCTCGGCGCTTTGCGAGGCGATGCCGATATCCACGCTGTGCTGGAGGATGTCGAAAAACCGGATGCCGGGCCGCACCACTTCGGCGTCGAGGCGAAAGATGCTGATGTAGTTCCTGTTGCAGATGATCATCCGCTCATCGGCATCGAACATGCACAGGCCATGCGACATGTTCTCGATCGCTGCCGAAAAACGCTCGTTCTGTTCGCGTAGCTCGTCTTCGATCCGTCGCGGCAGACCAACGCCTTTGGCCCTCCGTCGGCGGACGGATGAACCAGCCTTGATACCGGCAACGGGCATGAGGCAAGCCTATGGACCATGGTTAACCACGGCACTGTTGTCCCTGCCGGTTAATTTACCGTTTTCAGCCGGCTGGAACGGCAGTCTGGCGTCGCGACTTTTCGATCGCCGCAAACCGTTTGAGAAAGGCATTCTGCGCCCAGGTCACCGAGCGCGGCGTGACATCGAAGTGCTCGGCGTTGAAACCGCGCGGCCTGCCGAAGAACTCGGTCGCCTCTGCCGTCGAAAAACCCGCAAGCAGCGTTGCTTCGAAATAAGCGGCGATCTGATCCGCTCGCTTAATTTCCTTGCGCAGCCCCGCGTCGAGTTCGGCCGGCAGTGAAAAGCGCAGATGGATGGCGCGCTGCAGCCTGGTCTCGCAATCCCTGTAGCTGCCGCCCATCACGGATTTGAACGGCGAGATCATATCGCCAATGACGTATTCCGGCGCGTCATGCAGCAGCGCCGCCAACCGCGCGTCAGCGTCGGCATCCGGCATCAGTTCGCCGACAAGCGTTTCGACCAGCAGCGAATGCTGGGCGACCGAAAAGGCGTGATCGCCTCTGGTCTGGCCATTCCAGCGTGCGACGCGGGCAAGGCCATGGGCAATATCGGAGATCTCGATGTCGAGCGGCGAGGGATCGAGCAGGTCGAGCCGGCGGCCGGACAGCATACGTTGCCAGGCACGCGGCGGCGCCCCGGCGCGGTCGGCCGCCATCAGGCGTCCTCCGCGCCGACGGCTTCCTGCGGAAAGCTGAATTTCGCCCAGGACGGGATGGCGAGCGACACAGCGACGTCGTCAGCCAGGATCGGCAGGCCGGCGTCGAGCGCTGCCTTGACCCGGTCGATGCGGGCAATGGCAAGGCCTGTCGTGCCGGCGGTAGAGCCAAGCGTGCCGACTGGTCGCCCCGCCACGGCCAACTCTGCGCGCGAAGTGGGCAGGGGGCGTTCGGCCGAGACGATCAACACTCGGCGCCTGGCAGTGCCGCGATGCTGCATGCGCGAGACGACCTCCTGGCCGACGTAGCAGCCTTTCTTGAAGCCGACGCCACCGATCTCGTCGAGCAGCACATCATGCGGAAACGCGTCGCCGAGCTGATAGTCGCTGCCGCTTTCGGCAATGCCATTGGCGATGCGAAAGGCTTGCCATGCGGCAAGGTCGCCGCTGTCTGCGGCGCCACCATAGAAGCGCGTGACGATAGCATCGACAAACCGCGCATCGGCAACCGGTGCGGATTCAAATTGCGAGGCAGTTGAATCGCTTTCCCATACGACGGTCACAACCGACTGATCTGCCTTGGCAATTTCGACTTTGGCGCGCAACTTGTAGAGCGTCAGCCGTCGCATGAAGTCATCGGTGGTCTCAGCACGGCATTCGAGCAGGAAAATATTTTCGCCAGCGCGCGAGATCAGGAAGTCGAAAAGGATCTTGCCTTGCGGCGTCAGTAAGGCGCCGGGCTTTGCTTCGCCGCGGCCTAGCGCGTCTAGGTCGGTGGTCAGGATGTTCTGCAAAAAGTGTTCGGCATCCGGTCCGGACACGGAAACGAGTGCGCGATCTCTGAGCGAGGCAAAGGGCATGGTGGGAAAACGAGCCTGATCTTGCAAAACTATCGGTCATTACGTAAGCCGCTGGCACTTCCCCCGCAAGAGACCGGATCCGCATGGCCCCCCTCTACGATCTCATCCTGACAGGCGGCACCGTGGTCAATCACGACGGCGAGGGTTTTCGCGACGTCGGTATCAATGGTGGGCGCATCGCTGCCATCGGCGACCTCCGCCAGGCATCGGCGGGCGAGACGATCGACTGCCACGGGCTGCATATCCTGCCGGGCGTCGTCGACAGTCAGGTGCATTTCCGCGAGCCGGGACTGGAGCACAAGGAAGATTTGGAGACGGGCTCCCGGGCAGCGGTGCTTGGCGGCGTCACCGCCGTCTTCGAGATGCCGAACACCAATCCGCTGACCACCAGCGAGGCAACCCTTGTCGACAAGGTGCGGCGTGCCACCGGCCGCATGCATTGCGACTTTGCCTTCTGGGTCGGCGGGACCCGCGACAATGCAAAAGACGTTGGCAATCTCGAGCGGCTGCCGGGTGCGGCCGGCATAAAAGTGTTCATGGGCTCGTCCACCGGCGACCTGCTGGTCGAGGACGACGAAGGCGTTGCCTCGATCCTGAGGAACACACGCCGCCGCGCCGCCTTTCATTCCGAGGACGAGTTCCGGCTGCGCGAGCGGCTTGGCGAGCGCATCGCGGGCGATCCGTCCTCACATCCGGTGTGGCGCGACGAGATCGCTGCATTGCGCTGCACAGAGCGCCTTGTGCGCATCGCGCGCCAGGTTC
Source organism: Mesorhizobium sp. M0174 (assembly GCF_040322275.1). Lineage (NCBI taxonomy): Bacteria > Pseudomonadati > Pseudomonadota > Alphaproteobacteria > Hyphomicrobiales > Phyllobacteriaceae > Mesorhizobium > Mesorhizobium sp. M0174. The sequence goes on from NZ_JAMYTB010000010.1 coordinate 125,186, forward strand.
GCGCCCGGATCCACGTGCTGCACATCTCGACCGCCGAGGAGATAGGCTTCCTCGAACAGCACAAGGATGTCGCGACCTGCGAGGCGACGCCGCATCATTTGACGCTGAGCGCCGATGACTATGCGCAGCTCGGTACGTTGATCCAGATGAACCCGCCGGTGCGCGCCACGCGTCATCGCGAGGGGATCTGGCAGGGCATTGCGCAAGGCGTTGTCGATGTCCTCGGCTCAGACCATGCGCCGCACACGCTGGCCGAGAAGGCAAAAGCTTATCCGGCGTCGCCGTCCGGCATGACCGGGGTGCAGACTTTGGTGCCGATCATGCTGGACCATGTCAACGCCGGCCGGCTGACGCTGCAGCGCTTTGTCGACCTGACCAGCCACGGCCCGCAGCGTATTTTCGGCATCGCCAGGAAAGGCCGTATTGCCGCCGGCTACGATGCCGATCTGACCATCGTCGATCTGAAGCGCCGAGAGACCATCGCCAACGCCCAGCAAGGCTCCAAGGCCGGCTGGACGCCTTATGACGGCAGGCAGGTGACCGGCTGGCTGGTCGGCACCATCGTTCGGGGCCGGCGCGTGATGTGGGAAGGCGAGATCGTCGCGCCGAGCCAGGGCAGGGCGGTGGAGTTTTGCGAGGCGTTGGCGGGCTAAGCTCCCTGCCTCATAAGGGCCAGGCTAAACCACTCAATCCCCAGCAACGAAGAACGTCCATTGTCCGGTCGGCGTGATGCCGACTCGGTAGAAGATGTACGCACCGAACTGCTTCATATCGTCATAGTCGCTGGCGGTGACGATCTTGAACAGCTCGACCCGCTGCCTGGCATCGAGCTTGTCCAGCGGCAGGGCGAAGAAATAGGGCCAGACATAGAGATCCTGCGGCGTGCCGGCATCGACATGGACAAAACCGGCACTGAGCACCTCTTCCAGGATGGCGAGGATCTCCTGGCCTTCCGTATCGCCCGAAAGGCCCTTCAGGAAGGCGATCGGGTCGCCCTCGATGTCACCCAGCGACAATTGGGTCATCATGTCTCCCGTGCCGATCAGCGGCCGAAGCTTTTCGATGTCGCCGCTTTTGCACGCCTCGACGATCAGATCGTGCATGCGCCTGACCGGTTCCGGCAACTGGGTAAGGTCGTAGACAACTTCGGGCACAGGCGCGTCCGGATCGACATGCGGATTGGCCATCCCGCCATCGTCCGTTGGCCCTTTCGGTTCGGTTTGCTCTGGCTCCTCGGATGGAGTCGGCTGGCGGGCTGGAGGTGGTACCGTGCCGAGCGGGCCGGGCATCGGCACGGTACTTCCAGACGGCGACATGTCGCCGTCCGGCGGCGGCGTGACCGGCGAGGGCAGGTCTTCGCGTTTGATCTCGCTGAGGGCGTGAGCGGGACTGCTCGCAAGAAACAGTGCAAGGGGAATTGTGGCGCAGGAAGCAGTAAGCCAAATGCCGAGGACCAGGCCGCGTGGCTTGCCTGATATCGAAAAATTCACCGCCTGCTACTCCCTGGTTCCAGCCCATCCATGTGCCCGGACATGACGTCCGGCGGCGCGCCGTCGTCAAAGAACCGAGATCAGTGCCGCAGTCTTTCGGGCTCGAAGGCCCCGGCAATCACCTTTTCACGCATGCGATCGAGCAGGGCAAGCGCCGAGGTCTCGCCATTGGCGCGCAGCATTTCGCCGAATGCCGTTTCGAGGGCTGCCTCGGCGATGATTTCCGGCTCGATCCCCGCCGACAATCCTTCTGCCCAGGCTTCGCTGTGGCTTTCCACGGCAGTCAGGCGCTTTTCTTCCCTGACCAGCGCGTCGATGTCGTTGACGCCATGTTCCATTGCGATGTCCACCCTTTCAAGCGGTGATCCGTTGGACAGGGATCAAGCTTGAGTTGTCCCTTTTACACGCAGGCTCAAGTAAGTATCTGTAAATGCGACATTTTTTTGGTCGCTGTCTACAAATTCCGTCGCGTCTAGCAAACCTGCATCCGATCCGTTTCAAACTTAGCCGATTAGGTCGGCCAAGGGGACGGAAACCTTCAGTTTGAGTTAATTTCACATCTGCGCGCTAACGTTTCGTTAACATAGTTGCAAAAGTGCAACATTAGGTTTGCACCAAGACCTCAGTCGAGGCAAGCGGGGAAGTGTCGAACGCGTCCGCCGCGACGGCGCCGACCCTTGATGCAGCTTTTCCGGAAAGCGGCTGCCGTCGTCAGTTTCCGTAGCGCGAAGCGATGTCGCGAGACAGCGTCTCGCCTTCCTTCATGTAGCGGCTGATGGCTTCCGTCGCCGAGGCGGTGCATTGCGTATAAGTGCCGCCGAACGACCGGTAGCCGCGGTTGAAGCTGGCGATGAAGCGGGCGCGCCGCTCCGGGTTCGGATTTTCCGATGCGATCAGTTTTTCCATCTCGGCTCGCCACCGATCGCCCTTCTCGCCACACAGATTACGCAGGAAATGCAGCGAGCCGAGCACTTCCGCCAGCCGCATCAGCCCGGGCTCGAACGGTGCTTCGGCGGCAATCGCCGGGCGCGCACCGACAACCACACTGACGGCGAGGCATGCGGCGAGAAACGAAGACGTGCGGCTCATGAGGCTTTGTGCTGGAACAATTTGTCGCCTGCAAGGCGATTCTCTGGCTCACGTCTCGCCGTCTTTTTTGGGACCGAGTAGATCGTCGGCAATTTCAAACACTGCATCGGCGAGCGGCATCGCCATCATTTCGGCCAGCGTATAGAAAGCCGCGGTTTCGGCGTCGTCGCTGGCAACCGCCTCGCCGCCGGCATAATCGGCCCCAAACACCGTCAGCCAGTAGTCGACCGGATGTCCGTCCCCGCTGCCGTCGATGTGGATTTCCCGCAGCGGCCGGTAGCTGCACGCCTGCAATCCGGTCTCTTCCAGCAATTCGCGCCGTGCTGCCTGTTCCAGCGTCTCGCCGGCTTCGACCTTGCCGCCGGGAAAGGCATAGAGGCCTTGCGAGGGCGGCCTGGCCCGCTTGACCAGCAGCACCGTGTTCTCGCGCACGACGCAGGCCGAGACTGCCGGAATGATCTTGCGTGCTTCCATGGCTCCGGATCGCTCGATTGGCACAGCCCGTTGTGGACCGACCGTCGGCGAACAGCTTTAGCGGTTGCGAAAGGCAGGTTCCATGGCCACTTTCATACGCCACCAATCGAAAGCTGAATTCATGTGCGGACGCTTTGCTTTGACAGCCACTCCGGACCAGACCGCTGCCTTTCTCGGCCTGGCGGAACCTGAGGAGTTTCCGGCCCGCTACAATATCGCGCCGACGCAGCCGGTGCTGATGGCGCTCGCCGGATTGACGCAGGCGCCGGGCTCGAACCTGCCCGACCGCCGCTCGATTCTGGTGCGCTGGGGCCTGATTCCTGCTTGGGTGAAGGATACGCGTAATTTCCCGCTGCTGTTCAACGCGCGTTCCGAGGGGGCTTCGGAAAAGGCGTCGTTTCGCGCTGCCATGCGCCATCGCCGCGCCCTGGTGCCGGCTTCGGGATTCTACGAATGGCACCAAACCGGTGGCAGAAGAGGGCAGCCCTATTGGGTGCGGCCAAGACAGGGCGGGCTTGTCGCCTTCGCCGGGCTGATTGAGACCTATGCCGAGCCGGGCGGCTCGGAAGTGGACACCGGCGCCATTCTGACCGCCCACGCCAATGCCGATACTGCCCATATCCACGACCGCATGCCGGTAGTGATCCATCCCGAGGATTTCGCACGCTGGCTGGATTGCCGCACGCTCGAGCCGCGCGACGTGGCCGATCTGCTGAGACCCGCCCAGCCCGATTTCTTCGAAGCGATCCCGGTTTCCGACCTCGTCAATAAGGTCGCCGATACCGGGTCGGAGATTCAGGAGAAGGGCGTCATCGAGCCTGAGCCCGAGAAGGTCAAGCGCCAGAAGTCCGGCGCGAACGACAGTCAGATGAGTTTATTTTAGCAAAAGCTACTGTTACTGGTTCGCCGTGAGCGCCTCAATCTTCACCCGACCGCATTCTCAGGCAGCGCGCGGCGAGACGATCTTCTGTGCCGGCTTCTTCTTCTTCGCGGTGTGCAGAAGAGCGGCGACGATTGCTGCCGGGCCGATCGCTCGGTAATAGCTGGCGAGCGCCGGTTGCTTGGCACGGCTGGGTTCCTGCTTGGGCATTCTTCTCTTCCCTAGTAACGTCTTCGTGTCTGCGTTTGCTGGCCGAATCCGACCAAATCGTGACGCTTGCTGATCTAGCCGGCGAAGTTTCATGACAGTGCCGACATGTTTAATAAAATGTTTCAGTGCCGCATTTCCTGTGATCCAACGATATTTTTGGCGAAGGTAGCGACTTGACGGCAACACCGGGCAAGGCGATAAAGCCGGCCATGAAAACGCCTTTCGCCATTTGTGGCATTTGCATTATCGGCTAGCCTCGCGCTGGTCCTGGACGTTTTCGCCTCATCTCCTCCAAGATTGGACAAACGCCCCGGCCAGCAGGCTGGAGCCCGATTTGCGCCTCGGCGTAACTGGCTTCATCCAGAGCACGATCCCAAAGATCATGCTCAACCAAAGTAACGCACCGGGAACGCACGTATGTCTGACGCATCGAAGAGCCTGCGCCTCTACAACACGCTAACGCGGAGCAAGGAGGATTTCTTCCCGATCGATCCGCGCAACGTGCGCATGTATGTCTGCGGCCCGACGGTCTATGACTTCGCCCATATCGGCAATGCGCGGCCGGTGATCGTCTTCGACGTGCTGTTCCGTTTGCTACGCCATCTCTACGGGCAAGCGCACGTCACCTACGTCCGCAACATTACGGACGTCGACGACAAGATCAACGCTCGCGCGCTGCGCGATTTCGGCGGCGAAATTGCATCGGGCAAGCTGTCGCTGAACGAAGCGATCAGGCGGGTCACCGAAAAGACCGCCGGTCGGTTCCACAAGGACGTTGCGGCGCTCGGTTGCCTGGAACCGACGGTCGAGCCGCGCGCCACCGAGTTCGTCGAGCCCAGGCCCGACGGCAAAGTCGACATGATCTTCTTGATTCAACGCTTGATCGAACGCGGCCATGCCTATGTCGCGGCTGGAGAAGTCTTGTTCGATACCGCTTCCATGCCGGATTATGGGCAGTTGTCGAAGCGCAATCTCGATGAGCAGCAGGCCGGCGCCCGCGTCGCCGTCGATGCGCACAAGAAGAACCCGCAGGATTTCGTGCTGTGGAAATTGTCTTCGCCCGAGGAGCCGGGCTGGGACAGCCCGTGGGGCAGGGGTCGGCCGGGCTGGCACATCGAGTGCTCGGCGATGTCGGCCGCCTATCTCGGCGAGGTGTTCGACATCCATGGCGGTGGTCTCGACCTGATCTTTCCGCACCACGAGAACGAGATCGCGCAATCGCGTTGCGCCCACGGCACCGAAACGATGGCCAAGGTTTGGATGCACAACGGTTTCCTGCAGGTCGAAGGGCAGAAGATGTCCAAGAGCCTGGGCAATTTCTATTCGATCACCGAATTGCTGGAGACGGATACCTTTGGCGGCCGCAAATGGCCGGGCGAGGTGCTCAGGCTGGCGATGCTGATGACGCATTATCGCGAGCCGATCGACTTTTCCGTGCGCAAGCTGGAAGAGGCGGAAAGGCTGCTTACGAAACTCTACCGTCGATTTGATGAAATCTGGCCCGTGAACCCAATCACACCGGAACCTCGAATATTGGAGCATCTGCTCGACGATTTGCAGACATACGATGCGTTCCGCACCGCTTCTTCATCTGCGTACGGAGCTGGGGATGATGCGGGCCGAGTCTTGGCTGGTCTAAAACTTCTGGGTCTTATGCAGCACACCCCGGATGAATTCTTACGTGGCGTCCCAGCTGTGACTGAGACCGTCGCCCACGCAAGCATTCAGGAGGAGGACGACACCCTCGACGCATACGGCTCTGCTGGTCCCACCAAGGATCGTATCAGAGCGCGTATAGACGAAAGACTCGGTCTTATTCGCGAAAAGAACTGGGCCGAGGCCGACCGCATCCGCGACGAGCTCCTGGCGCAAGGCGTGCAATTGAAGGACGGAAAGGACCCGGTCACCGGCGCCCGCATCACCACCTGGGAGGTAAAGCGGTGAGGGTGGAGGTCGAAATGTGTGCAAGGCTGGCGAAGGCTTTTGTGATGGCCGATCTCCCCACTTGCGGGGGAGATGTCCGGCAGGACAGAGGGGGGTGGGAAGGACCGCCGACTTTCGACGTAACCCATTCGCACCCCGGAACCTGCTTGAGGGCGTGGCTCCGATCGGTTGACAGGCCGGAGGGACAGTACCCCCCTCTGTCCTGCCGGACATCTCCCCCGCAAGGGAGGAGATTGGCTGTCGTCGATGATTTCGCCAATCGCGAAGGCGAGGGTGCTTGATGGGTCACGACCTCGTTCCATCGCGTCAGCGAAAGAATGCAAAATCTATGCGCCGTGGCATGACCGATGCCGAGTTGAAGCTTTGGAACGAATTGCGCGCCCATCGGCTGATGGGGATGAGCTTTCGCCGGCAGGTGCCGATCGGACCTTACATCATCGACTTTGCTTGCTCGACACACAGCTTGATCATTGAGGTTGACGGCAGCCAACACGCGGATCCCGAAAGCGTCCAGCGTGACGAGGCACGAAGCGCGTACTTGAATGCCAGCGGCTGGACCATCCTGCGCTTTTGGAACGACGACGTCGTTCGCGATATTGACAATGTCTGCCAGCACATCGTGATCGTGGCCGGCCTGACTGGCGCCGACGTGTTGGCAGGCCAGCCAGCAACGGAGGTAGTTCCATGATCGATCATCTCGGCATCACCGTTTCGGATTTCGACGCGTCGAAGGGTTTTTACGACAGGGCGATGGCGCCGCTCGGCGCCTCGCTGCTTTACATGGTGCCGCAGGAATATACCGGCGGCGCCAAGGTCGGCGGCTACGGCCGCGACCGGCCGGTGTTTTGGCTGCACGCCGGCAAGGACAAGTCGAAGCATCATCAGCATGTCGCTTTCACCGCGCGCAGCCGCGCCGAGGTCGATGCCTTTCACGCCGCGGCAATTGCCGCCGGCGGCAAAGACAATGGCGGGCCTGGCCTGCGCCCGCACTACCATCCGAACTATTATGGCGCCTTCGTCCTCGATCCCGACGGCAACAATGTCGAGGCGGTCTGCCATGCTCCGGAGTAGTGCGCGATGAGCCTCGACAACAGACCGGTGTATACAGGCGGCTGCCAGTGCGGCGCCGTGCGCTTCCGCGTCGAAGGCACGCTCGGCGATGCTTCCGTCTGCCATTGCCGCATGTGCCAGAAGGCAAGCGGCAATTTCTACCTGCCGCTGGTCTCGGTGCGCGGCGCCAGGCTGGACTGGACGCGCGGTGAGCCCAAACGCTTCCGCTCGTCCAACGCGGCTTTGCGCGGTTTCTGCGCCGAATGCGGCACGCCGCTGACCTTCGAAGCGCCCGATGGCGTGGCGCTCGCCATCGCCGCATTCGACCACCCCGAGGAGATTGCGCCGACGATCCAATGGGGTGTCGAAGCCAAGGTCCCCTATGTGGATCATGTTCACGAATTGCTCGGTGAGGAAACGATGGCCGACGTCTCGTCTGCCTCCTATCTCGCCGACCTCGTCTCCTACCAACATCCCGACCACGACACCGAACAATGGCCGCCGGAGGAAAAATCATGACCGAAACCGTTCGTACCGGCGGCTGCCAGTGCGGCGCCGTGCGCTTCCGCATCCACGGGGCGCTCGGCCGCCCGTCCATTTGTCATTGCCGCATGTGCCAGAAACAGTTCGGGTCGTTTTTCGGCGCGCTGGTGACAGTGCCGAGCGACGGCGTCGAATGGGTGCGCGAGGAGCCGAGTTACTTTCAGTCGTCGGTCAACATCGATCGCGGCTTCTGCGCCCGCTGCGGCACACCGCTGACCTACCGCCAGCCCGGCGCGCTGGAGATCGCCATCGGCGCCTTCGACGACCGTTCCGATCTGGCGCCGCAGATCCAGGTCAACTACGCCGCCAGGCTGCCTTGGGTCGAGACGATCTTCGACGCGCCGATCCATGACGACCCGGATTTCTACGCGCGACAGGAATCCATCATCTCCTTCCAGCATCCCGATCACGAGACGGCCAACTGGCCGCAGCAGGGCCTGAAATTATGAGCAGCGAATTCCGTACCCTCTATCCCGAGATCGAGGCTTTCGAGTCCGGCATGCTCGACGTTGGCGATGGCCATCAGGTCTATTGGGAGCGCTCCGGCACCAAGGGGGCCAAGCCGGCTGTATTCCTGCATGGCGGGCCGGGCGGCACCATTTCGCCAAAGCACCGGCGGCTGTTCGACCCGAAGCTCTACGACCTCGTTCTGTTCGACCAGCGCGGCTGCGGAAAATCGACGCCCAATGCCTCGCTCGAAGCCAACACCACCTGGCACCTGGTCGCCGACATCGAGCGCCTGCGAAGAATGTGCGGCTTCGACAAATGGCTGGTGTTTGGCGGCTCGTGGGGTTCGACGCTGGCGCTGGCCTATGCCGAGACACATCCCGAGCGGGTCAGCGAACTGGTCGTGCGCGGCATTTACACGCTGACCCGCGCCGAACTCGAATGGTACTACCAGTTCGGCGTCTCGGAGATGTTCCCCGACAAGTGGGAGCGGTTTTTGGCGCCCATTCCGGAGGCTGAGCGCGGCGACATGATGGCCGCCTACCGCAAACGGCTGGTCGGCAGCGATCCTGTGGCGCGGGTCGAGGCCGCCCGCGCCTGGAGCCTGTGGGAGGGCGAGACGATCACGCTGCTGCCGGAACCGGAAACCAGCGGTCCCTTCGGCCAGGATGATTATGCCCTGGCTTTCGCCCGCATCGAGAACCACTATTTCGTCCGTGCCGGCTGGCTGGAAGAGGGACAGCTGCTGCGCGATGCATGGAAGCTTAAGGATATCCCGGGTACCATCGTTCACGGCCGCTACGACATGCCGTGCCCGGCGCGCTATGCCTGGGCGCTGCACAAGGCGTGGCCGAAAGCGGACTTCCATCTGATCGAAGGCGCCGGCCATGCCTATTCGGAGCCGGGCATCCTCGACAGGCTGATCCGCGCAACGGACATGTTTGCCGGGAAATGACCATGGCTCGCGAGCGCCTTTATCTGTTCGACACCACGCTGCGCGATGGTCAGCAGACGCCGGGTATCGACTTTTCCGTCGAGGACAAGATCGCCATCGCCAAGCTGCTGGACGAGTTCGGCATCGACTACGTCGAGGGCGGCTACCCCGGCGCCAATCCAACCGACACTGCCTTCTTTGCCGAGCGTCGCACGGCCGATGCCAAATTCGTTGCCTTCGGCATGACCAAGCGGGCAGGCGTGTCGGCTTCGAACGACCCCGGCCTCGCGACGCTGATCCAATCCAAATCTGATGCCATCTGCTTCGTCGCCAAGAGCTGGGACTACCACGTCCGCGTCGCGCTCGGCTGCACCAATGAGGAGAACCTCGAGGCGATCAAGACCTCGGTCGAGGCGGCGCTCACTGCCGGCAAGGAGGCGATGGTCGACTGCGAGCATTTCTTCGATGGCTTCAAGGCCAACCCCGATTATGCGCTGGCCTGCGCCAGAACGGCTTATGAAGCCGGCGCGCGCTGGGTGGTTTTGTGCGACACCAATGGCGGCACCCAGCCGTCCGAGGTGCGTGCCATCGTCGAAAAGGTGATCGCCGCCGGCATACCGGGCGACCATCTCGGCATCCACGCCCATGACGACACCGGCCAGGCGGTGGCGAATTCGCTTGCCGCCGTGGAGGCCGGCGTGCGCCAGATCCAGGGCACGCTGAATGGCATCGGCGAGCGCTGCGGCAACGCCAATCTGATCTCGATCGTGCCGACATTGGCGCTGAAGCCGGCCTTTTCGGGCCGCTTTGCTACAGGCATTTCGGCAGAGGCGTTGACCGGTATATCGCGTCTGTCCCGCGCCTTCGACGAGTTGCTGAACCGCGCGCCCGAAGCGCAGGCGCCCTATGTCGGCGCCTCCGCTTTCGCCACCAAGGCCGGCATCCATGCCTCGGCGCTGGCCAAGGAGCCGGCGACCTACGAGCATGTGCCGCCAGAGACTGTCGGCAACCGCCGCCGCATCATGGTTTCGGACCAAGGTGGGAAGGCCAATTTCCTCGCCGAGCTGAAGCGGCGCGGCATCGACGTGCCCCGGGATGACCATCGCCTGGACGCTCTGATCGCCGTGGTCAAGGAACGTGAGGCGGAGGGTTACGCTTACGAAGGCGCCGACGCCAGCTTCGAGCTTCTGGCGCGCAAGATGCTGCATGGCCTGCCGGAATTCTTCCGCGTCACCTCCTTCCGCTGCATGGTCGAGCGCCGCTTCGACGCCAACGGCCAGCTGAAGACGGTCTCGGAGGCGATTGTGAAAGTACTGGTCGAGGGCGAGGAGAAGATGTCGGTCGCCGAAGGCCATGGCCCGGTCAACGCGCTCGACATTGCACTGCGCAAGGATCTCGGCAAATTCCAGAGCGAGATCGCCGATCTCGAGCTGGCCGACTTCAAGGTGCGCATCCTCAATGGCGGCACCGAGGCGATCACCCGCGTGCTGATCGAATCGCATGACGGCACCGGCGCGCGCTGGTGGACGGTCGGCGTCTCCGAAAACATCATCGATGCTTCGTTCCAGGCGCTGATGGATTCGATTGTCTACAAGCTGATGAAGAACCGGGAGATGGCGGGACTGGTGGCGGCGGAGTAGGGAGATGGGCTTCTCGATAAGCTGGCTTGGTTTTCGTGGTTATGAAATAAAGGAAGCTGCGGCCTTGTTCGGGCGCGAAATTGGCGATTCATCGGAGATTTTCGAAGCGCCAGTGAATGCCTATGCCAGCGAAAAGAACTGGGCGATTATCATTCTCGATCCCTGCAGCTTCCCAAACCCACCTCAACAATATCTGGTGGCGATCTCGCAAGGGCGGGAAGTGGTTATCGCGCACATAGAAGAGCATGTCATGTTCGCCCGCGCCGAGCTCTGGCGCAACGGAAGGAACATTTGGAAAGTCTGGCACAGCGGTGACAAGACTGTGAGGGACTTGCATGTCACGGGTGATCTCCCCGCTTCTTTCGAAGTGCTGAAGCAGCAGTGTTTTTCCAAACAGGATGAAGAAGATACCAAGGGTTCCGAGGTCGATTTTGTTTTTGACCTTCCCCTCGATCTTGCGGCAGAGCTGACGGGCTTCAGGCACGATGAGGGTTCGCCCGACAGCGTCTTTTTCGAACTTAACGAGAAACCAGCTCAGCGTTGAGACCGCATGTCGTGTTGGTTGGGCCTTTTACCCTCTCGTACACGGCGCGATTGTTCAATGTTTGGTGGTCGGGTTGAACCATCAGCGAGACTCCATTGATCCATCAGCAATTTGCGATGGTTTTGGGCAAGCCGCTGGCGCATAGCCTTCGCCCATGACTACCCAAGCACTTCACATCGAAGCCGACACCAAAGCTCGTCGCGGTTTTCTGCTGGCGCTTGGCGCCTACCTCCTTTGGGGGCTGCTGCCCTTCTACATGAAGGCTGTCGCGCATCTGCCGCTGGCCGAAGTCATCGCCCACCGCATCGTCTGGTCGGTGCCAATCGCGGCCGCTGTCCTGGTCTGGGCCGGTCGCACTGCCGATTTCAAAGCGGCAGCTCGTTCGCCGCGCATCATTTCGATGGCAGTGCTGACGGCGGCGCTGATCTCGGTCAACTGGGGCATCTATGTCTGGGCGATCGCGGTCGACCGCACCATCGAGACCGCGCTTGGCTACTACATCAACCCGCTGGTCAGCGTCGTTGTCGGCGCGCTGCTGCTCGGCGAACGGCTCGACCGCCTGCAGGTCGTGGCGGTGGTGCTCGCGGCAATCGCCGTCGCGGTACTGACCATCGACGCCGGCAAGTTGCCTTGGGTGTCGCTGGTGCTGGCCTTTTCCTTTGCCGCCTATGCCTTCTTCCGCAAGACGCTGCCAATCGGCCCGAGCCAGGGCTTCCTGCTTGAAGTGCTGCTGCTGTCGGTGCCGGCGCTCGGCTACATCATCTTCCTGATCGCCACAGGACAGGATCATTTCGTCTCCAGCTCGTTGAACGACACCGCCTTGCTGATCGGCTGCGGGCCGGTCACCGCCGTGCCGCTGCTGTTGTTTGCGTTCGGCGCCAGGCTGCTGCGCCTCTCCACCATCGGCATCATGCAATATATCGCGCCGACCATCGTCTTTTTGATCGCGGTGCTGATTTTCGGCGAACCCTTCGGCAGTGTTCAGGCCATAGCCTTCGGGCTGATCTGGGCAGCACTGGCGATGTACTCCTGGTCGATGTTTTCTTCGGTGCGCAAGACCGTTTCCGCATCAGCTCGAGCCGCGTAACGAAGAAAGGCGGCTGGCCGGTCATTGCGGATTTAAGGAACGCAGTAGGGAAAGGAGTGAATAGTGAATAGTCAGTAGTGGATAGACAGGCGCGGTCTGGAACGTCTTGTGTTTCACTATTCACTATTCACTATTCACTATTCACTCTACATCTTATCAATCACCCACTGTACGCCCTCCGTCGGTGCATCGACGGACGATCCCGCCACCATGATGGCGGCGACGATTGCTTCCGGATCCTCGACCACCAGCGGCTTTACCCGTTGCGCCGTGTGGATGAAGCCTTCCGTTGCCATGTGGTCGAGCAGCGCTAGCATCGGATCCCAGAACCCTCCGACGTTACCGAAGACGATCGGCTTGCGGTGGTGGCCGAGTTGCGCCCAAGTCATGATCTCGACGATCTCCTCGACCGTGCCGATGCCGCCGGGCAACGCCACAAAGGCGTCGGATTTCTCGAACATCCTATGTTTGCGCTCATGCATATTGTCGGTGATGACGAGCTCGTCGAGCCGGTTAAGCGCGGTTTCGGTCGCCTCCCGGTTGATCAGAAAACGTGGAATTATGCCGGTTACCTTGCCGCCGGCCTTTAATGCCCCTTCAGCGACGGCACCCATGATCCCTTTAGTGCCACCGCCATAAATCAGACGCAGGCCGGACTTGGCGATCGAGCGGCCAAGCAAATGTCCGGCCTTGATATAAGTTTCATCTCGGCCCGGGGACGAGCCGCAATAGACGCAGACAGATCGAATCGTGTTCATGTTATGATTGGTGATAGGGACTATTGGCATGGTCAAGCCCTGGGGCGGGCTTTTTCTTGTCGGATTTGGTAAAACAGGCTAGACCGAATTAGGTGGCTAAGGGGCAGGGAAACATGGCAATTAATCCGTTGAAGGCGTTTTTGTTCGCGGCTGGCGGCTCTGTCGCCGCGGCGGGAACCGCCTATCTATCGGGCGCGCTCGACCCGTATCTCAATTCTACCCGGCCTGCGGAGGTCGCGGCGCTGACGCCGCCGGCTTCGAAACCGGTCGCTCCGGCGACCGAGGGGCGGCTGCCGCCTGCGCCCGCGGCGTCCACCGATGCGGCAGCGCCCGCTGCGCCGACCGCAGCAGGTGCAATCGTGCCGACCTTCGACATCGTGCGCGTCGAAAGCAACGGCTCGATCGTCGTCGCCGGCAATGCGGCGCCCAACGCCAAGGTCGAGATTCTCAACGGTTCGACTGTGCTCGGCTCGACGGTCGCCGGTCCCGACGGCGCCTTTGCCATTATTCTCGACGATCCGCTGAAGCCCGGCGACTACACGATCACGCTGCGCTCGACGGCTGGCAATGTCGTGACCGCCTCGGCGCAGACCGCCGTCGTTTCGATCCCCCAGAATTCCACCGGCCAAGTGCTGGCAATGGTCGAGGAGCCGGGCAAGCCGTCCGAACTGCTCACTGTTCCGGCCCCTGAGGCAAAATCTGATGCCGCGCTGCCTGCCCCCGGCACCGAACTGCCGGCCGCCGCCGCGCCGGCGCCAGCCGCGCCGGCCGCCATTGAAGCCGCACCGGCTCCGGTGGCGCCCGCCACACCGGTAGCGCCTGCTGCTCCCGCGGCGGAGCCCAAGATCGTCGTCGAAGCCGTCGAAATCGACGGCAACAAGATTTTCATTGCCGGCGTCACCGATCCCGGCCGCAAGGTGCGCGCCTATGCCAACGATATCCTGCTCGGCGACGCGAAGACCTCGCCCGACCGCCACTTCCTGGTCGAAGCGACACGTGACATCCCGGTCGGCACCTACACCATCCATGTCGACGCGCTCGATGCCGACGGCGTGAGCGTGGTGGCCCGTGCCGCCGTGCCGTTCGAACGCGAGCCAGGCGAGGCGGTTGCCGCCGTGGCGCCGGCCGGGCCGAAGCCTGCCGAGATAAAACCGGCCGAGCCGAATGCGCCAGCGACCGAAGCCGCGCCGACTACACCGGCAACAGCCGCCGAAACGCCCGCAACCACCCCCACTCCCGCCACCGAGGCCCCGGCCGAAATGGCCGCGACAACGCCTTCGGGCGAAACTCCCGAGACCATCGCTCCTAAGCTCGAACATGCCGATGGCGCAGTCATTATCCGCCGCCATGACACGCTGTGGCGGATTTCGCGGCGAGTCTATGGCCAAGGCATGCGCTACTCGACCATCTATCTCGCCAACCAGGACCAGATCAGCAATCCGAACCGCATCTGGCCGGGACAGGTGTTCAAGGTGCCGGGGAAATCGAAGGAAGGCGAACCCGCCGATCTCAAGGCAATGGGCGACCAGATGACGACGGCGCCAGCCAAGACCGAGTAGCCGTTCTGCCCATCAGGATAGCTTGCGGCAGGGCCAGTCATCGTTTATCGCCGATGCACGATGATCGAATCTCCCCCCGTAATGGACCGACGCCGGGCGGCAGATGAACGCGCGCCGGCCAATTGCACGCCGGCCAACTGCACGCCGGATAGCCGCGCTGTCGCTGTCCGGCTCGCGGCCCTTTCGCATCCGGCGCGGATCGAAATTCTCAAACACCTTTCCGCCAGCCGTTCCTGCTGCTGTCGCGAGGTCGTCGAGCATCTCGATCTGGCGCAGTCCACCGTTTCCCAGCATTTGAAGATCCTGGTCGAGGCCGGGCTGATCCGCTTCGAGCCTGACCGCCAGCGCTCGCGCTATGAGCTCGACCGCGCCGCGCTCGCCGATGTTTCGGCATCGCTGGCCGCGCTGGTCGATTCCTGCTGCTCCGGCCGCTAAGACATAAAAGGTAAACAAGAATGGCCGAGAAAACCGTTTCCGCCGATTCCGGCTCGACCTTCAGAACGTTGCGCAATCTCTGGCCCTATATGTGGCCGGCCGACCGCGCCGACCTGAGGGCCCGGGTGGTGTGGGCCACCGTGCTGCTGGTCGTCGCCAAGCTGACCCTGGTGGCCGGACCCTATTTCTTCAAATGGGCGACCGACGCACTGGCCGGCGATAGCAAATCGCCGCCGCCGCTGCCGGCCTTTCTGCTGGCGCCGGTCATGCTGGTCGTCGCCTACAATGCCGTGCGGCTGGTGCAGCTCGGCTTCAACCAGCTGCGCGACGCCCTGTTTGCACGGGTCGGCCAGCATGCCGTGCGTCGGCTCGCCTTCCGTACCTTCGTGCACATGCACGAATTGTCGCTGCGCTTCCACCTCGAACGGCGCACCGGCGGACTGTCGCGCGTCATCGAGCGCGGCACTAAAGGCATCGAGACGATCGTCCGGTTCACCATGCTGGCGACTGCGCCGACGATCGTCGAATTCGCGCTCACCGCCGGCATCTTCGCCGTCACCTATGGCTGGCTGTACGTCTTGGTGATCGCGGTCACGGTCTGGCTCTATGTCTGGTTCACCGTCAGGGCGAGCGATTGGCGTATTTCGATCCGCCGCGAGATGAACGACAGCGACAATGAAGCCAGCACTAAGGCGATCGATTCGCTGCTCAACTACGAAACAGTCAAATATTTCAACAACGAAGCCATGGAGGCCGAACGCTTCGACCGTTCCACGGCGCGCTATGAGGTGGCTGCGACCAGGACCTGGACCTCGCTTGGTTGGCTGAACTTCGGCCAAGGCGTGATCTTCGGCATCGGCATGACCGTCGTCATGGTGCTGTCGGCACTCGAGGTGAAGGCAGGCACACAGAGCGTCGGCGACTTCGTCTTCGTCAACGCCATGCTCATGCAGCTTTCGGTGCCGCTGAATTTCATCGGCATGATCTACCGCGAAATCCGCCAAGGCCTGACCGACATCGAAAACATGTTCGATCTGCTTGACGTCAAGCGCGAGATCGTCGATCGGCCAGGCGCCAAGCCACTGGTCGTCAGCGCCGGCAATGTCGAGTTCCGTGACGTGCATTTTTCCTACGACCCCAACCGCAAGATCCTGAAGGGTATCAGCTTCGAGGTGCCAGCAGGCAAGACGGTGGCCATTGTCGGTCCCTCCGGAGCCGGAAAGTCGACCATTTCGCGGCTTTTGTTTCGTTTCTACGATATCCAGCGCGGCAAGGTTCTGATCGACGGCCAGGACATTCGCGACGTGACGCAGGAGAGCTTACGCGCCGCCATCGGCATGGTGCCGCAGGACACGGTGCTGTTCAACGATACCATCGCCTACAACATCCGCTACGGCCGCATCGGTGCCAGCGAGGAGGATGTGCGCAAGGCAGCGGAACTGGCCCAGATCGGACCGTTCATCGAGCGGCTGCCCGACGGCTATCGCTCAATGGTGGGCGAGCGCGGGCTGAAACTCTCCGGCGGCGAGAAGCAGCGGGTGGCGATTGCCCGCACCATCTTGAAGGCTCCGCCGATCCTGATGCTCGACGAGGCGACTTCGGCGCTGGACAGCCACACCGAGCAGGAGATCCAGGCGGCACTCGACCTGGTCAGCCAGGGCCGCACCACCCTCGTCATCGCCCATCGGCTGTCTACAGTGATTTCGGCCGACGAAATCATCGTCCTGCAGGACGGCCAGATCGCCGAGCGCGGCACCCATGCCGCGTTGATGGCCAAGCGCGGCCTTTATGCATCGATGTGGGACCGCCAGCGCGAGGCAAGCGAGGCCGAGGAGCGGCTGCGCATTGCCCGCGAAAGCGACGAGTTCGGCGTCGTCGTTCGCCGCCGCACCTCGGAGGTGAGCTGAAAATTCGTGCTTGACCTCAACTTAAGTTGAGATCGTAGGCCGTTTTGGATCGCAGCAAGATGCGTCGTTCAAAAACGGAGACCATCGATATGAATGGGATAAATCAGGCAGGTAGTGGCGGCAGCGTATTCCGGGTGGACAAGTTTGTCGTTCCGACCAACGCCCGCGACGAGATTCTTGCCAAGGTCCGGATGACGCATGAATTGCTGCGCCAGCAGCAAGGGTTCGTCCAGGATTTCCTGCTTGAGCAATTCTCGGGGCCGGGCGAGTTCAACCTCGTGACCATTGTCGAATGGGAAGGGCAGGCCGCTGTCGACAAGGTCGTGCCGATCATCAAGGCTGCGCATGAGCGCAGCGGCTTCAATCCTCAGGAGACCATTCCGCGACTTGGCGTCAAGGCCGATATTGCCAACTATCAGCGGATTCCCGGGATGTAAGCTCTCTATGGCCAGCCGGCGCCCGGCGCAGTAGCGTCGACGCTGAGCACTTGGCCGGTACGGGCATCGCTGATCATATGTTCGAAGCCGCGCCATTCGGCGGCGACGATGAACAGCGTTTTTCCCTCGCTGCCGCCGAGCATGCAGGCAAAGCAGCCGCGGTCGACGTCGACGCTTTCGAGCATCGCGCCGCCCTCGCGCACCCGTACGCAATGCCTGTTCGGAACATCGGCATACCAGGCCGCACCTTCGGCATCGAGGCAGATGCCGTCGGGAAACCGTTGCCGAGATTGGCCCAGATCCTGCGGTTGGAAAGGCCGCCATCGGCAGCGATGTCGAAGGCGGTCAGCCGGTTGGCGTGGGACTCGGCAACGATCAGCGTCTTGTTGTCAGGCGTCACCGCCATGCCATTGGCGAAGGCGAGGTTCTCAGCCACCCGCTGAACCGCGCCGTCAGGCGCGACCAGCACGATGGTGCCGGGGCCGAAATGCTGGCCGGGACCCGGAGCAGGCCCACCACCATTGACATAGATGTTGCCGCGTCCATCGACGACGATCTCGTTCCACGGGCTCTTTGATAGTTGTCTCAGATCGGCATGGGTGACCAATGTCCCGTCTGCCTCCTGCCTGAGGATCAGCCCTTCGCGGCCGGACACGACAAGCAGGCGCCCGTCCGGCAGCCAGTCAATGGAATAGGGCAGGGTGGCCGGCACGGTGAGCACGATCTCGCTGTTGCCTAGGACGTCAACGGCGATGATCTGGCCCGTACCCCAGTTGCAGAACCACAGCCGGCCATCGTGCCAGCGCGGCGACTCGCCGAAGGCCAAGCCGTTCATCACCACTTGCACTTGCCTAGCTGCTGATTCCTGCATGGGCCGAGAACCTCCGGGTTTGCGCAAATCGTCATGGCCGAAAAGGCCGATGAGAGGCGCTGTCTTGCCAAGGACGGGCGAGAGTGCTGCGTTCCGACAATGAGGATGGCGACGGCGTCGTTTACATTTGACCTGAGTAGCCGCACGGAACCGCGTGATGCGCCGTGCGCCTCCACTCATCCTTCTTCAAGAAGTATAACCGGCCGGTGCTTGCGGACGGGAAAGTCAAATGCAAGAATCACCTGTTGTTGCCAAAGCACAAAAGGGGTTGACGTGTTCGAAAGATTTTCTCGCTGGGCTAAGGGGAAATTTCGTCGGTCGGCGCTCATTTCGCCGGCTCGCTCCGAGCAGTCATTCGTAGGCAGGCCGTTACCTTCGGTAATTGTGCCGCGCTCCGCGGTGGAACAGGCGGTTGATGAGCCTTTCAAGCTCGTTGTAGCCGTTGACGGTTTCGTCAACGCCATGCTCAGCAAGGCGCTCTACACGCGCTTCGAGATAAACCAGAAGGCGATGCAGGTGTACCATGCCGACCTCTATTTGGCGCAGGTGAATAATGGCGGCCACAGTCAGCTCATTCACAACTGCAACGTTTATGGAATTCTCGCCGACGTCATTGCCGACGCACGCGTTGGCCTTGCCGCAATGGGCGCGCATGAACAACTAGGCGCTCTGGACAAAATGGCAGGCTGGCTCGCAGAGCACCCTGATGAGGCCGAGCAACAGACCGGCTTCGAAGGCGGCCGTGACGACTTCCTCGACACACTTGATGAGCTTTTCTATGAAGCCGATAAGGCCGCGTCGATGCTTGCGCTTTCGGCGCGTTGGATCGCTTCGTGGCCCGAACTGAAAATTGTCGACGATCCCGACTGCGACGACGCCATCCATCAACTGGCCATGGCCAATCCCCGGCGCCAGCCGAGGCTACTCCATCGTTCTGTTGGCAAGCTGGTCAATCAAATGACGGGCTGGCGTGATGTCGGCGTCGGCCTTGCATGCGCCGAGGCGCCTAGGCCCGAGGTCAAGCTGGCGCTCGGCATGGCAAGGGTGCTGGACGTCGAGGGCGAAAAACTGTTGGCTTTTCAGCTGCGCACCAATGCCAAGGAGCCGCGTCTAGCCGTCGCCACGCCCACGCATGCGGCCGTCTATGAATATATCGCCCCGAAGGATCCGTCCGTCGCGCGTCCAGGCGAGAATCCATTCGCTGCCGGCGCCCCGCGCGTCGGCAAGAGACTTGCCCGTGTTGAAGCGCAGGCAATAGAAACGGTGCTCGAATTGGCCGCAGCCTATCATGCGCCGGTCGCTGTCGACCTCTTGCTACGCAGGGCCGGGTTCGATCCGACCGAAGCAATTGTCTCGGCGAACTCGGTCGTGGCCAGGGAAGGCGACACGGTTGTGAACTGGGTGGTTATGGCCGACGGGCACGTATTCTTCCTCCAGTCGACCCCGAACGGCGCCGAGCTGCGCGGCAGCCACGAAGAGAGCCTGGGGGAGGCCGATCGGCGCGAGCTCGACGAGTATTTCGATCAAGCGGCGGCAGCGGGTGCCTGAGTGGATTTCGCTTGGTCGTTCTGAGAGACGGCGGCGCGACCGCCAAACCCTCAACCGCCCCCATTGTCGCGTTGCGACCGCAGGGTGTTTCCGCTATTGAGGCCGGACTTGGAACCAAGGTTGTCCTGATCCCATGAGCCTCGTCGACACGATCAAGAATGCGTTCGTTCCGATCCATCGCGAGGGTTATCCCTTTATCGCTGCGTTCGGCGCGGCGACGCTCTTTCTTGGCTATTTCTCCTCGACCCTGTTCTGGATCGGTCTCATCCTGACGGCCTGGTGCGCCTATTTCTTCCGCGATCCCGAGCGTGTCACGCCGATCGACGACCGGCTGGTTGTCAGCCCGGCCGACGGCATCGTCTCGGCGGTTGGCCCGGCCGTGCCGCCGCGCGAGCTTGGCCTCGGCGGCGGCGAAATGACCCGCATCTCGGTATTCATGAACGTCTTTTCCTGCCACGTTAACCGCTCTCCGGTGCGTGGCCGCATTTCCAGGATCGAGCATCGGCCAGGAAAATTCCTCAACGCCGAACTCGACAAGGCAAGCACCGAGAACGAGCGCAACGGGCTGGTCATCGAAAGCCCCAATGGAACGGTCGCCGCGGTGCAGATTGCCGGCCTGGTGGCGCGGCGCATCGTCTGCTGGGCCGAGGCCGGCGGCGCCATCGGCACCGGCGAGCGCTTCGGACTGATCCGCTTTGGCTCGCGCGTCGATGTATTCCTGCCTTCGACCGCGACGCCGCGTGTCGCCGTCGGCCAGACCGCGGTTGGCGGTGAGACGGTGCTGGCGGAATTCGGCGGCGTTGCTGCAACGCCGCTCGTGCGGATCTCCTGACCGGTGGCGCCGCCGTTCAAGAAATTCGAGGCGCATGGCGGCGGTGGGCCGCGCATTCGCGAAATCCCGATGCGCATGGTGCTGCCCAATCTTGTCACGGTGCTTGCCATCTGCGCTGGCCTGTCCGGTATTCGCTTCGGCTTCGAGGGCCGCTTCGAGCCAGCGGTGGTGATGGTGCTGCTCGCCGCCTTCCTCGATGGTATCGACGGCCGTCTGGCGCGAATGCTGAAGGCGACTTCCAAATTCGGCGCCCAGATGGATTCGCTGGCCGATATCGTCAATTTCGGCGTGGCACCGGCGCTGGTGCTCTATGCCTTTCTACTCGACAGGGCAGGTTCGCCGGGCTGGATCGCCGCACTGCTGTTCACCATCGCCTGTGGGATGAGGCTTGCCCGTTTCAACGTGCTCGACGAAGAGCTCGACCGTCCGCAGTGGCAGACCGAATATTTCGTCGGCGTGCCGGCGCCGGCGGGTGCGGTGTTGGTGATGCTGCCGCTCTATCTGTTCTTCCTCAGGCTTGGGCTTGAACCCAGCCGCCTGGCGGCCTTCATTGCCACCGGCTTCACAATATTGGTGGCGTTCCTGCTGGTCAGCAGATTGCCCGTCTATTCCGGCAAGAGCGTCAGGATACCGGGCGACAGAGTGCTGCCGATCATCCTCGCAGTCGTCCTCTACGTCCTGCTTTTGATGACCTATCCCTGGTATACGCTGACGGCCTCGGTTGCCGGCTATCTGGTCTTCTTGCCGTTCAGCGTGCGCGCCTATTCGAGACGCGCCAAGCGCGAAGGCGAGAAGATGCCGTCGTCGGACATTGGCTGACGGATTTGGACTTGGGAGCGGCTAGCAGAGCACGCGGCGCTGTGGAACGCACCTCAAAAACCCGTTTTCGGAACTTGCTGGGCGGCCAGACCGTTTGTGTTGGTAGGTCCGTTTGAGCGGCGGGTCGTGATACGTCGTCAACGTCGCGCAAGCTGCCGCATCGGGCGCAAGACCATCGGAAACGAGGAGAAATGGCTGTCATCCTCATCGGCGCGTTACTGACTGTCGCCGGCCTCGTCTATATGGCGGTTGCGGCCATCATGCGCGGGCGGCTTAGTGAGCCGGCCGCTGTCTCCACCGCGCCGGATAGTCCGACGCCCAATCTCGCAACACAAGGTCCGACTCTGGAGCCGCGACGACGCGGGCTCCGTTTTCTTGGCCTGTCGCAGAACTGGCCGGGCCTGCTGATGATGGCCGTCGGCGTCATTCTGCTGTTGTCGGTGGTGGTCCTCTAGAGTTTTCGACAGCAAACCTCAGGCGGCTGCGCTCAGTCCCAGCCTCTCGAGCGCCAGCTTTCTAGTCGAGACATAGTCGGTCTTGCCGGAGCCCAGTACCGGGATCTCTTCGACCTTGACGATGTCGTTCGGCACCATCAGTTCGGCCGCCCCGGCCTTTTTGCCGAATTCGCGCAATTCGTCGGGATCCGCATTGTCGGCGGTGGTGACCAGAACGAGGCGCTCGCCGCGCCGCTTGTCCGGCACTGCCACCACGGCGTGATGCTCTTCCGGCCACAGCGACTGCACCAGCATCTCGACCGCACCAAGCGATACCATCTCGCCGGCTATCTTGGCGAAGCGCTTGGCGCGGCCGCGAATGGTGATGAAGCCTTCGCGATCGACCGAAACGATATCGCCGGTGTCGTGCCAGCCTTCGAGCGGCTGCAACTCGCCCGGCCTATCGGCGGTCATGTAGCCCATCATCAGGTTTGGCCCGTCGAGCCACAGCCGGCCGGCGTCGCTAATGCCTTCGACCGGTTCGAGTTTCATGCGCATGGCCGGCAGCAGCCGCCCGACCGTTCCGTCGCGGCCGTGGATGGCGGTGTTGACGGCAACCACCGGTGCGGCCTCGGTCAAGCCAAAACCTTCGATGATCTCGGCCTGGAAGCGCTCACGGTAAACCCGGCGCGTCTCCGGCTTCACCGCCTCGGCACCGGCCACGACGAAGCGCAGGCTGGAAAAATCGTCGTCCTTGGCGGTGCGGGCATAATTGGCGAGGAACGTGTCGGTGCCGAACATCACCGTCGGCCGGACCTTGCGCGCCACCTCCGGAATAAGTTTGTAGTGGAGCGGTGACGGGTAGAGGAACAGCTTTACTCCGGTGACCAGCGGCAGGATGGTGCCGCCGGTCAACCCGAACGAGTGGAACACCGGCAGCACGTTTAGCAGAATGTCGGCAGGCGAGATGGTGATGCGGGCTTCCGCCTGCATCGCATTGGCAAGAAGGTTCCGGTGCGACAGCACCACGGCCTTGGGCGTGCCTTCCGAGCCGGAGGTGAACAGGATCACCGCCGGCTTGGCGGCATCCTGGCGCTGCAGCGGCCAGCGCCACAGCAAGGCGGCTGCGGCCTTGTCCAGCACGGTCACGCTTGCGCGAACATCCTCTAGCCACAACAGTTTCGCCCCGCCTTTTTCCACCGCCTCGACGATGTCGGCGAGATTGGCCTTTTCGACAAAGGC
Source organism: Mesorhizobium sp. M0174 (assembly GCF_040322275.1). Lineage (NCBI taxonomy): Bacteria > Pseudomonadati > Pseudomonadota > Alphaproteobacteria > Hyphomicrobiales > Phyllobacteriaceae > Mesorhizobium > Mesorhizobium sp. M0174. The sequence goes on from NZ_JAMYTB010000010.1 coordinate 148,360, forward strand.
GCGTGAGGAGACCACGGTGCGGATCATCGCCGTGCGGACGGCTGCGGTGACGCTGGCCGGGCCGGCGGTATAGTTGATCATTGCTGCCACCCGCGCAGCCGACAAAAGTCCGACGAACGACAGCACGACGCCATTAGCGTTGGGCAGGAGCAGCCCAACCGCTTCGCCCGGCGCTGTTATTGCCTCGAAGCGGTGGCCCAAAACCCTGGCGCCGATGAACATTTTCCGGTAGCTCAGCGCGCCACCAATGACGTCCTCGACAATTGGATGCGAAGCGCCAACCCGGTCGGCGGCATCGCGCATGGCAAGAAACAGGCCGCGATCGAGATCGTTGCCGAAAAGCCTGGCCTCAGCGAAGCGATCGAACAACGCATTTGTGTTGGAGGCCTGATCGGGATTCCGCGCCACCAGCTCGGCAATGGTCATCGGCTCCAGCACGCTGATCGACAGCTGCGGAAACCAGTGGCGGGGCGCCTTGTCCGCCGGCGTCAGTGAAGCCGGCAGGCTGCGTGCGCCGGCAACGAAGATCGGCACGATGCGCGCGTCGGCCTGCATGGCGATACGGGTGATGGCGCGAAACAACCGAAACGACTTGACGTCGGGCTCGACCGTATCCGGCAGGTAAACGGCGAGCCGGCCCTTGCCCTTCAGCACCCGCACCAATCTGCGGCTGACGAAGACATGCTCGGCGTTGAAGGCGATGGTGCGGCCGAGCTCACGCCACGGCTCCAGCCACGGCGACCTGGCCGAAGCCTGGTCGAGGATGTGCAGCGTGTCCTCCGGCAGCAGCGACAGCATCAGCGCCGGCTCGATGCGTGACTGATGCCAAACGACGTAGATGACCGGGGCCGCCGACTTGCGGGCAATCTTGATGCGCTCGTCGCTGATCCGGTAGGCGAGCTTGAACGGCACGTAGAGCAGCGCCTGGCTCAAACGCAGGCCGAGGCGGAACGTCTCCACCACGCCGATCAGCAGCCAGGCTGCGACAAGACCCGCAAGCAGCGCCAGTGTCAGGATCATCGCCGCATCTCCCAACAATCTCACGTCACGGCTCTTCAGTGGCCGCTTCGGGTGAGAACCTAGCCGAAGTTGGATCAACGTCAATGCGGCTCCATTTTCCTTTTCTCCTGTCATCACTGGATTCGGCTGCCTATCGCAGCTACGCCGCTTTCATCCTTCCGCTGATGAAGCGGAATTCCTGCGTCTTGCCGCCAAAGCCATAGGCGGCCGCAGGCACTTCATGCACGAGGGCGTAGCTTTCCTCATGCACCTTGCCCAGAAGCCGGCCGAATGCGGCAAAAATTGCCTGCAGATACGCCTCCAGCTCGAGCTTGGTGTTGGTGCCGTCGACAACCTTGATGTCGAGCCAAGCCGTGTTGGCGCCATGCTCGGCCAGCGACTTGCCGCCGGCGAACCAGTGCTCTGGGTCGTGATAGGAAATGGCAACAGCTGTAATCGTTGCATCTTTGCGCAGATGCATGGCCGTCAGTTCGGTCACCTCCTTGGCAATGGCGGCTGACAAACCGGCATCGGGTTTGCCGGTGACGCTGACATTGATGATCGGCATGTTTCTTCTCCTCGGCTTCAAGCGGCGTTTCTCGCCGTCGAAAAAATCGTGCCATCATTACTAAATCAAAAAAATCGAATTGTTTTTGATAAACACTTTGATAGTGTCGAATTATGCAGATGTTCGATCCCGACCTCCTCAAGACTTTCCTCGCTTTCGTCGATGACGGTTCCCTGGCGCGGGCCGCGTCGATCGTCGGCCGCTCCCCGTCCGCAGTGACCGCGCAGATGCAGCGGCTGGAGGATGTTGTCGGCGAAGCGCTGCTAGTGCCGCAGGGGCGAGGGCGCGGTCTGACGCCGGCAGGCGAGGATCTGGTCGGCCACGCGCGTCGCATCCTTGCCGCGCACCGCGAGGCGTGGCTGGCCCTCAAAGGGGCGCGTGCCGACGGGCGCGTCGCCATCGGCACCACGCAGGACTTCGCCGACAGCGGCTTGCCGCAGCTTCTCAGGGCTTTCGCTGTCAGCCATCCGCGCGTCAGGATCGAATTGCGCGTCGGCCGTTCCGCTGAACTGGCGCAGGCTTTGCAGGCCGGCACCCTTGATCTGGCCATTGCCATGCGGCAGGTGGCGACACGCGACGAAGTCGGCGTGCTCAAGGAACCGATGATCTGGCTTTGCTCACAGAATGGGCTGGCCACCCGCCATGACGAACTGCCCTTGGCACTGCTCGATCCTCATTGCGGGTTTCGCGAAGCGGCGACCAGTGCACTCGATGCGGCCGGCCGTCGCTACCGCATTGCTGCCGGCAGTGCCAGCCTTGCCGGCCTGCGCACGGCAGTGCACGCCGGCATCGCCTTGACGTTGAGGACTGCGCGCTTCGCTCATTCCGGCATCGTCGAGGCGCCGCACGATCTTGATCTGCCGCCAGTGCCGGTCGCCGAATTCGCCATCCGCTTGCGTGAGGATGCCGATCGACCAGCGCAGGATCTGGCCGCGTTGTTCAGCGGCAACCTGGCCTTGGCCAACTGAGCCAGCAAAGAAAAAGCCGACCTTGCGGTCGGCTCTGAGTAGGACGGGCCGAGGGGTTTGGGGGGACTTGGGGTGGCCCGTCGCAGCCATAATGACTGAGCCCTATGATGGTTCCATGACTTTTCAAATTTATTTTGAGGAACGGACTTCTCGTGATCGGACCGCCAACTCGCCCTCGGACGCGGCGAGGATTGGTCATGCATCCGCTGCGCGCTGCTTGGCCATCAGCCAGTCTCGGCCGGCGTGAGCGAACACCGCGCAAAGCACGATGGCCCCGCCGAGCATGCTGGCTGCCGGCGGGATCTCCGCGAGGAACAGGAAGGCAAACAGGATCGCGAATGGCACTTCGGCCGAGCCCAGCAATCCTGACTCGGCCGCCGGAATAAGCCGGGTGCCCTCCGTCCACAGGATCGAGGCCAGCGCGAACGAGGCGCCGAAGGTGGCTAGAAGCACAGCGTCCCTGGCCGAGACGGCCAGCGGATCGGTGATGAGCCAGCCGAGCACGAACAGGAGGAACGCCGACACGGCACCCGCCCACACCACCGGCGTATCGCGGAAGGCCCGCACCATGATCATGTAGAGCGCGCTGCCGATCGTCATCAGCAGCGCCAACCCGTCGCCGAACAGATGGCCGGTGCCGAAGCCGGACCAGACCATGATCGCCACACCGCACAGTGACACGGCGGCGGCGGCAAGCGTCTGCAGCCGGAACGGCTCGCGGACCAGCATGAAGGCAAGCAGCGCGGTGACGAAGGGTGCGGTGGCGTAGATGATCGCGACATTGGCGACAAAGGTGAACTTGAACGCCGAGATGAAGGCGATGCTGGCGAGCGCGCCCTCGATCGCCAGCAGCCAGCCGCGCCAGCCGAGCCGCAGGCTGTCGCGACCGCCGGAGCGCTGGCGACGCCATAGCACATAAAGGCTGATCAGGATCGAGCCGACGAAGCCGCGCCAGCAGGTGATGGTCAGCGGGTCGGCATGGATCGATTTGGTCAGCACGCCGGTGAGGCCGAAGACGGCCGCCGATGCCGAGACCAGGATGATGCCGAGGGTACGTTCGCGGGCGCTTTCCACTGTGCCTGACATGTCCAGCGATTCCGTCATTTTACCAGCTTACGCTGCCCCGTCCTGACACCATAGTGTCAGCTTGATCGAGGCGTCGTGCATCGAAACAGCAGACGGCAGCGCCGTTGAACAGGAGGCCCGCAAGAACCCTTTCGCGGGTTTCCAGGGTGGCGATATCGGCCATATGTCCGGCGGCCTTACGAATGTGTTGGAGAGAGGGTGTGAAGGCGTTGGATGTCGGGCACCCGTATCGTCAGGCTTACGGGCGAAACCCTGCCAAGCGCTACGCCAGCGGGGACTTGCGTTTGGGGCAGGCGACACCGCCGTTAAGCGGCGAAGCCAGACAACTATGGGAGAGAAATGAAATGGACGCGATCGCATTGAAGGCCATGCAGGCGCCGCTGAAGGAGGCCTATCGCGACGACGCCTCGCGCGCGCTGATTACCCTCAAGGCCAAGGGCTCGATCGACAACCAATCGATCGCCTGCAAGGTCGAGACGGGCAGGGCGATTGCCCTTGCCGGGCTGCATCCGGCGACCGGCGGCACCGGGCTCGAACTCTGCTCCGGCGACATGCTGCTGGAGGCGCTGGTGGCTTGCGCCGGTGTCACGCTGAAGGCAGTGGCGACGGCGCTGGAATTCAAGCTTGGAGCCGCCACGGTGGAAGCCGAAGGCGATCTCGACTTTCGCGGCACGCTTGGCGTGGCGAGGGATGCGCCGGTTGGCTTCCGCGCCATCCGGCTGACATTTGGGCTCGACACCGACGAACCGCAGGAGCGCATCGATGCGCTGCTCAAGCTGACCGAGCGCTACTGCGTGGTGTTTCAGACCATCAGCCAGAAGCCGGAGCTGACGGTCAGCGCCCGACGCTGACGATCTCCCCTTGAGGGTCCTCAGGGGGAGATGTCGCCGAAGGCGACAGAGGGGTTGTCTCGCGTGAAGCGCCAACCGCTGCAGCAGGCCGAGCCCGATCGGACCAACCCCCCTCTGGCCTGTCGGCCATCTCCCCCTCAAGGGGGTGTTTGGACCGGGGACATCGCGAACAGCTGTGCGAGGACATCGCGAACAGTTTGCCATCCTATCGTTGGCTTGCATTGAGGTCGATGGTCTGGATTTTCTGGTGGCGGAAGTAGGCATCGAAGACGCCATC
>NZ_JAMYTB010000011.1:0-126261 GCF_040322275.1 Mesorhizobium sp. M0174
CCCGGGCTAAGCTCGCCGAGGACTTGTCGACACTTCGGTCGCCAAACACGCTCTCCGAATTTACCGATGATTTGAAACACGAAGCGCTTGAGGCAAAGGATGCGCTGGTGGAGAAAGCAAGAGCCTCAATGCAATCGGTGGCGCAGGCGATTATTGACGATCTCAAGGCCAAGGCGGCTGCCAATCCGAGCGCTGCTTTGGCGATTGGGGCCGGTTTGGGGTGGCGTTTCCTCCGCCATCCGCCGATCGCAACCGCACTCGTCGGAGCGGGATTGATCAGCTTGTTGCGGACCAATTCAGCCCGGCCACCCAGCGAGCAGCAGGTTGATCACCTATCGTACGCCAAGGAGCGCCTGAAGGAGCAATCTAGCGATTTGGCGGAAAGCGTCAGTGATTTCGCTCTTGAAACGGCTGGCAAAATAAAACGCGAAGCTGCCGAGTTGACCGGCGTGGCCAAGGAAACTGTTAAAGAGAAGACAGAACGTCTGGCTGCGGGTATCCGCCATAGCGGCGTTGGGCCGCACCAGGGCGAGACTGTCGCAAAAGCATCCGCACCCTTCGATGAAGCTTCGTTAGCTGTTCAAGACGCATCGGGCAATGAGCATACCGAGGACAAACTCCTTCTGGCGGCGGCGGGTTTGGCAGTCGCCGCGGCTGTCGGCTTTGCCTATCAACGACGTCTGAATGAGCAGATGGACACCGACCGAACTGGATGAGCGTAGACAGAGGTCATTGCAGAGAAACAGTCGTCCTGAAGGCAAAGTATGATGCCGCGCTCACATTTATCAGTCCCGACGAGTTCAGCCATCGGATTGCATATTCTGGAACCACGGACGGCGCGATGACGATGCGCACGGCGGAGAAGATCGGACAAAGCGGTCAACCCCTTCGAGCATGATGATCGTCGGCCGGTCGGTCACGGCCTTCAGCGAAACCGCCAGCGACCGGCTGAAGCGGAATTCACCCCGAACCGTGTGCTGCCGACCCCATAACGTGAGCGTAACGGCGCGCTCTGTCCGCTGTCAGGACGAACTTTCTTCGATCCGGCTTGGCGCTGCCGGTGCCCGCGCACGCACTGCTCAGTGATCAGGGACGAGTGTTCTCGGGCATTCCGCTATCGCGACCTCGTTTCGAACGTTTTAGCACGCCCCCTCAAGCTTGATCTCGCCGAGCGCTGCGCTAGCCCTTCCGACCCTGGCTAGTGCCAATGCGTATTCGACCAGGCTTGCGCAGACGAACGCTTCAACTCTCTAAGTGACGACGCCGCAATATTAGCATCGCTCGTCGTTGTAATTTCTCGAAATCCGCAGCTCGGGACCGCCTGCTAGGCGTGTTCGTTGCCCAGCGTTCACGAAGGGGGACGCGCTAGCGGACGAATCCCGATCACCCAGTTCACGGTCACTACGTTCCTACCCGATCACCGCTTGGCGCTGTCGCTGTCCGCTTCGGCCCGCGCAAGGAACTGCTCGGTCGTCGAGGGAAGACGGGTTTTCAGCCAATCCGCCATCGCGACTTCCTCTCGCAGATTCTCTTCGCAAACCCGAAGAGCCTCCGTTTCGCCGAGCGATCGAGCAGCGGCAATCAGGATCGTGTAGGAGGCGATTTCCATGTGCTCGAACGTGTAGCTCGCGAGCGATCCTTTCATCACCTCGTCTCCAGCGAAGACGCCGCTCAGCGATTGCGCCATCGCCGTCAGCTTACCGCCAGCGTCCTTCATCGTGGATGAACCCTCGTCCATCTGATCGAGACAAGTCTTCAGCCGAGCAGCCTGCTGCTTCGTCTCGTCGAGGTGCTGTCGGATCCGGTCGCTCAGCTCGGGATAGTTCTCGATGCGACCCAACTGCCCGTTCAACATCGTTTCGGCCTGCTCTTCCATGGCATGGGCATCTCTAAGCCATTGGACAAACCATTCGCGGCTTTCTGACATCTCGAATCTCCTTTGCGATCTAAGGAAACTTTCAGAAGAGGACATTGTTCCGGAGTAGAGCCCGCCGAACGGGCCTTGACCGTCGCAGAGATCAGCGTCGTGGCGGGTCTCAATTCACCTCGCGAAAAATCCTGCAGCGATGCGTGGAAAAGGCCAAGATCGCGGAAGATCGGCGCAAGGAAAACGGCCCGTGAACGCTCGCCGCTGCGCCGCTCCATCACAAAGTCCAACTGGCACTGGCCGCTTCCTGGCCATCCGACGCGGCGACATACGGCGACATATTGAAGGTCCCGCATGGCATACTGCGACCGCTGCATGTCGTTCCCGGCAAGTAAGAACGGAAGGCAGATGAAGCTACCAGCGCTCGGCGAAGCTGAAGTGGATTCTCCACGAGGCGCTGATCGCGGCCGCTGGCGCTCCGCATTGAGCCTTGTGCCTCACCGCGCCACCGCAGTCACAAGGAACGCGACGGCCTCTCCGCTCGTTGATTGCTTTTCGACTCGAGCCGCCGTCATGAGGTTCTAATATACGCCGGCCATCCTAAGGCTGACCTACGACCAGAGTTACAAAAGTTGAACGTCATCGGGGAACACTCCTTCTGTCTGCCTGTTCAATTTGCCAGGCGCATCCCGCGCATTCAGACAGGAGAAAGAAGATGAAACGCATCCTTTTGGCTTCGGCCGTGCTGGCGGTGTCGGCCGGGCTTTCCTTTGCCCAGACGACCAGCGGAACTTCGAGCGGAAGCTCGACCAGCGGAACCTCGACCACCACAACCATGCCCAGTACGACGGATCAGGGCACCGGCACGACGAGCAGCGGCACCAACATGTCCGGCGATCAGGGCACCGACACGACGACCACCAGCGGCACCACGAATCCGAACTCGGCCAGGGACTGCGCGCCCGGCCAGCAGACTGGCAGCGCTCAGCAGGCGGCGCCTGGTCAGCAGGACACGGCAGCCAACACCGCCGCGCCGGGCCAGGTGAAAAAGACCGACGAAGGTTGCTGATTGGCACATCGGCTCAGGTTGGAATCACCAGCGTGTGGCTGGCTGATCTCCCCCGACCACCGCCTGAACTCAACTCGGCTGGCGAGCAAGTTCCCGCCAGCCGAGCATCAGTTCAGGAACCTTTGCGCTTGCTTGTGCTTTCAGTGGGGCACGCGTGGTTTCTTTTGCTTTCGGTCAGATAGATATCCGTCTGCTCGCGCATCTTGCCTGAAGGGAGCTGCGGTCGCGCTCAGAGGAGAGCCGCGCTGTATTGCCGATAGCGCTAGAGCGAAGAAGCCCTACGGCAACCGGCAGTTGGACTGACACCAAGTTGGCTCCGAGAGCGTTGGGAACAGCCTGGCACGGCACGTTGCTCAGTTTGGACCTTCGCAAAGGATGCATGGAATGGCGAAAGACGTTTCTCGCGAGGAAGAGCAACGCGGCACCGGAAAGGTCCTCATCTGGGGCGCCGCGGTCGCCCTTGTTCTCTTTGTTGCCCTGCTGGCCATATTCGTTCTGGGGTAGTCCTGACTGCTGCAGCAGGATCTAACTTGGGTGCACGACGTTCTGAGCCTAGAGAGCTGCAGAGCCTACTTGGATCTTGAGCACCGTGGGGTTGAATGCAAGCTCCCGTGTGGTGCAAGTGACTGCTAGGCTTTCGCGGTTTTGGTGTCCTCTTCGGTTTAGATGCCGCGGCCGACGTCACAGCAAGTGCGGCCTTCAGGCGCTGCTCCCGAAGCCGCGGTCTTTGCGTCTCGTGCCGCAGGCTCAATGTCGGTCAATCCTCGTGCAGCATCCGAGGCGCGCTCGTCTCCTGGCTTGTCTTTCTTTCTCGGTAGGCAACTTCCTACACTCCGATGTGCCAGCACAGTCGGCTGTCGGCACCCAACCATGGTCGCCATATCATATTCCACGCCAACAGAAAAAACCCGCCTCGACTGCCGCTAAGCGCGCGCATCCCCGCCTCTGGAACGCTTCAAACACTTTGCCCTTGTTAAGGCACCTACAGGAGCCGGGCATGAGAGTATTCTGCCGAGTTTTGGGGCTAGCCGTGTTCGCCTTGTAGAATTCTGCCGTGCAGTCATTTGCTCAGACCGAGCAGCAAGATCTGCCGGGGCAAGGCGCATCACCCACAACCGAAGATGCGCAGGATGTCGGCGTCGACGTTTCGCTTGGCAGGCACGAAGTGAAACAGCAGATCGCACGGGAGCTTGGAATCTCCGAGGTGGAAGTGCCTCTGGCAGTTCATGTGCCTATCGAGCTCGCCAAGCGGGTCTGCGAGAAAGAGGTATTCGACGCACGCGCCAATGTGAACCGAAGCTGCACCGCGACGAAATACATCCCGGAAATTGCCGAAGCAGCACGAAATCGTCCGCAAACCTCTGCCGTTCCGGAGCAATAGGCGAAGACGAATACTATGGGATAAAGAAGGGGTGCTTGGCTACTCTGGGCGATCGACAAAGCGCCGCCCCGAAAGTGTGGAGCGCTTGCGCGTAAGTTTTCAGGCAGCGTCGATACCGCTTGGCTTCCCCAGAGGATGAATCAGTTTGGGGCCGTATGCTTCGACAAAAGACGCACACCAGATTGCGAAGGCAACTTCGACCAGTAGAGGTGGACACTGCTTGTTAGCAGCATCTTGATGATCGCCAAACTGACGAGCTTCTCTGGTCAGCATAGTAGCTTTTTGAGACTCCCGGCCCTTTTAGGTATACTTTCCCCTGACTGTCGACAATTGTTAGGGCGTCGTCAGCTGTGAGCGACCATCGCGCTTCCGCCCCGATCGGGAGACAGCGCAGATGGAAACCTCGTTCAAGAACGAACTGTTGCGGCGCCTGAGCGCGCCGGATCTGACATTGCTGCAGCCTCACCTCGAAGGCCGTCACTTGGGACTGACGACGCACCTGGAGCAGGCCTCGGTCCCGATTGACACCTCGATTTCTTCGAGAGCGGTCTCGGGTCAATGGTGCCGAAGCTTCGGGCTGAGGTCGAGGCCGAGGTTGGCATTATTGGCTTTGACGGTATGACCGGATCAGCCCTGGTCATGGGTGAGGACCGGTCCCCGCACGATTGCTTGTTCAATTGAAGGCTGAAGCTATTGCTATAGACGCGCGTTGGCGGATCGTTCTTATGGGCAGCCCGAGGCGGAATACATCCGACTGATCGGGACGCCCCGTTGCTCATGATGTCACCCGTGCTGCCCTCTCTCCCGTCGCTGACCACATTCGGGAGGTGGCGATTGGCACCTGTCAGGACGTTTGTCCAACGGTATGAAACCGCAGTGTCGATTCAGGACAGGATCGTTGAACATTGCAAGGAGGTCGGATTAACACCGCAAGCAGATGAAGCTTTTTTGCAGGCCTTGTGGTTGTCGCTGGCGAAGGCCAGGACGGCCTTGTGCGTGAGGTCCCCCCGGCACCGCTGCAAGCGCACCTGGCCGGCCGCTCTAGTCCTGGACAATTGCCGACCTCGTCGCTGGTCAGCATGCCAGAATGTCGATGGCGGAAGCCATGAGGACCCCGATTGTTGCCTTATCGTTCGTTTTTGGCATTACGTTAGAAATGGCCGCTGTCGCCCGCGGTTCAACGGTCGCAGGAGAGTGTCAGCGACCTTTTTGAAGACTGGTGGTCATTAAAGGAGGTTGGACGATCACGGTGCACGGGCATCTGCCACAGACGCTTTCAACCCTGCGGGCGCAAGTCTGTCACCGGCCGGTAGAAGATCACACGCACCGACGGAACAAGCTGGTTGAGGTAATCGAAATCCCCAACATTGCCGGTCAGGACCGTCGCGCCCAGCAGACCGGCCTGGTGAAAGATCAGCGCATCGTTGAGGAAGCGGCGTTCATGGCCCTCCCCTTTCGGCAGACGGCTCAGCCGGAACAGCAGGCCGGCAAGCATGCCGGCGCGTCCCCAGGCGGTGGCGTCGGGTACATGCAGCCGGTGCACGGGAATGTCTTCAATCGTACCTGCAACCACTTTCAGGACCGACTTCGTCGTGGGGTGCGCTGGGTCGAGCCGGCCGAACAGGTGGCTGAGCTCGGCAAGGCAGACGGCCGAGTGCTGACAGAACCTATAGATCAGAAGGTCATCGACCACTTTGGGCGTGCGCCCCTGAAGGACATCCAGATAGACGCTCGTGTCGAGAAGCAATGCACCGCCGACAGGCGGCTGGTCCCCTGCCCAGGACAGAGCGGAATCCGGCCGCCGTTCCAGCCCGCCGGCACGCCGCTGTGGTTTGAGGGAACGCAGTGCGCTCCCGAGATCAAACGCCAAGATCAATGTCTGCGGAGATGCTGCCCTTGCGGCGGACGAGCTGGGCGCCAAAATCGTCCTCGAGGGCCAGCCGCGACAAGGCGAGCTCCAGCAGCTCAGTGTCGGAGGTCACATGAGCGCGCTTCTTTGCCGCCTCGATCAATTCCGACGGCACCCTCCCGGAAAGGCGTGTGTTCTTGGCCGCGCCGAGAAGGCCGACCGCCCTCGCCTGCTCAAGCACCAGACGGTTCCGGGTGTGGGCGATCCGCTCCTCGCTTTCGGCTGCCGTTGCGCCACGTACGCTCATCCTGGATTCTCCTGTTGAACGAAACATAAGGGATGTTGAACATGAAGGCAAGGATCGGCACTGAGAAAGAGGGCCCTAGGAGGGTCAACACTGGATCGGACATGGTGTCGCCCGGTCATGCTAAAGCACGACCCAGCGTGTGGTCGTACGCGACCGGCGCAAATCTCGGGAGCTACTGGTCAAGCACCTCGCGGTGGACAATTGGGCGCTTTGGTCGCACGTTGGGGCTCTCAGAATCGCACATCTGTGACATTCAAATGATCGAGAGTTTCGATGGGCAGTCCCCGTAATTTCATGACGCCCATCGACGCGGTCGACACCAGCGACCTGCCTGACATTGTCGACGTCGTCATGGAAATGGGGCATCCGGATGAGGCTCCCGCTCCTCCCACGCAGGTCCTCGACTCGCGACAAGCATCACTGCCTGCCCATCTCGAAAAGCTGGCCGACCGCGCGCGCGATTACGTCGAGGCGGCGAGTTCGGCAAACACCCGTCGCGCCTATGCCGCCGACTGGAAGCATTTTTGCGCCTGGTGCCGGCGCCAGGCGTTTGATCCGCTGCCGCCAGATCCACAAGTCGTCGGCCTCTTCATCACGGCCCAGGCCTCAGGATCGGAACGGGACAAAAAGTCTGTGTCGACCATTGAGCGCCGCCTGTCGTCGCTGACCTGGAACTATACGCAACGCGGTCAACCGCTCGACCGGAAGGACCGGCATATCGCCACCGTGCTCGCCGGCATCCGCAATAAACACGCCTCCCCTCCCCGTCAAAAGGAAGCCATCCTGCGCGACGATCTTGTCGCCACGCTGGAAACGCTCGATCGTGGCACGCTGCGCGGTCTGCGCGGCCGCGCCATGTTGCTTTTGGGCTTCGCCGGCGGCTTGCGCCGCTCCGAAATCGTGGGCCTCGATGTTGCGCGCGATCAAACCGAGGACGGGTGCGGCTGGATTGAAGTTTTCCCGGACAAGGGCGTGCTGGTTACGCTGCGAGGCAAGACCGGCTGGCGCGAGGTCGAGATTGGCCGCGGCTCGTCCGATGCCACCTGCCCGGTCGTCGCCCTGCAGACCTGGCTGAAGCTGGCCCGCATCGCGCATGGCCCCCTCTTCCGCCGCGTCACGGGGCAGGGCAAAGCTGTGGGCGCCGAGCGGCTCAACGATCAGGAGGTGGCGCGGCTGGTCAAACGCGCGGCCTTGGCCGCCGGCGTGCGCGGTGATCTTTCCGAGGGCGAGCGCGGCCAAAAGTTTTCGGCCCACTCGCTGCGTGCCGGCCTCGCGTCCTCTGCCGAGGTTGACGAGCGCTACGTGCAGAAGCAGCTTGGTCACGCCTCGGCAGAGATGACACGCAAATACCAGCGCCGGCGCGATCGCTTCCGCGTCAATCTAACTAAGGCGTCAGGATTGTAGAGTGCGGTACGCCCCCCAGCCGCAGGTGACTCTGGATGCGCCAATCCACCCCGGCGCCACAGATCCAACCATTATGTTGATGGGTTTCCAAGGTTTATCGGTGCGGTCGCAAGCCTCCAACTTGAAGAGCTGTTCCCAGCTGGGAACTCAAAGTACGGGTTGTGGGAGAAGTTTGCTTCTCGATGAGTTCTCCAGGATCCTTCGCCGACACGTGGACTGGCCCCCGAGGGAAGTTGCCTGGCGACTGCGGGAGCCTCTTGCTCGACGCTGGAGGAAAGTGCGCGTGGACAGGACGCCCACGTGCCAAACGGTGCTGATTGCTGTCAAATCGCATGGGACGCCTGGCGACAGGTCCGAGCCGCTGAGTTGCCATTCGCGAGGGTCGCTCGGCCCGGAAGAAATGCCTCGTTGCAGGGTAGGGGCAGTGGGGCGTCTAACTTGTCAGCCTGGGGCGATCACCGAAGTGACATCGGAAGCGGCGCGGCATGGCTGCATCACAAACACAACCCATCGTCTCCGACGCAAAGGATGGTGACTCCCATAGGACTGCGCGAGCTCAGTGCCTCCGTCACAACGGGAATTTCGCCGCCGCGCCAAAGTGGGGGGAGGGGGTATCTCTCCATGCGCCGAAACCTACCTGCGCTTTTGTAGGTCGCTCGCGGCCGTACGCGGAAGCCAGAGGCCAACCGGTACACCAACGTCGACTATCTACGAGAACAAAACGGGCAACGGGGCCCGCCCGTGCCCCCATGCTGCGTAACCAACTTCATAGCTGTCTTTTTCAATGCCTGATGCGCAACTTTGACGGCACAGGGAAGCCAGCGATAGCGAAAAGTTCCCAGCTGGGAACTGCCCTGTGTCCATTTGCTCGAATTCTCCGAATCGGGCATACCTCCAGTAACGGAAAAACCGCGTAATTCGAAAAGTTGGCGTAGTTGGCGTGGCGTTAACAGCTTGTTAACCACAGTCGCTATCAATAGGCGCTGGGTGCAAGAGGAGAATCTGGGTGACGCGGCATCTAAGTAGCCTTCAGTTCATGAATACCTTTTCGACGAAACTCGAGAAGGCACTCAACAATCTTTCGCTGGCTCAGTATCCTCCAGATGCGATTCGTACGATGCGCAAATTCACTTCGACGGAAGTGGCAGCATTGCTAGGAGTGACTGAAGCTTACATACGGCAGGTCTCCTTAAAAGGGCAGGGGCCTGAGCCAGAGACAACGACCACCGGAAAGCGCTTATATTCTGTGGAGCAGGTGCTGGACCTTCGGATGCACCTGGCGGAAAAGGCACGGAAGAAATGGATCAATCCTCGTCGTGTTAAAGGCGAGGATTGCCAGATCATCGCGATCACGAACTTCAAAGGTGGATCGTCCAAGACAGCGACCACTATTCACTTGGGTCATTGGTTGGCACTACGTGGATATCGCGTTCTCGCAGTCGACATGGATCCCCAGGCGTCGTTGACAAGTCTGCAAGGAGCGTTACCCGGATTTGATTACCGAGAAGGTGACACCCTTTACTCAGCGATTCGGTTTGATGATCCGGTGCCAACGGAAAAGATTATCCATCAGACGCATATCATCGGATTCGACGTCATCTGCGCCGGTCTTGAGCTGACAGAATTCGAAACGGCCGTTACCCTTGAGATGCGCAAGAGCGGTGGAACCAGTTTTCTGCTTCGAGTGTCACAGGCCCTCGAACAGATCGTCGATAGCTACGACATCGTTCTTCTCGACTGTGCGCCGTCACTCAATTTCCTGACACTTTCGTCGCTCACTGCCGCTACCGGAGTCCTAATCCCAGTTCCAGCGCACATGCTCGATGTCGACTCCACAGGGAAGTTTTTGGAGTTGGCCGCATCTTATATGCAAATCCTGGATGAGGCTGGTGCAGGCGCACGTTGGGATTTCGCCAAATTCCTCATCACGAAGTTTGAGGCCAACGACCACCCGCAAGCCAACATGCAGGCCCTAATGCGCCAAGTGTTTGGCGAGGATTTACTTCTGAATTCAGTCTCCAAATCCACTGCGGTTGCGGACGCTCTCACTTGGAAGCAGAGCCTCTATGAAGTGCAACGATCGAGGTTTTCGGCACCTAAAACTTATGATCGTGCAATCGAATCGATCAATGCCGCGAACGCGGAAATAGAAAGCCTCATCACAATGGCATGGAGGCGTGAACAGTGAGCCGTAAAGATTCTAAGGGCATGTTTGCTGCTGTTTTGGGGCAACTCGGGGAGGACAATTCGGAGGAGGGCGTCAGCCGCCGCACGTCATCGCCGCACCTGATGAAGGTGGCGGCTGGTGTTCGCCAAATGCAAGAGCGTAGCGATATCGCCGACAAGTTACTGAAGTCAGGCGAACAGATCATTGAACTTGATCCCGACAAAATACGGCCGTCGTCTATCACCGATCGATATGATGACGCCTACGAGATTTCCGCCATTGCTGAGATCACTGAATCCATGCGGGAGCGCGGTCAGATTGTGCCTGGATTGGTTCGGCCAGTGCAAGGCAAGGATGGCGAGTTTCAAATCGTCTATGGTCGCAGAAGATTAGCGGCAGCTAAGCAGCTTGGGATCGGATTCAAAGCGGCCGTCCGCGAGTTAACTGATGAACAAGCAGTCATTTTCCAAGGCGAAGAAAACACCGCTCGAGAGGATCTTTCATACATTGAGAAGTGCGCTTTTGCGCTTGCGCAGCAGGAAGCGGGATACAAACGGGACACCATCTGCGCTTCGCTGTCGACAGGAAAATCGCATGTCTCCGAGATGATCAAAATCGCCTCATCGGTCGACAAGGAGATACTGCAATCGATTGGTAAAGCTCCCGGGATTGGTCGAGGACGATGGCAGGAATTCTCGAACCGCTATTCCATAGACGGCTCACCCGCAAAAGCTTTCGATCTTATTCGCAAAAACAAGTTCCGCGAGGCAACGTCCGACGAGAGATTCATTATTCTGCTTGAGACGCTTCCATCGGATCATAATGCGATCAAAGAACCTGCGGGTCCGGCCAAGCCATCAAAGCCCAAGATTGCTATGAAATCCTGGGCTGCTCCAGACAAAACAGTCAGCGTCAGCCTCAAAGACAACGGAAAAACTACCATGATTGCCGTGGGAGAGGCTGAAGGATCGCGTTTCGCAGCGTTTATCGCCGGACAACTGGACGACCTGTTTGAGGCCTTTCGGAAGTCCATCACGAAACAAGGAGTCTGAAACCGCAAAAGAAAAAGGCCCCCGAACGGCAAGCCGTGGAAGCCTCTCTCTGAACTAAGCACTCTGAGAATCGCATCTCCACGAATCACTGTCAAGAGTCATTGGCGTCGTTTTGGCGAGCAGGTTTCTTTTGCCTAATCGAGGGTGAAAGAAAATGGAGACGAATATTGCGACGACGCCCTTTGGGCGGCGGCCGATGACGCTTGGCATGATTTCAAGCCAAGTCACCGCAAGGGCCGTGCCGAAGGACGCGATCGTCCACAAATGGCATGTCTTCCAAGATATCAAGGATGCCAGGATCGCTCTGGGCGCCACTGATCGCGCTTTGGCTATTCTCGACGCGCTGTTGTCGTTCCATCCGGACACGGCACTTTATGGCGACAGTGAACTGGTTGTATGGCCATCCAACGAGCAGCTGATCCGCCGCGCCAATGGCATGCCCCCAACGACCTTACGGCGACACCTGGCCGTTCTGGTCGAGTGTGGATTGATCATCCGTCGGGACAGCCCAAACGGCAAGCGCTTCGCCCGGAAAGGGCAGGCGGGCGAGATCGAGCAAGCCTATGGCTTTGACATCTCGCCGATCGTGGCGCGCGCTGAGGAGTTCAAGGTTCTTGCGGAAGCGGTCAGATCTGAGAAGAAGGCCTTTCGTCTCGTTAAGGAGCGGCTAACCATATGCCGCCGTGACATCGTCAAGATGATCGACGCGGGGATTGAGGAAGGCGTGCCGGCGAACTGGGGCAGGGTCCAGCAGGCCTACCAGGCGATTGTTGGTCAGATACCACGCACTGCACCTAGGCAGACTCTCGAGGCTATTGCCGAAGAACTTGAAGGCCTTTGGGCTGAAGTGCGTGAAGTATTGGAATCATTTGTAAAAACACAGAAAGTGGACGCCAATGAGTCCCAAAATGGGCGCCACATACAGAATTCAAAACCAGACTCTAAATTTGAATCTGAAAGCGGCTCAGGAAATAAAGATGAAGCGGGCGGCAACGTTGCGGATACCGACAACGTACGGAGCCTACCGAAACGCGAACTGCCGCTAGGGATCGTGCTGGATGCCTGCCCGAACATGCTTTGGCTGGTGAAGGGCGGCGGCGGAATCCGCAACTGGCGTGAATTTCTGGCCGCGGCCGAGGTTGCCCGACCGTCCATGGGCGTCAGCCCGAGCGCCTGGGAGGAAGCGCGAACGGCAATGGGTGAGCAGCAGGCGGCGATTACCATTGCCGCGATCTACCAGCGGCAGGACCAGATCAACAGCGCCGGCGGTTATTTGCGCAGCCTGACAGATCGAGCAAAGGTCGGGAAGTTCTCGGTCTGGCCGATGGTGATGGCCTTGTTGCGGGCCAAGCTTGACGCGTCGAAGACGACCGGAACCGGAGCTGAAGCCGCTGCCGTCGATTTGGAGACTGCGGGCAAGGTTGTGCGCACCGAATCCCGGTTGGAAATCAGCGATGCCTTGCGACGCAGCCTCGACAGACCGGGGCGCGGATCATGATGAGGAGGGCGGGTTTTGATCCGCTCTATGAGCTTGAACGATCGCTGCAGCGCTTGTCGGGACGAGCGTCTTATGAGAGCATCGAAGGCATGAAAAACGAACACGACTGGGAGACCGACGCCCGATGAAACCGCCGGAATGGTGTGGTGGAACTCACTTGCCGAATTCGATCGTGCGACTTGGCTGGCGCGGGCCGGCAGCGCTTTTCCAGCTGATGGCCTGGGCCGTGTACGGGGATCTTGAGCGTCAGCCACGGACCGTAAACTGAGGACCATTCTGTAGCGGGATGACGTCCTTGTCCCTCGGTCAGCTCGCGGGTAGTTCAGCGACGAGACCAAGCCGGCGGGCTCGATCAAGCAGATTCTTGACTGATGAGGCCGACCATTTTGCGCTCCCTCGTGAGGTTCGCTCATGCAGGCGCTCGAGCTGGCCAGCGATGTCGCGTAGCGATAGGTCTGGGTTGGACTGCGAAATCCCTGCCACAAGGGTCATCAGGCGATCTTCGGGAGGCAGAAGAGACGCCCGCTTTAGCAGTGTGGATTCGGCCAGGTGCTCGGTGACGAGCCACCTCACTGCCCGCCGCAGTCGTTCAGGCGTCCACTCGAGGCCGCGCTGCTTCAGGACCCGAGCGATATCGTTCCAGTTGTGGTCTGGTCGCATCCGGCGGACCGTCGGAAGCCACTGGTTCATCGTTGATTGTAGCCGTCGGCCATAGGCTGCCTTTTGCACCGCTGTCATCTTCGCCAGGGCTTCGGGCCTGCGCTCCCGGATACCAGGATTGCCTGGCAGCCGCCCCTTCGATCGTGCAGCGATGATGCCGGCCTTGGTCCGCTCCGAAATCAGCGCACGCTCGAGCTGGGCAACGGCGCCGAGTACCTGTAGCGAAAACATGCCCTGTGGCGTCGACGTGTCGATTGGATCTCGGAGAGATCGGAAATGCGCGCCCTTCTCAGTCAGATCCTCGATCACCTGAAGAAGATGGCTGACCGAGCGCGCAAGGCGATCGAGACGCACGACGACCAGGACATCACCGGCGCTGATGTCGCTCATCAATCGCAGTAGGGCAGGGCGAGCTCTCGACGCACCGGATCCATGTTCCTGAACGACGACGTCGCAGCCGGCCGCTCGCAGCTCAATTTCCTGCGCTTCCGTCGCTTGTTCGTCCGTCGACACGCGCGCGTAGCCGATTTGCCGGCCCTTTGGTCGTCCGGAGCGTCGATCTTGCGCTTCACGGGCCATTTGCGGCGTCTCTCAGCATGGGAAAGAGGCGTGTGTACAAACACCGAAGATATCAACAAACGATCGTTTGTAAACGTCTCTAGCTGCCCTTTACATCGCTCCTACCGCTTCGATGAGCCGGTAAATCAACGTTTTTCGGCATCCTGAGCGTCCCAGGGCGGTAGCGCTGTACAGTCCCGATATGAGGTCATTATCGATAGTGATTTTTGTCCCTGAAGAAACACGACGTAAGTCCAGTGATGCCCTCACTAGCTTGACCAACGCGAATCAGCCATCATGAAAACAATGGCTTACACGTTCGACAAACTGCCCCTGGAAACCCTGATCGGGCCGGTTGCCCGCGCGACCGAGGTTTTGGTCCGCCTCGACGAGCGGGTCGCCCGTTCGCCGCTCCGCGACGGCTTTGTCGAGCGCCAGCATTTTGCCGACGCGGCTTCCGCGCTCTGGCTCGAGGGCGAGCTCGTCCACCTCGAGGACCTCGTGCTGCACGACGCCCACATGGACATCCGCACCCCGACCCACGAACTCACCCGCGCACATGCGGTGCTGCGAACCCGCCGGCGGATTTTTGCGCAAAAGCCGGACTGGGCGCTCAGCCGCGACGGTTTTTTGGCGCTGACCGGTCGCGGCGGCGCCATGCCGGCGGCGGCGGGCCAAAAAAGCTGGGACGGGGAGGGGGCTGGAACTGCCTCTGTGGAAGCCGATGATCGCGCTGACGCCGAGGCCGATCTGCTGGCCGAAGAATTTGCCGAGATCGATGCCGTCCTGGCGCGCTCATCCAGGATTCTGAATGGCGCCAACGTGCTGGCGAAAGCGGCGCGCCCGGACGACCGGCCGGAGCCGCAAAACGGCCTGATCTACGATCTCGACTGGAATGAAGAAGAACGGCTGGCCGAATGGCACGCTGTGCTCGCGGAAACGCGGGGGCAACCAGTCGTGCTGCGCGCTGCGGTCCTGCTCGAAGCCTGGTCCGACATCGAGGTGCTGCAGCATGCCGCGTGGCTCGGGCCGCTGCTCGTGGCTGGACTGCTGCGACAGGAAGGACTCGCCGCCAACCATCTCGCTTGCCTTCATCTCGGCGCGAAAAACATTCCGCGCGAGCGGCGGCGGGCGCGCAATCGGTCCGATCGGTTGCTGGCCTGCCTCGATGGAATCCACGACGCAGCGCTGGCTGGCCTGAAGGAACACGATCGGCTGGTGCTGGCAAAAAGCCAGATGGAACGGCGGCTCAAACAACGGCGCGCCAGCTCGAAACTGCCCGACCTGGTCGAGCTGGTACTCTCGCGGCCGCTCGTCTCGACGGGCATCATCCAGGAGCGGCTAAAGGTGACAAAACAGGGGGCGCTCAATCTGATCGGCGAGCTTGGCCTGCGTGAGATGACGGGGAGGGGGAGGTTTCGCGCATGGGGGGTGATTTGAGAGCAGAGCCAATGTGCGGACCTTGGTAGATGCCGTTGTGCATCCGTTGGTCGCTTCCTCGATCGGTACTCGTTCTGGTGGCGGCTGGATCGACATCAGCGCGTCATCCCTTGAGCTTCGCCAGCACCAGATCGTGCAACTCGGTTATCTGCGCATTGAGATCGGCAACGACATGGAGCGCCTCAGACGCGATATGCACCGCCTCGGCCGGCACGGGACTTTGGTTTCGGCCGATCGCGACGAGGCGACCTAGAGATCGGCGTAGCCCGTCTTTGCCAAACTTGCCGTATATGATCTGGTCAAGCTTTTGGGCTGCATGTATCCCGCAGGTTTCCCGCAGCGCGTCGCGGTAGCCGCTCAGATCCCGCATGCTTCGCTCAACCTCGTCAGCGGTCGCAGCAAGCATTTGCTCGATGCCACCAACATCTTCATTCGTGCCGGAACCCTCCGCAATCCGTTCGAGAAACTGTCGGGAGCCTGACGGAGAGAACATCAGCGCATCGAGATTTCGGGCTGCGCTCCGGGAGCGTCGTGCTCGCAAGCCACCAGCGACAAACTTGCCTCCGTCGCCGACCAGAGCCGCTACGTCACGCAGGCAGGCGATCAACTCGCGCAGCCCCTTCGCAAAGTCTGTCACCGAGCCGGGTATTGCAACCACCGTCTCTTTTTCTTCCTGCTTTGCCGTCATAGCCTCTCCTCCGATGTCAGTTCATGTTGTCGTGCGATCGTAACGCGTCAGAAAGAACCGGGCCGTCAGCAAGACGATATGGAGCCGAAAGGTGCTGTCCTCTTCGTCAGACAGCCCCGGATGTGACCCGTGCGGATGCAACCGCGCCATCAGGCCGTTGATGAAGCCTTTGCTGTGGTCGTCCCATTCATTCAGAGAGCGATCGAACAGCGGCGGTGACACGTTCGAGAGATGCGTTCGCCGTTCATGCCCGGGCTTCTTAGCGGCAGCTGCGCTGTCCATCTTCACCGCAAGATCATCGAACAGGCTCTCGATGAACGACCGGATCTGGCTATTGGCCGAAGCCCAATTGCCAGCTGCATGGTTCTTAAACGCTTGATCCAAGTGACCCTTTGCCGTGCTGAGGCCATGCCGGTCCAGCAGCCGCATCAGCTCGGCTTCCGCGTTGGGCAATCCGACATCTGCAGGCAATTCCCGCCGCAGTTCTCCTGCGGTGACGAAGAAGCCGTCCTGGCTGAGCGCCCGCCGGAGACGATCAAACTCAGGCCGCGACGCCGGCGGGGATGACCACGGGTGCTCAGGTTCCAGGGCAGGAAGGAACCGGATGGCACGCTCAACCAGGACGTTCTCCAAAATGCCATCATCGACCTGCCGCAGCGGATTGCGGTCGATATACCGCTTCAACTCCACCATTCGGCTCTTGGCGCTCCCATTGTTGGTAAGCTCGTCATAAATCTCCGGCCCGAATTCGGTGAACAGAGAGCTGATCTCCGCTTGCGTTAGACCGATCTCCAGCACGTCGATCGCGGCGATGATGGCGCGGCGGGAAAAGAGCGAACGGACTGCTTCCGGCAGAGGACCGAAATAGCGTTCGACGAGGGAATTCGCGTTCACCTCAAGAAACCGCCGCGCTTGCAGATCGGTCAGCGGCGAGAATTCGGTGACAACACCGTCATGGTCGGCGGCCACCTCGAAAAAGACGCCGGATGGCGTTCGGTAAAGGCGCCACCAGGCATCGGACATTTCATGTCCGTGGCTGCCTGTTGCGATCTCATCCGCTGTCTCGGTGTCGTACGTGAGACCTCTGATCATCTTCCTCAAAAGACCCCTCCCAACCAGCGCTTCCGGGCCGCAATCACTTGACGGCATGTGTTGACAGGTGACGGCAAGTGAAATATAGTGGGCACTTGACGGCAACTGATTGAGTGCAACATGCGCCAGATAAAATGTAAACGTATTATCGACGGGAAGACCTACAACACGGAGACGGCCACTCAGATCGGCGGATGGACGACGGACGAGGAATGGTACACCTACGGCAACTACCTCTATCAGACACGTTTCGGCGTGTTCTTTCGCTACACCTTTATGGACGGGCAAGGTGAGGACGACCACGACACCATCACCCCGCTGACTCCCGACGAGGCCCGAAAGTGGCTCGAAGGGAACATGAGCTGGGACCCCGACATCATCGAGAAGCTATTCGGCGAGATGCCGGAAGCCGGCTCCGGCGAGGTCAAGTTCACGCTGCGCATGCCGGAGAGCCTGCGGACCCGCCTCGCCGAAAAGGCGGACGCCAACAAGCAGTCGCTCAACGCCTGGATCGTGCGCTGCCTGGAAACCTGCGCAGGTGATGGAGACAAGGTATGAGCAAGATCGAGATCGACGCCTCGCGCACCAATGTGCGGATTTCCGCCGACGGGGCGGTCGCCATGGTGATTGGCATCGCGCTGTGTGTCGCCATAGCCTGCGTTGTGTACCTCTGGCTGATCTAACTAGGCTCCATCGGCGCTCGCCTTCGCCTCTGCCTTTTTCAGCTTTTGTATGCCCTGCCGGTAGAGTGAGACGTATCGCTTGTGAAGGGCACGGAATCCGACTGCCGAGGTGATTTCCGGGACAAGAACGAGCAGGATACGCGTTGCGTTCAGAAGCGACAGCGCCATCAGCGATGCAGCATCCTCCAAGTCGTAAGCGTCGAACTTCGGCTCAATTCGCAGCCTGTCGATACCCTTCTTGTCGGGTACCACGTGACGCTGGATAGAGGTCAGGGACACGTGCACTGTATCGGCCGAAAGTTCGCGGTAAGAATGGGTGAGTCGGGGCAGCGCGGAGTCAAGTTCGGAGACCTGTAGCTTGTTCTTCTGATTGGTTAGGCGTTGGATGAAGTCGCTGAGGGTCTTATCTGCTTCCTTCGCCAAGGTGGGGTTCTTGGTGCGGAACCGAATGGCGCGCGATCGACGGCTTGCATCGTCATCGTCCTTGAGTCGGTTGAGATAGGTTGGATCGGTCTCCGCCATCTCGAGGTGCAGGGCGCATTCGATGATGCCCCGGCATGTGCCGCGAAACGCCAGATCCCGCTTCGCATCGACTAGGACCAACGCCGTTGCTAACTCGCTTCGTATCCGAGCATAAAGCGCCAGCACGACGGACTTGCGCTGCGCCTCTTCGGAGAACGCGAGCGAGATCCCGGTTAGCTGAAGACGGTCGGACGCATCGGCAAACTCCGCAAGCCATTTGCGCCAGGCTGGCCGTATGGACATATCAAGCACCCTCCGCGACGCATCGCCAGGAAGGCGAGGTCCATTTGCTAGCGAACGTTGGTTCTGATCCAGTTCGCCCAATCAATCAGCCCGTGATCAGTGACGGCCTCCATCGCTTCGGGTGGGACTCTGTCGCAGAATAAGATCACGTTCATGCATGCCAATCGGGCGCTAGGAACTATCAGGCCGTCGAATTCAAGAAAGTGCGCGGTCTCGGCGATGTCTTGGGAGCGCGGATATGCGATCGTGTTCGCGATTTGACCTCCGTTAGTGTTGTTTAGCGGGAACCCAGGGCTGCAGCCTCTATTTGAAGAATTGCGACAGGTCATCTGACATAGTTGGGACAAGCAAATTGCGATCAAGGAAGAGGTTCCTCATTTCGCAGCTTGTTTCGGCAATGAGCAGGCATCCGTGGCAGGCTGCCCCATGGGTCGCGCGATCGCCGCTTCGGTCGTCGGGTTCATGGTCGGCGCAAACGGGATCGTTCGAACAAATTCGGAGGCGATCCAACGCATTCCTAAGGATGTGGGCAAACCTAGGGGCAGTCGCGACGAGGCCGCCCAGCGTTCCCTGAGCTCCGGCGCTCGCCGTGTAAATAAGGATGCCGCACCGGTCAATCTCGCCGCCGCCTCTCTGGCTCGATAGCGCGTAGACCCGCTCTTTCAGCGAGCTAGCTGGATAGCCGCAATCCAAGGCGATCTCGGCCATGAGAGCATGTGAGATGCTGTGAAGCAGAACATACGGCGTGCCTGGAAAGGCCGGCGCCTTGCCTGCAAATCGCTTCTGCCAATGATTGTAACCCACCAGGAGTTTTTGATTTCGATCAGCAGCCGCCGCGTTCATCAGCCAGCGCTTTATCGCAGTCTCGTCAAAGTGAATGAAGATGCCCTCTCCAAACTGCTCGATTGCAGGCAACCAGTCTGCATGGCGCGAAATTGGCGCACCGTGGACAGTCAACTGAACATCTTCAATGTCGCCGTCGGATCCGGTCGGCGCAGCTTCGAAACGCGTGAATCCGTAGAGACAAGAAACTTCCCGCAGGCGATGCACTGCCACCAGGTTTTTGATACCGGAAAGATCGATCTCGGCGGCCGGATCGGCCCAAATCGAGCGTTGAAGCGTTTGCGCGTAGAGTTTCGCAGTTGGATGGTTGGTGCCTATCTCCGAACGGCCACTTGCAAAAGTGTCAAACTCAGCAAGTTTTGGCGATCGGCCAGCGTCGGACTTTGCGCCCTCGCGAATGCGCTGAAGTCTCTCGAAGATGTCAGCATCAGAGTAAGGACCAAGGGAAGCCGCGACTTTTGGATTGAACCGTTTTGCTTGCCCGACGTCTTGGACAGTTTGGACGCCCGACAGGTCGCCCGACAGCTCTTCAACAAGTTGGCTTAATTCGTCTTCCTCTGACGGAAGCGATATTACGGTATGGACCTGCGGAAAATAAGTGTTCGTTGCCGTTCGAGTAAGAAGTTTGAGATTGTCGCCGCATCCTTCAGGGTCTCTGTCGAGAAGCCACGGCCGCTCGCCACGGCATTTGCCAAGCCGCCCAGGTTGGAAGGTATCCTGAAGCGATAGGCGGCGCCCGCAGCCGCAGACGACACTTGTATCGGCGGGGTCGGCGCTGGTTCCCTTCTCTTCAACCCACATCGGTTCGTGGCAAGAGATAGAACCATGGACCACCCATCGCCAGTCGATGTCTTGAAGATGGCCTTTGTCGCATGCGCAAACAAATCGGATCGGCGTCACATCGCTTTTCCGGCCGTCGTCGAACTGGAAGCGCCGGCGTCCCTTGCTATCCAGGTCTTGCCAACGCACCAGTCGCCTTCGCCTAGTTGTCACCGCTCCTGAAGCGTTCGTCTCAACCTGCTCGCAGATAAACCATGTTGGAAACACCGGTGCCGCAACGCCGTTGGGAATTCCGTCTCGCGTGTTTGCTGAAGTCGGCGGAGTGCGCAACGACAGGTTGGCAGTGGGATCAAGACGCCCTTGTTCCTTCAATATTTTCTCGAGACGCATCGTCAACCGCGGCTCGGGAAGCGTGGTGAAAGAATTGCTCTTCATGTCCCACTGCTCCAGCCCACCGACCACGACGGATCGGGTCGGCAAGTCGATCATTGCGCCAGGGCCAAAGGTCGATACCAGCTGGCTTAAACGCTGAGCGTTCCTTGTCATGGCAGATCATCCGCGTTCGCGATGGTGTTTCCGTGAGGGTCTTTGACCTTCAGGGCGACGTTGGATTCCACGTCGCGCATTGAACGGCCTGCAACAAACCGGCGATGAGGCGCCGCCAGGTTTTCGATCTCTGGCTCAAGCGGCATATGAAGAAGCCGATGTGGGCTTTTCTTTTTGGCGTAGGCAAAGGCATTTCCTCCGGCAGCTTGGTCGTCCGCGGTTTCGACCCAGGCGCCCAGTATGTCGTCAATCAACTTGGCGAGCGCTGCTCGCCCCCCTGCGATCATCTTTTCGGGCGCTCGACTAACGATCGTGTCGCGCACAAGGCTCCGGATCCCGACATTGTTCTTCAGTTCATTGACTGCTCCTTCCGGCGTCAGAGTTGCGTCGATGTGCCGTGCTGCGGCAACCACGACAGCTGCCAAGGCGCGATCAAGCGCCCGCGCCGCCCAAGGTGTCACGCTCGTTGCTTCGACAGCCCGGTAGAAAGTGCGGTGGAATTGTCCGAACTGTTCGAAGTGCATGCGGTCGCGTGGCTTGTGCAGGTTCAGCACCGCAAGCACGATTCCCGGTCGGGCATGGTCGCGACCAACCCGACTAGTCGCCTGGATGTACTCAGCAGCGGTCTTTGGCTGGCCTTGGACCACCATAAGCCCAAGGCGCGTGATATCGAGGCCAACCGAAATCATATTGGTTGCAAGCGCGACATCAACCGTTTCGGCGTCCCGGCCGAATACGGCCTCGAGGCGCTGCTTCGCCTTCGCGACCTCGTCGGTTGAAACGCGCGAGGTGAGCTCCATCGGTTCCTTGATGCGGCGATCGGCGAATGGGCTGTCAGACGGATCAACCCTGCGGCGTTGGGTACCGTAGCGAGCCGCGCGGTCACGGACTTCGTCCTCGACAATCCGGCGAGCGCCTCCCAGTTCGCGCAACGCGTTGAAATAGCAAAGCGCTGTCATGAATGGATCGGCGGGATTTCTGTCCTTCGTATCAGCAGGAACGTTGGCGTCGTAAGCCGCCTGAGCAGCGGCAACGAGCGTCGTCAACGATCGTAGGAAGACCAGTTTGGGCCCCCGCCCTTGGGCAGCGATGCCGATATAGAGCCTGGCCGCATTTGTGGTAGAAGGAACCGTTCGCGCAAAGAAGCTGTCGACACGATCGACTCCGGGTGGCGGAAAGATGCTCGTATTGCTGCGATCAAAGAATGCCAATATCTGATCGGCGGCTCGCCTGACCGTGGCGGTTGACGCTACGATCTTGGGGCGAACGCGCATTTCACCGGAACCTCGCGAAGCGAGTTGATCGATAGCCGCCTCGTAGAGCCCGGCCACCGTTCCAAGCGGCCCTGCGATGAGATGCAACTCATCTTGAATAATGAGATCGGGAGGATCGAGGGACCAGCCGTTTCCCAGCGGCCGCCCAAGGCCCGGTTCGGCGGCGCCGTAAAAGCCGACGCCATCCTCGAACCGATCAACATGGCCAAAGAATGCGCCGGTCTCGCCGACCCAAGGCAACGCCGCGAACTTGTCGACCGTGGCAATCAGAAACGCCGGCAAGCGGCGGTAAATGGGCTCATCGACTGTCAGCACCGGCAGCGGTCGGTTCCGGCTGAAATCGCAGCTTGTATTGACGCAGCGGATTTCCAAGTTGGTTGGCGCAAGCATGTTCGGTGTGCAGGAAAAGGACGACGGCTTGAATTCGGTCCCGCACCACGGGCAAGCCTTGAGCGGTGCGGGTGCACGTTTGTCGCGCCCGCTTTGGTAGCGCCGCACGCGGCCGACTGCGGTTGTTTCGTCGGTGTTGCCTCTTCCACCTAGCTTGTTCGGGGACGCATCGGACCCGACCCACAAGCCAATCTCGATCGGCCAGTCGCCGAGCAGACGGCGGCCTTGTTCATCGACATTCTTGCCGTCGGTGCGCATCAGTTCGAGCGCGCAAACGACGCCGGCCGCGCGTGCGAGCTGGTCCAGGGTGAGAAGCCGCAAGGTGTAGCGCATGATGACGGCCACACCGGCGCCGAGCACGCCATTCCCGCCCAGCCGCCTATGCGCGATCACCAGCGCGGCGAGGCCAAGATAGGCCTCGGTCTTGCCACCACCGGTGGGGAAGAACAGGAGGTCAGCGGTCTCGCGGTCAACATGGCGGCGATCAACCAGGCCCGCCAGATTGAGCAACACAAAGGCGAGCTGAAACGGCCGCCATTGCGGCTCGTCGAGCGCCTGTGGATCGCCCGTCGCGCCAGCGACACGGCGGCGGGCCGCTATCGCGACTGCGAGATTCATGAAGCGGAATGCCGTGCGCGCCTTGGCGTCGGTGGCAAGAAGCTCGATCCCAGTCGTGATCCGGGCCAACGCTTTTTCTCCTTCGGCAATCAGGCGCTCGGCGGTTTGGCGTCTCCGTGTTGGCAACCCGCTGAGCTTGTTTCGCTCGGTTGTGATCCAGGCGCCATAGAGAACCGGCAGATCGGCAAGGGCCGCTTTGAGGCTCGCGCCGTCGCCCTCTGCCAATAGTGCCAGGGCTTCCATGCCGAACAGAACTTGCGCTTTCAAATCCGCGTCTTCGTTAGGCGCAACGCGCTCGACTTCGGCGGATGGCAGCGGATCGGTCCAGACCCGCTTCACGCCATGGCCGTTGCCCTCGATCGCATCCCAGCCGGCAGCCGCATTGCGGCCCACGGCCCATTCGCTGAGATCGCGATAATGGAGATCGGCGATCCGCAAATCCCAATCCTGGGCGCGATAGCCGGAAAGATCACGCCTTGGGCGGAATCCGGTCTCGCACACCAGTTCGAGACACGCCTGGAAGGCGTAGCTGACGTCGGAATAGAATCGATGAACCGTCGCCCGCCGGTTGACGAGGAAAACAGTCAGCGCTCGCACGCGCTCGGTCTGGCCATCGGGGGTTGTGTAGTTGAACAGCCGCGAATGCGTTTCCAGCACGAGACCGCCACCGCGCCTCTGTTCTGCGGCACTTTCCGGCACGACAATCGGGGTGCCACGGCCTTCCTTCACCGGCACGACAACGACGCGTTCCTTCGGGCTGCGGACCCAATCGACCATTGGCCGCTCGATGCGCTTCTTCTTGCCGTCTTCGCCGATTTCCTCGGGCGGCGGCTCGGGAAGCAGGATTTCCTCCGGTAACCTCGGTTCGGTTCGATAGTCACCCCAAGATACGCGCGCTTGGATCTCGGTGACATCGGGATCGAGGAGCACGGTCAGGCCAACCGATGAGGGCAGGAACCGCCGCCTGGCGACAGGAGCCTCGGGTTCCTCGTTGTCGGCGGCAGCGCCATTCGCGCCATCGGCATCGGGCTCCTCGACATCGATTTCCATCTCTTCCTGGGCGGAGGGATCGACCTCCTCGTCGTCGCCACCAAGGCTGAGCGGGTCTTCGGCCGGCGCTAGGAATCCAGCGAGATACCAGCGTGCAGGGCTCTCGTTGAGGCGCTCATTGGCAAGATCAGTATCCCGCGGGCCGGGACCGATCAGGTCTCGGCGGAATACATCGACGATTTGGGCGCGCACTTCCTCAGACGTTTTCATGAGCGCCCAAATCCTTCCAAGATGAAGAGTTCGCCAAGCACCTTGTCGAGCCACTTAGCTGTGTAGTTGGAACGCAGAGCCTCTTTCGGGCGATGGCCCGCATCGGCGAGCAAGGTCTCCAACGCAATCAGCTGGTTCTTGAGGCCGAGCCGCACGCCAAATCGCACGCTGGCTTTGTCGGGGCCGCACAGCACCCAGGCGTCGCGGCGCGTCAGCGCATGCGCCCACAGGGATCGCTCGCCCACGTCGAGGGCAATGTCGGGCGCGCGCACTGCGACGACAGCGCGTTGAGCGTCCACCACTGGATGGATCGCCTTGAGCGACGCCCGAAGCAAGGCCTCATCGATCTGCATTTCAGGGCTTCGTCGCTGGAAACCGGTCTGCGTCTCGATGATACAATCCTCAACAGTCTCCACGGCATAGCCTCCACTGAGGGCGCGCCACGATCCGACCCGGAAACATTCCAGGATGGCGTTTGTGTCGACCAGGACGGGGCCGCGATGCCGCGCCATGTCCCCTCACAGGTCGAGCGGGGATGAAACCCCGTGTGTTGCGAAGAGATCGCCGAGATCGTCCACTGAAAGATCGACCAGCGCTGCCGCCCGCCGCGCGGACACCCGGCCTTGGTCGATGGCGAGAGCGATCACCTCCAGGAACGGTCTCGAAAATAAGGGCGGCGAAACCGCAGGCGCGGCGTCGCGGCCATTGTTGCGCAGGGCGGCGTCTGGTACGGCGCGCGCCGCTGCGGGTTTAAGCCTTTCGAGCGCTACCAGTCGCCATTTCAGCGCAGAGGCGGTGACAGCGAGCGCCTCCGCTGCAGCATTCAACCGGGTCGGAAGCTCGCCCTCGGGGATTGCCGACCAGTCGCCGAAGCGGTCGAGCACGGAGACGGGCATCAGAAGGGCCGAGGCGAAATTATTGGCGAGCTGCTCGACGCGGTTGCCGCCGGTCTCGCGCGCCTCCTCGGAATGCTCGGGCGGCATCGCGTCCCAGGTCAGGATGTGGAACAGCTCATGGGCGAGGTCAAAGTTGCGGCGTCCCACGACTTCGTGGCGGTTGATTAGCACCACATCGAGTTCCGGCAGGCGGCAGGCCGCGCCGGAAATGCCGTCGAAAGCATCGACCATCAGCACGAGGATGCCGAGTTTGCGTTCCATCACCTCGGCGAGCCGCGTAGCGGGCACATCGCCGAGTTCGAATTCGGCGACGAAGCGCTCGCCAGCCTCCATGGCGTCCTCAAAGCGCGAATATTTGTGCATACCCAACGCCCTTCGCAGCAGGGGCGCGGCGTGACCGACCTGCGGAGCGATGACGCGGAAGGCAGCTATCCAGCGTCCGGCGCTACGCTCATAGGCGTTGAGCCGCTGCGGCCCGACATTAGTTTGTCGCCAAGAGAAGCGTCCTTCGCCGACCAGTAGGAAAGGATCGGTGAAATAGTCCAACGACGCGCCCAGCCTCTCGACAGCGATGACCAATTCCTCGGCGGTGACACGGCGCTCGCCGGTTTCGATGGCCGAAACGGTCTGGCGGTCCTTGAAGCCGAACAGCCGCGCGAGATCTTCCTGGCTGAGGTTTCGCTCCTCGCGCAGCGCTTTGATCCGCGGTCCAATGAAATTGGTAGACATGGCAACCCCCGGAGGCCGATATAATCTTGCATATTTACAATTGCAAGAATTTCTTGCGTCTCGGTTAAACGTAGGTTCCTTCGCGCCCCTCCTGATAGTCCCCCACGACCCAGGTGAAGCTCTGGATGTCGATCCGGTCCCGCGGTCGCATCTCTGACAGTTCCTGTGTCGTGAGCATCGATCCTCGCAATGTGTTCGCGCTTGTCACCGGTCAGACTCAAGCCGCTTCCCCCTCATCCTCAAGGTCCTCGTCCTCATCCGTCGCTATCAGCCCGGCGGCGCGTTCTTCTGCGGCGCGGGTGGCGTTGAGGGCGAGGAGCCGGGCGAGGACTTCGTCCTTAAAGTCGGCCGGCCAGTCGAGGCGGGTCTTGGGCGCCTTTCCTTCGTCCGCGTCCTGCTCGACAAATTCGGGCACGGCGCGGTCGGCCAAATCGTCCCAGCCATAGGCGCGCAGGACGGCGTCATCCATCTCGGCATGGAGCGCGCGGAGCCGGGCGATGTCGGCGGCGTTTTCGCCGCGCGCATGGAAGCGGTTGTAGGTTTTGGTCAGGCCTTCGTTGCGGCCGATCATCAATTGCGAGCGAAAGGCATAATAGACCTCTCCCGCGGCTTCGAGAGTGGGGCTGGTCTCGAAGTTTACCGGAAATGGGAAAGTCCGGAAGCAATCCGAAGGCGCATAGCGCAGCCTGTCCTCAAGCGTGGATGAAAAAAACCGTGCCCAGAGTTCGTGAGGGCGAGATTGGAGAGTGCCGAAAGGCGCAAAGCCTGAATAACCCATCACATATAGTTGATCAGTGTAAACAATTCCTGTGGGAATCATTGCCACGCAAAGGTGTGGCGATACCCGTGTGATTACCGTCACACGGGCTAAACTCTCAATCATCCTGTATAGTCTTGGCTGCTGTTCTCCATACTGCCACCACTTTGAGCGTCGCGTCTCACGATTGTCTGTTTCTCGGTTTGGTTTAACTTGAGTCTCGACAATAGCCATCAGATCAGGCCAACCAACCCGAGCATCATGCTCGCCAATGTTCCCGAAGTTGATGACAAATCGAGTGTGATTGTGGCGTGGGTCATTGTTTACCTCTTCTCCGCCGACATACGGGAAGATCCTCTCTGAGTTTCTGGCAGAACTCTCCAAAAGTCTCCTCATGTCCGCTAACGAGGAGGCCAAACCTTTCATCGCTCCAAGATCATCAAATGTGAAACCCAAACCGTAGACGGCAGATCCGACGAATCCCTTGTCATCATTCACGGCTAAGCGTGACGGAGACTCATCCAGATCGCCCTCGACCAGATAGGCCGAGATGCGGTGCACAGGCCGTGTGTCGAGAACAGGCGATGCCGCTTCTCCCTTTACGATGTGGACGACAGAGACAACCACAGCCGCTTCACCCGGCCATTTCAGCCGACGTGTGGCGCGCAGAATCGCGCCACCATCGGCGATGATTTTCGTCAGACCTGAAGCGCGTGTATCACCTTGGCCAATGGTATTAGTGGCGATGAGACCGAAAACGCCTCTTTGCCGCAGCAAGCCAAACGCCCTGCGGAAGAAATGAGCAACGAGATCGGCGTTGCCATGCGCGCCTTCATGCAGGGTCTGGAGCCACGGCAGATAGTTTTTGGCGCTACCGCCGATGATGGTGTTCTTGCCCGCAAATGGCGGGTTGCCGACAATCGCATCAAACCCGCCATTGTCGCGCGAAAAGACCTCTGGGAACTCTATCTGCCAATGGAAGGGCATGATGCCGTGTTTGCTCTGTCTGAGCGAGTCGGCAGCGGTGTCGATCTCATCCCAGCGCGGCTGCACGTGACCGGTGATATACCGCGCGACTTCGGCGCGCCGCTTTTCCCGCGCCTTGGGCTTGTCGGCGGAAAAGAACGCGCTGACCACCGCGTCGCCCATGGTACGCACCGGGTCCATTCGCCTTTCGACTGTATGATAGCGCGACTCTTGCTCGGCACGCCGCACATCGTCCGGTGCTTCGCGGATGCCCGCTCGCAGCCGCATCGCCTCATCCACCGTCTCGTTGACCAGCGATCTGAACAGCGGCAGGCCTTCTTCTTCCTCATCCCAATTTGCGGCGCGAATCTGCGCGCTCGTCAAACCGACAAGACTGTCGCCGCATTTCAGCGCGTGATCGAGGAAGGTGAATTCATGGTCCCGCGCCAGCGTCGCCAGCCACAGTGACAGCCGCGCCAGATCGACCGCGCGCGGATTCTTGTCGACACCATAGAGGCAGCGTTGCGCCACGAGGCGGCGAGCATGCAATTCCTCATCCTCGTCCGCCGGGATCTTCGGCCGCTTGTCTGGCCAGCGCGCCCAGGCCGTGACCAAGCGCTCGCCGATTGCGCGGCATGCCTCGACCAGAAACGCACCCGAGCCCATGGCTGGGTCGCACACCTTCAGCTCCAACACTTGCTCCGGCGTCGCATCCAGGCCGAGCCGCGCGAAGGCCGGCTCCAGCGCATGCTTGACGATTGGCGCGGTGAGAGAACGCGGCGTGTAATGGCTGCCGGTGCGCCGCCGCTCGCCGGTCGGCTGCAGGATCGGCGTACCGGAGGCGGCAATGCGCTTCTTGGGCGAGCCGCGCTCATCGACCATGCCATCGAGCGCCGCTACGAGGTCTTCGACGCCTTTCGCGTCCTCGACCGGCTTGGCCTGAGCCGCTGTCAGCGCGCGGCCGGCATCTTCCTTAAGCGTCTTGATCCGGTCCTTGCTCTTCTTGGCGAGCAAGCTATCGAGCGCGACGAAGACCGGCGTCCGGTTGTTCTTGCCCGCCTTGATGGCGAGCACGCGCGTTGTCGCAGCCTCGACCGTGAAGCCCATTACGGTCTCATATACCGAGCCGATCTGCTCGACATCGAGCGCGCGGTAAGACAGGCGCTCGCGATTTTGGCCGCGGAGCTTCAAGGTCATCAGCCCCTCGAGGATGCGTAGTAGGCAACCATCGGAAACGTTGAGGATGCGGGACGGATCATCTTCTGCCGTGCGGCCCTCGAGGAAGGGGAATTCGTTGGGATCGAACAGCTTGCCGCCGCGCGCCTGCACGAAGCCAGTGCGGTGACCCTTGTGGATCATGCGAAACAGCGCCAGCAAGCCGCCCCAGCCGCCGCGGCGCTCGTCCATTGTGTCGGGATTGAGTGTCGCATCCTCGGTAAGCTTCGCGTAAAGGCCGCGAACGGAATAGCTCGTCTCGTAGATCTCCCGAGCCCTGGCGTCTGACCGCGACGGCAGCAGGTCTCGATCCTCGGCATAAAGCACGAAGACCAGCCGCATGAGAACCGTGAGCAGTCCCTCATAGAGATGATCCGGTCGGTTGGTGCTCAATTCGCGCACAAACGCGGGTTCGGCAGCATCAAGGCCACGCAGGAGTTCATGGAGCGCGCCGAGCACCTGCTCGGCGAGTGCGGTCGACACAAAGGCTTGCGCATCGCGGCTGCGCTTCAAGAGTGCCGGCAAGCGCCGGTCGTCGGAATCCGAAAACAGCCGGAAGCGATCGAGCAGCAACTTCAATCCGCCGAGCATTGGACGGCCTGAGACCAGTGCCATCGGCCGGATCGGGAAACTCTGATGGCCGGAGGTTTCGCCGCGCGGCGCATAGATCAGGCGGAACTCAGGATAGGTACGAACCTCACCGTCCTTGCGCTCCTCGCGCTCGGAAATCAGCAGCCCGGCAAAGACGCCGGTGTCGCGGAGCAAGCGCTCGAACCGTTGGTGCGGGGTCGCCTCCCAGCCATCGAGCGCCTTGCGGGCGTCGGGATCGACGCCGCGCGCCTCGACGCGCACGAGCAGCTGCCAGCGGCGGTCGCCGTCGCCTAATTCCGCAACCGCCCAAGTCGGCGCAAGCGTGGTGCCGTGCTCCGGCAACGCCACCAGAAGTTCATCGGGAATGGCCGGGCCGCCGGGCGCACCCGCTATGTTGCGCGCTTCCCAGCCCAGCACCTTTTCAACGAAGGCCCAGGCATCGGACAAGGCAGGCGCGGCAAGGTCTTCGCCGATGATCTCGTCGACTTCTCCTGAATCGATGCGCGTTTGCGGGGGCGGCACGAGGCCCAATTCCTTCAGCAGCGTCGGTGCCACGACAACGCCCACGGGCGGCACATGATCGAGCCATTCGAAGTCCGGGTCGCGGTTCATGTCGATCGCCATCGCGCTCACCCCGAAACCGGCCAGAGATAGACCAGTCCGACAGGTTCGA
Source organism: Mesorhizobium sp. M0174 (assembly GCF_040322275.1). Taxonomy (NCBI): domain Bacteria; kingdom Pseudomonadati; phylum Pseudomonadota; class Alphaproteobacteria; order Hyphomicrobiales; family Phyllobacteriaceae; genus Mesorhizobium; species Mesorhizobium sp. M0174. The sequence continues at coordinate 30,019 of NZ_JAMYTB010000011.1, forward strand.
GGCGATGCGCGCGCACTTCATAGGAACTGCGCAGGCGCTGTGGCTCATCACGCAATTCGCGCTCAAGCCGGGTCAGACGTCCCTCCCAATGCTTGCGGTCCGCCTCGCGCTCGCGCCGTTCCTCGGGCACGAGATCGAGGGTGAACTGATTGGGGTCGAACTCCTTCGCAGCCTTGGCGATGCGCGAACGCTGCTGATCAAGCAGGTCTGACAATGACCGTGCTTCCTCTTCACCGCGCTTTTTCAGCTGCGCGGTAACAGTGGTCAGCCGCTCGGCCGCGATCGTCTCCAATGTCGGAACAAGGTCGGCGATATCCTTTTCGACAAGGGCTTGTATGCGAGCGACCGCCGTTGCGGGCGCCTCGCGGGCGTCGCGCAATGCCTCCTCAAGCTGGATCAGCGTCTTCTCCTCACCACTTTCGCCCAATGGGCGGAGCGATTTGCGATCGCGCTCGGATTCAGACCAGATCGCGGTGACTGGGATGACTTCTTCATGCAAACGCGCCGCCCCCGCGCCAAACACCGCTAGGCGACCCATAAGGACCACGCGCGGCTGCGCGCCGGGACCATAGATGACGGACAGGCGAGACAGTTTCGATTGAAAGCCCTGGCTGATGAATCGCGACAGCAGCCGCCGTACAAGCCGGTGCTCGAGATGGACCTGCACAACGTCTGGCGCGTCGCGGCCATCGCCGAGAATTGGCGGCCGGAAAGCAATTGATCGGATGGGCGCGTCGCGCCGCCAGTCTCCGAGGCGCTCGCCGCGCTTGCGCGGCCTAACGCGCAGATCGTCGAAGGCATCGTCCCAGCCAGCATCCTTGGTGAAAGCAGGATCGGCTGGATCGAGCTTGAAAGTTTCGACATTGCCCGCCGACGGACCGCGCGCGTGATCGAGGACATATCCGGCGCGCGAAAGTGCCGCCGCCGCGACGCGCTGCAGATCCTCGGGATCGACACCGACCCGTTCGCGCGAGCGTTCCAGCGCGCCTTGAAGATCGGTCTGCTCTTTCAAAAGTCGCTCGTGCCTAATGCGTTCGTCATCATCCATTTCCGCCCGGGCGCGCTTCAAACGCTCGGCGTCGCTTTCTTCCTGGATCGCAAGCGCGATAGCGGCGGCCTGGCCACGCGCGATGCCGTTTTCGGCAAGCCTCTTTGCGATGCGGTCCTCGATTACCTGACCGACGGAGCCGAGTTGTTCGCGGATGGTTTCCGTTTTCCGAATCAGCGCCTCGAGGACGATATCGGCCTCGCGCTGCTCGTAGCGAAAATACCGGCAGAATACCTGCTTGGCGGGTTGGAGCTTGCGATCGATGCGGCCGTTGCGCTGTTCGAGGCGCGAGGGGTTCCAAGGCAAATCAAAGTGGATGAGGTCCGAGCAGTAGGCCTGAAGGTTGATGCCTTCTCGCGCCGCGTCGGTGCAAATGAGAATGCGCAAAGGTTCTCCATCGGGGTCAGCGTTGAAGGCGCGCTTCACCTCTTCCCGGCGGTCCGATCCTGTCGCTCCGGTAAACACGCCGATGCGGTCGTCCGCTCGGTCGGTGCCTTCCAAGGCCTCGCGAAGCCGTCGTTCCAACCAGCGCCGCGTGTCTTCATACTCCGTGAAGATGATGAAACGACGGCGATTCCAGTTCTGGCCCGTCAAGAGATTGGCTTTGATCCAAGTGACAAGCCATTGCACGCGGGCATCTGTCCGGCCGGCGTTTGGTTCAGCTATCGCCAACATGCCATCGACGGCGGCAAGTTCGGCGCGCAAGTCACCTGGCGCAGCGCCGGCAGCGCCCAAAGCTGAAGCTGCCTCAGCGGTGGCATTCTCATCGGCGTCTATGGATTTCTCCGCGCGATCATCGTCCAGCCCGAGCTCATTGCTGTCCTCGTTTGTGGGGCGAGCCACAAACGCCAACGCCGCGGCGGCGACCGAACCTGCTTCTTCACCATCCACCATGCGTTGCAAGGTCGCTCTATGGACCTTCAAGGTCCGCGCAAAAGCAGCAACAGACGACAGAAGACGCTGCTGAAGTCCGACAAAGGCGAGCTTTGCGAGGGCCGCCTTCTGATTAGGCAAGCTGGAGATACGTTTCATGCGCAGCTCGCCGTACGCGGCAAGTTGGCGGGCCAATGCGAGTTCCGGTGTGTCTTCGGGCAAGCCATCGATGCGAACGGCTTCGATAATCCGCTCGGGGAATGCCTCGCCCAGGCGCCGTAGGTCTGACTTCAGGCGCCGAACCATGACCGGCTCGAGGTCCCTGGGCCGAACCTCGACACCACGGGTGAACCGCTGCGGGTCCAGCATCTCGAGCAAGGCCGAGAAGCTGTTGGAATGTCCGTTGTGCGGCGTAGCGGTCAGGAACAGCCGGTGCTCGAACCGTTCCCCAAGTTCACGAACCGCCTTCGTGAGCTGACTTGAGATTGCGTATCTCACCCCCGCTGCCGGAGCCGCGTGATGCGCTTCATCCAGAATGAAAAGCGATCTTGGCCGAAATTCACCGAGGACGTCGCGCAGGCCGGCTGCGTACACCTCATCGGTGAGCAATCGATGAGAGACAATGAAACGCGAGCCGGTTGACCAAGGATTAACGGAATAGCCGCGCAGGCGGCGCATTTCCCCGATGCGCTCCCGATCGATGATCTCGAACGAAAGGCCGAACTTGGCTTCGAGCTCGTCTTTCCACTGAATTGTCATCGCCGGCGGAGCGGCAATGACAATGAAATCGATCCGGCGGCGCAGTAGGAGTTCCCTTGCGACAAGGCCGGCTTCAACGGTTTTTCCCAAGCCCACATCGTCCGCGATCAGGAGATTGACTCGGGGCAGCCGGAGCGCTTTGCGCAAGGGAAGAAGCTGATAGGCGTCAAGCCGGATACCCGCACGAAAGGGGGCCTGCAAGAGATCTCGATCAGCGACCGTCGCAGAGCGCCAAATTATTGCGCGAAGGTGGGCTGCTAAAATCTCCGCCTTGTCCGGAAGGCCTATCCCGACTTTCCTCCAGCCATCTTCGTCAAGCAGCACCGCGCCTATCTCGGCGTCCCAGATCACTTTGAGCTTCTCGCCCTGGGCGTCATCGGAGATGCACGAGAGACTTAGGGTTGGGAGGTCGTTGGGTTCGCCGTGTAACTCTTCAACCAGCCATGGCCGACCGCGGAGCTCCACAAAGCTCCCCTGTGCAATTGATGCCGCCATACCCTGCTGACTCATTTCTTGTCCTACTGCCGATTCTCGAGTTGAGACTAAGGCAACAGCTCTCGTTTATCGAACGTCATCAGTGCGAGATCGCCTGGCGTCAGGTGCTTACGCCAAGGGTCTGAAGCATTTGATGTGGTCGGCCACATCTTTCCTGAATTTCTTGGTATTATTTCAACCCTTCTCTGTCACCTTCAACAACTCATTAGCTAACACCTATTCCCGGTCGGGTTGCGCAGCTATTTTCGCGCAGCGGCTAGGACCGCTCGGCCCAGCTAACGGGAAGCTGCCAGACGGTGCGGCCTCCGTATCGCCCCCAAAGGTGGTCGAGCGAAAGTCGAGGTCCCGGTCAGCCTCCCGAAGTGTCTCCCGGAATCTGTCGCCCCGTGAAGTCTGGAGGAGCCAACGCGAGGTCGCGCTCCACATGATAAGCCTGCCCGAGGCTGGGCAGGGTTGCCGCCGGAAGCTGGAACCCATGAGGAAGCTTCAGGGGGCGCAGTGATCAGGCCGCCAGCCGACGTTCCTCTTCAGCAGCGATGATGTTTGCCAGCGATGCGAGGGCGAGGTTCGACAGGTGCCTAACGAGCAGCTCTGTTGCCAGAGGCCCTGCGGCAGCCGCAGCCGGATGGATGGCGCCGGGAATTCGGAAGGGTGTTCCTGAGCTGAATACCGGATCGTCGACGATGTTACGGCTGCCGGACGCGCGAACCGCCCCAAGCTGCGACTCGACGAGGTAGGCGGCGACCTCTCCGGCGAGCTGGCGGAGGGGATGGTGCTGGGCTTCGGCCTCGCCGAACCGTTCGATCATTTCGCCGGAAAACGCTGTCACGGGCTTCTCGCCGTTGACGATGAGCCGCCGCATTTCCGGCAGCGTCTCTGATTCTTCGGCGAGGATGAGCAAGGCCTCGCCGTGCGGAAGCCGGGACGCGCGGGTGCGGATGCGCTTGGGCCAGTCAAAAGGCATGTGCGTGTCGCCTTCTGACATCACTGTTAAGATGTCTGCTGAGGAGGTGGCAGACCTACGCCACGCCGGACCTGCCGTCAACAGACGTCTTCCGAGAGATGTCTACGTCGGCCCGCTCGACCGCTGTATGGCCGGAAGCCGCAGGCCAGCCTGATCAAAGCGCCATCGTCAGCCTCGGGTTGGGGCTTCGGCGTAGAGGTCGAGCACATCGTCCATGCGAGCAACGCACTCGGCGTTGACCTTGTGTCGCGTGGCATTTAAACGCGAGAATGCGGCTAAACGCGAGAATGCGGCAATTTGTTCGAACTGCGGCACTTAAACAGGAGAATCTCAGCGCCTCGGTTCTCAAATATGGTGCAAAAGCGAGACACAGGATGGGTCTGACACCGCGTAGTCTATGACATTGAAAATGTGAGCGGATGTGATCTCCGCCGCTTTCTGTCTGAGAAGCAGACAAATCTCAATTGAGCCCTGCGGCCGCCATTCTAAATTTAACTGCAGAAAATTACGGCGGATTCTCAATTTAAGTGTACATTTCTCAAACTAAGTGCTCGGCTAACCATCTGAAATCGTTGGCGCAGCATTCTCATAATTAACTTGCCAAGTGACAGCCGCCACGAAGCGCGCACCGAGGCAACCTGGTGCGTGAGAGATATAGTGCGGTTCTGATATGAGAATGACGGCGTTTCAATACTGCTGAAAGTTTGTATGTTTCGGGATGGGTCTCGTGCCCAACGCGGGTCGGCACGAGAAGGATGGGGGGACTTCGTGAATATTGCATCGGGCATCGATGCCGCCGGCAACGCCGTCGCGCAAATCGCTTACTTCACCACAAAGGAATTTGACAAGTCGCTCAGCAGGGCCTTCCTGGGAGGCGGCCAACTGCACAAAAAGGCGATCAAGGTCAAGGCCATCCTTGGCAGCCTGCGTGACCCAAATCCCTTCGTCGGGATTCCGGTCACCAAGCATGGCGAAAACCGCATCAAAAACGCTGTGAAGTATGATCTCGGTGATGGTTGGCGTCTGATTACCCAGCAGACCGACAAGACATGTCTTTTCCTAGTTGTCGGCGATCATGAGGACGCCGACAAATGGCTGGACAGGCAGAAAGGCATGAAGCCCGCCGTCAGGGACCTGAGGACTGTTCTTGTGCCTGGTTCGGGCCAGCAGGTCGTTCACGCAAACGACTTCCGGGCGGACCACCACGACATGCCGGTGGTCGAGCGTCTCGACACAGAGGCGATGGACCACGTACTGGACGGCCTTCCGCGCAGTGTCGCGAGGAAGCTGGAGGCGCTGGACGCCCGTTCGACCACCACCGATCTCGAATCCTTGGTCGCCGAGATTCCCCATGCGCAGAAGGCCGAACTCGTCCACGCTGTTTTCAATCTACTCCTCTCGGGTAATTATGAAGGCGCACAGGCTCATGTCGACCTGAGCATGGGCCGTATCGGGCTCCTTGAGGACGTCGATGAAGCCGAGATGCTCGAGGTGGCCGACGGTGAGGACATCCGTCGCCCCGCATTGGGTCGCCGGAATACGAGGCATGGCTCGCATCATTCGAGAAGCGGTCAAGCTGGTACGAATGGTTCCTGTACCTTCACCCCGAGCAGGAAAAGGTAGTGAAGGCCGATTACCAACTCTCCGGGGTTTCAGGATCAGGCAAGACTTGCGTCGCCGTTCGCCGTGCGCTCCGCTTGGCGGAAGCACCGGATTCGAGAGTGTTGCTTCTCACGCTGAACCGCAGCCTCGCCGGTCTTCTTGGTCAGCTCGTTGACGCTGCTTGCACCAACGACACCGTCCGAGGACGCATCGAGGTCACGTCGTTTTTTGAGCTCGCCCAGCGTCTCCTGAATCAGTTCGAGCCGCACAATGATCGTCATTATGTAGATGTGACTTGGAAGTCCGGCGAGCACGTCGACCTGGTCTTTCGGGAATATTACCGCCAGTGGCTGAATAACGATTCTGCAAAGGTGCTGCTCCCCTTGCAAAAATCGATGACTGCCCGAGGCGTCAGTGGTGAAGCCTATCTTCGTGAGGAATTTGACTGGATACGCAGTGCCGTCACGCCGGATTCCCGCTCGTCATACCTCAGTCTGGAACGCAAGGGACGCAAGTTCCCAATCGCAGCGGATCGCCGGTCGGACATATTGAGGGGTTTGGACGGCTGGGAGCAGAAGATGCGCGATGTGGGCGTCGTCGACTATTTAGGACTCACCTCAGCTCTAGCGAGGCATCTCAAGGATATCCAACCGCTGTATACAAATATCCTTGTCGACGAGGCGCAGGATTTTGGGACCACCGAGATACGGGTTATTCGCAGGCTCGTCGAACCCGGATCCAACGACATTTTTCTCTGCGGCGACATTGCCCAGACAATCCTTCCGAAACATCGCTCCCTGCCCGAAGCAGGCGTCTCAAGCGTGACGCGCGAGCGCATTCAGAAAAACTATAGGAACAGCCGGGAGATCCTGAAGGCCGCCTATGAAGTCCTGAGCAATAATCTAAATGACGAAATGTTCGACAGCGACGATCTAGAAATTCTCGACCCCCAGTTCGCAAATTTTAGCGGTTCCGTTCCGATGGCACTTGCCGCGGGTACGCTGGAAGAAGAAATTGCCTACGCGCGAGCCTATGCGGCCACTGCCCTGCAGAACGATGCTAAAACCGTTTGCGTCGCCTTTGCTGGCTTTTCGGGCCGGGACGTAAAGGGCTTCGCGGAGAAGTGCGGTGTCACCGCGCTCGACGGTGCGTATGATCCCAGTTCTGATCGCCTCGTTTTTTGCGACCTAGAACAGACGAAAGGGTACGAATTCGACACGCTGATCATTCTCAATTGCAGAAATGGCGTTCTACCGCCGCACGATGCTCCGGAAGAAGAGGCATATCGCGCATCCTGCAAGCTTTACGTTGCAATGACGCGCGCCAAGCGCGAACTAATCCTGTCATTCAACGGGGAGGCCAGTCCCTGGGTTGCGGAGGTGACAGACACGATCGGAACAGCCCTCTGGAGCGAATTCGAAATCTTGGATCCGGCGCTTCTTCAGGGCATCCCTGAACTCCTTCCTGAAATTGAGCCGGACAGGGAAATTGATGATGTCGGGAAGCTAACAGGCCTCCAGTTCCTGTATACTGCCCATGGGCTGAGCTCGTCGCTGGAAGCGCAGGACAAACTGATCGAGTTAGTCGACGGCCGCGGCCTGCGGGCGGCAGGTAGCTTGCGCCGCCGCAAATGGCAAAATATGCGTTCGTTGATCACCGATCTCGTTGAAAGTCGGCGTCATGACTTGCAATTCGGCCCGAACGTGGCAGCGGAATTGCGACGACTGACGCGAATCCTTTCCTAAGACCGACGACTGCGGCGGCCTGCACACATATCCGCAATACGACGAGTGTCGCGCTCTGCGTCACCAATCTTTAACGTTTGGGCTCTGGCGGCAGCCATTCTGGAAAGTGCCTGATCACGCTGCGCGATGACTGCCGGGTCCTTTGTGAATCCGTCTTCTTGCGGGCTGGGCTAGCCGCTGACGAAATCCAAAACATCGAGTCGGGTCTGAGGTACAACAAGGGGCTATCGGGATCGGATCGCGAGATCGCTGTCCCTACCGCTTTGTGACTGATAGTCGAAGCATTGAACCCTGCGCTTCCGACCAGATGGATGGAATGTTGGATGGTGCTGCCGACATCGTTGATTCCCTCCCTGAGAGGATACGGCCCCAAGGTCACTTTTGCCTATTTTCCCTCCGCTTGCCTTCGTCTTCGAAAGACAGCGTCAGCGTTTCGTGCAACTTGCCGAGTGTGCCGTCCTTGCGAAAACGAATCCCCTGGATGACAAACGTGACATGCCCGTCGCTGGCGTAGAGTGAAGTTCCGGTCACCGAAAGCCGTAACAGCCGGCCACGGCTCTGCGACGTGACGATGTCTCCCAGCCCGATTTCGAGGATTGATCGGGCTAGGGCGGATCGCTCGGCCTCAAGCTCCCTTTCCCACCGTTCCAGCTCATCCTCAAGGTGCCGCCAGGCCTCCCGCGCGGCCTGGAACGGTCTCTTGTCTCCAAACAATATCCGGTCCGCCAATGCCAGCATCTCGCCGGGCACGTCCCGCTCCATCGAGTAGGCGGCATGGCTCATCATCTCATGAACCCGCTCGGCTTCCAGAAGTGCAAGAAGGCGCTCGCGATAGGGTTCAACCTTTGCAGTGGATACCACCGGAGAAAGAGTTGCTTCCCGTACTGGCATGAAATCGATCGGCATGACCGCACGTAGATTGATCCGACCGGTCGTGAACCGTTCCGGCGCATCTTCCTCGCGCCATGCCTTGCAGCTCCATTCGACCCAGATCTCGCTTGCGGATACGCAGAGCCAGCTGACCAGGAACATCTGCGAGCCCGGTGCATAGAGATGATGCGCCGACCAGGCATGATCGGCCGCCGTCAGCGGCATCACCACATGCTGGAGCTTGTGGTCCCGCACCATTCCGGTAAGGGCCACTATCCGACCCTGCAGGTGCGCGGTCAGGCGGATGAAAATGACTGGCCCGCTCGCAACGTAGGTGTGTCGGCGGCCCTCGGTTTCGAATACCAGCAATTGCGGTCGTGCGAGCGGTAGCAGCCGGTCTACAAGGCTGGCCACGCTGCTGCGGACTGAAGAACCCCAGCGTGTGGCGATCTTCCCCTCTCCGACCCAGTCCTGGCAACGATCCTGGATGGCGACCAGGAGTTGTGCCGCAAGGTCTGGATCAATATCCGGCAGCCTGCTTCCCCGAGGTTGTGCCGCATCGACATCGACGCCGCGGCTGGCGAGATCGGTCAAGGCAGCTTCATAGAATTCCCGCTGAAGCTTCGAAAGCGAGCCTGCTGCCTTTGCGCGCAGTGCGTCCCGTCGCTTCGCTTCGAGCTCCTCGCGGAAGGCCGCCAACGGCGGACGGCGCGGTGTCTGCCCGGCCTCTACGCGGGCCCAATAGCCGCGTGGAGGCTTTGGCACCTGCAGGCGCGCGCACAGTTTCCCGATCGCCACATCTGACAGGCCAAGATCCCTGGCGATCTCGAGGGTCGGTTTCTCCCAAACCAGCGCAAACAATTCCTCTCGGGAGAGTTCTCGTCGTGCCATGCTCCCTCCATCCGGCAACGGCGCGCGCTAGCCGGCAGCGCGCATGTCTGCAACGAGCTAATCGGCTGTCGCGCGACGTTTCAAGAAAAGATCGAGTTGTCAGATTGCAAGACTCATCTGAACCTCTTCCGAGACCAGTTCAGCCTCAAGCGAGGAGATCGTCACGCCAAGCAGCCGAATTCCCTTCTCGACCGGGAAAACAGGATCGAGGAGGCCAAATGCCATGTTCTGTAGCTCAGCTTGGCTGCGGATGATCTGGTGACTGGTTCGACGCCGCGTAATCTGGCGGAAGTCGGCATACTTGACCTTGAGCGTCACCGTGCGCCCATGGATTTCGTTGTTTTCGCAATACCGCCAGACCTTTTCTATGAGCGGACGCAGCCCTTCGTGCGCCTCCGCGATCATGAACAGATCCCGCGCAAACGTATCCTCCGCTCCTACGGACTTGCGGACGCGATCAGCGTGCACCGGTCGCTCGTCGATGCCACGCGATATCCAGTAATAATATGGTCCGGCCTTGCCGAAATGTTCCTGCAGGAACGGCATTGTCTGCGCCCGCAGATCGGCGCCGGTATGGATTCTGAGCCGTTCCATCTTCGAATTGGTGGCAGGACCGATGCCGTGGAATTTCTTCACCGGGAGCACTTCGACGAAGCTCGGCCCCATCTTCGGCGTTATAACGAATAGCCCATCAGGCTTGCCCTGATCGGAGGCCATCTTGGCGAGGAACTTGTTGTAGCTGACACCGGCTGAGGCGGTAAGGCCGGTCTTCGCCTTGATCTTCGCCCGGATCGCCTCGGCGATCTCGGTTGCCGTGGCGAACCCGTGCATGTTTTCGGTCACGTCGAGATAGGCCTCGTCCAGCGAAAGCGGTTCGATCAGCGGCGTGTGCTCGGCGAAGATCTCCCGGATTTGCTGCGAGACCGCCTTGTAGACGTCGAACCGGGGTTTGACGAAAATCAGATCAGGGCATTTGCGCCTCGCCGTCACGAAGGGCATCGCCGAGTGAACGCCGAACTTGCGAGCCTCATAGCTCGCAGCTGCGACCACGCCACGTTCGAGGGCGTGCCCGACGGCGACCGGTTTGCCCCGCAGCTCCGGGTTGTCGCGCTGCTCTACCGAAGCGTAGAACGCGTCCATATCCACATGGATGATCTTGCGCTGCAGCGCAGGCCTCTCAGCCCCGGCAGCTTCGCTTGTGACTGCGTCTTCCATGACTCGTCTGCCTCGATTGCCGGCTCACCTCCATATGCCTCTCATCCGCGCGCCGACGTCGCCCTTGACCTGCCGTACCTCTGAGCGGCCGGTCTGACAGGCCACAGCGATCGGCCGACGACGATTACCTCGGGTGCGGCGGGCTTCTTTTGCTTACGCTATCCGAGGAGTCCGATGGGTATGTCTGGGGAAGCCGCTCCAGATTGCCAATCGTCTTCCTGTTGAGCTGCATGCCGGTCTATTCGGCACCGGGCGGAGATGCTTCTATGGCCAGCACCTCCAAGGCCTCAATCTCCTGCATCACCTTTCCAGCGATGCCTTGCAAATCGCCGTACATGCCGACGGTCGACTCGATTACGCCTTGTATTTGAGCCTCCCGCTTGGCCCACAGGCGTGTTGTGGCCTTGCGTTCCCTGGCCAGGTCCTCCTGCATATCAGAGAACTTTTCGACGATGGCCTCGACGCGATGGCGGAACCGCGGACCGGTCAGATAGCCATAGACCTGCTCCATTTTGGTGGCTTGGCCGTCCTGGGCGAGGCGGGAGTTCGCCAGCTCGATAAGGGATTGTCGCAGCATGATGGCGATCGGCATCGCGCATTTGGGATGGGCGACATAGACGCCGTCCAGAAGATCGAAGGTTTCCACACCGGGAGGCAGAGCTTCGGAGATCATAAGCGCGATATCCGCTTTCGCCGCCCGTTGATCCGCCCTGAGCTTCCCCAGCCAACCCTGGCTCCAGTTCTTGGTGCGTTTCGACTCCCATAAAATGGCGCCGCATGGCTGGCCGGCCGGTCCGACCACGCGGTGCAGGACATCTCCGCCGAACTCACCCTTGGCAACCGGTTCAATGACGTCCATCGGGAACCGGCCGGCAATGAGGGCTTCCAGCTCAAGCTCCAGAACTTCACCCTGCAGCTGCTGGGAACCCTGTTCCGCACGGCGCTTCAGCTCCTCAATCTGACGCTGCATGCCGGCGATCTGTTCCTCTTTTTCCGCAACCTTCATTTTGAGGCCGTCTTCCGCTTCCGACCTCGCCTTGACGCGAACGGCGTCCAGTCCCTCCTGAATCTTCCTTTCGATGGTCAGCGCCATCTCCCGCTTTTCGTCGTCAAGCGCACGCTGCTTTCTCAGGAATTCCGCCTGTTGTTGCTGGGCCTCGGTGAGCTTTTCGTCGCGCGCTTTCAACGTCGCCTCCAGCTCGGCAAGCTTCTTATCCTTGTCCTCCAAGTCTACCGAAAGCAGCAATTTTGCCTTGCGGGCTTCCTCGACCGCGATTCCGGCACGCTCCAGCTTGATTTGCTCAGCCACCTGGTTGGCGATGTCCTCTTTGGCGGCGACGATCTCGGCCTGCTGGCGCTTGAGCTCCTCTTCTCTGGCAGCCATCGATGCCTTGCTCTGCGCCAGGCGCATTTCGTATTCTTCACGCGTGGCGGCAATCAAAGGGGCCGCGAGCGACTCATTGAGCTTGATTTCCGTCTTGCAGCTTGGGCAGCTGATTGTCGGTTCATTGAGAATCCTGTCCCCCTGCAGCATGGTATTGATGGGCTGGACGGTCATCTGCGCGCTGCCTCCCTGAGGAATCAGTTAAAGGACACGCCAGACTATATCTCGCCACGCGTTTTCGGAAAAGAACAAAGAGTGAACCGATGGGTTATCCCCGCCTCTCCCCCGCTGTTCCGCCCGAACTCGCTCATGACTAGATGTTCTGGCGCTCCATCTCCGCCAACATCTCACGGGCAAACTCGTCGATCGTCACATAGTCCTGCAGAAGCTGGGGGTGGAACACGGCGCGGGGAGACTTCTCCGTCACCGACTGGGTCATCCATGGTCGCCAAATGCCCAGGACTCTCTGCTCCGCCTGCAGCTTGTCGTAGAGCTTGAAGTCCCGCTTCTGGATAGCGTCGCCACTCGACTTCTCGAGTTCGTTGTACATGTCGACTGTCTCAGGCGTGACGATGAAGGGCGGGATGTACAGGGGTATCCGGTGAGCGAGGCTGTCGCGGAACCCTTTGAGATGCCTGTCTATCCAGCCTTGACGCTTGTCTAAATAGGCGAGGAACTCCTTGCTAAAGGAAGCGCGGACTTCCTTGCTTTTCGGGCCGAGGCCCACTCGGAGAGACTCGAGCTCCTTGCCCTCGGCGTTGAGGACCGCCTTCTCGCAGACCCAGATCCAGGCCAAATTATCGAGACACCCGAACGCGTTCATTACGAATGCCTGGATAGTCAGCGTCGCGTCAACGACCGTGTCCCTCTCGGGGATTTCGTCCAGCTCTGGGGGGAGCTTCTCGAACACGATGTCAACAGCCCTGACCATGGTACCAAGGCGCCGCGAGAACCCATGATATGCGAACTCGTGGCCACGCTCGGTTTGATACTTGCGACCAAGAAAGCGATCCCGCAGTTCAGCGAACTGCCGATGCATGTCCTCTCGGCCAGCGTGAAGTTTTTCGATGTCCTCGGGTTTGAAGTAGCAGACCATTTGCTCGAAAACGCGTTGATGCCCCGGCGACGTGGCCAGGCGACTAGGAATGGGTGTTGATGTCCTGCTCAATCTGGCGTGCTGATTCCAGAATATCACCGAAACTCGGCGGAGTGCCGAAGATCATGGCCGCCGTATTGGCATAGTCGCGCGTGAGCGCGTCCACCATCTTTGGAGCGGGCGCGATCGCGAAGCTGCCCGGGACTGCTGAGGCGAGGTCATAGTCGGGACGGTCGAAAAACATTCGTGCGTGCCGCACACAATCGGCGCCAAGATCGAGATCGCCGAGCGCGGCCTTTCCGGTCTCGGATCCGAGAAGACAGTGCAGGTCATAATAGTGCCGGGACACCCGCTGGCCTTCCTGCCGCAGTTCGCCGCGCCGCTCGTACCAGCGGCGCAATCCATGGGCGATCACCACTTTGTCCCAAAAGGTGCGGGTCGCCTCGATCGTGGTCACGTCGGCGACGGCCAGATCAATGCCTGCCGCTTCCTCCGCGACATAGGGCGTGATCGTGATGGGGCGATTGGGATCGAGCGCCGATTTCGCCCCGGACTCGAGGCGTATGGCCGGTCGCACATAGGCGCCATCACGCGGCTCGACCTCGGGATACCAGAGCAGCAGGGTCTGACCATCGGCATCGGCTTCGTCGACCTCCGCCCGGCCGGCACCGTTGGTGATGTCGGCAAGTTGAGCAGTCAGGAAGTCTCGCAACGGGCCCGTGATATAGGCGCGGCATGCGTTCCGAATGTCGTCTAGCCTGGCGCGGCGCTTCTTGTTCGACAGTCCCTCGAGCTCTTCGACGGAGGCAGCCTCGTCGAGATCATCGCGGAACACGGTAACGTCGATGTCCTCGGAAAAACGCTGGATGAGGCCATAGCCTTTTGACAGCGACGTCCCGCCCTTGAAAAGCAGCCGCGGCTCCCCCGCAGGCCGTTCGTGGTAGAGCGAACTGAGGGTCCAGCAGACCCAGAAATCCTTTTCGACATTGCCCACCGGAGCTCCGATCCGATTGGCCGTGGCGAGGAACAGGTCGAGCCGGTCACGTGGGGATGCCGCGATGATCTGGCGGTAAGCATCGGTAGTCATGGCTTCGCCTCGTGCGGGTCCGCCCTCAGGATTTCGCGGAGGAACTCCTGCATCCAGATCGGCACGGCGGAGAGGCCGGCGCGCAGATCCTCGCGAATGGCCTCGCCGTGCTTGGGGTCGGCAAACAGGCGACGCAACGTCGCCTGGATACGCTTGCGTTCACCCTTCTGGGTCAGCATGTCCTGCATCCAATGCAAGGCCTGAACGACCCGCATCCCCGGCCGATCCGCCCAATAGAGGCGGCTAGGGGCAGCGTATTTGAAGTGGATTTCCTGCGTGCCGAGCTTGATTGGCTTCAACCGCGCATCGACCAGCACTTCTATTCGGGCGGGAACGGCGGTCGTCAGGCCGAGGTCGTTGGCGGCCGTCATACCATCGATGACGGCGCGCGCCCGATCGCGGCGCGTGACGGCGCGGATCACAGCGCGATAATCCGGCACGGTGGCGCGGCCAGTCAGGTTGTTCGTGCGCGGCCGGTCATAGAGGCCTCGGTCGATCCGGCGCAGTTCTCCGGCGGCTGCCAGGCGCTGCAGGGTTTTGTCCACGGCGGCGCGCGCGCCGAGATCGGCGAAGTCGCCGGGGGTCCAGACCTCATCGGGTTTGGACTCAATGCGGGCAAGCAGGCGCGAGCGAAGATCGGTATCGGGCTCAACTATGGACATGTCCGAAATATGCGACAAGTTTCGGACAAAGGCAAGGGATGAGTCCGAAATATGCTACAAGTTTCGGACACTCGCCCAAAAATGGAACTCGCATTTTCGCATTGAAGGATATGGCCCAGCATCGAATGCCTCCTTCCGCAGGGGCACGAGACATCATCCCGGTTGACTCTTGGCAGATACGAGAACAAATGTAGAACATATCACAGGCTTTCCGCGTTTCAAGGGTCAGATGAGTGTATCGGCGCCCCCTGCTGCCATTTCCGAGCTTCGAGAACGCATCGCGCGTCTCGAAGGTGGAAGTGCACGCGGGCGTAGGGTTTTGCCGTTCGGAGTGGCCGCGATTGACAGGGTTCTGCCGGGAGGGGGATTGGTTTTTGGCGGTCTGCACGAGGTCGCGGGTGGCGGAAATGGCTCCGTCGATGGCGCAGCCGCGGCACTCTTCGCTGCCGGTATTGCCGCGCGCACGGTTGGTAAGGTCCTGTGGTGCGTTACCCGGCCCGATCTTTTCGCGCCTGCGATCGAACAGGCCGGCCTTCCTCCGGGACGGGTGATCTATGTCGAAGCCGGCGACGAAAAATCCGTTCTCGCCTGTTTCGAAGAGGGTCTTCGCGGAGGTTTTGGCGCTGTCGTTGCCGAGATTGCACGGCTTTCGATGACGGCCTCACGGCGGCTTCAGCTTGCCGCCGAAAGCTCCGGCGCCATCGGCATCGCCATTCGCCGCTGGCGTCGGCAGACGGAGGCAACGGATTTCGGCCAGCCGACAGCCGCCGAAACACGCTGGCGGGTGTCGGTGTTGCCATCGACGCCATTGCCGGTTCAGGGCGTCGGGCGAGCGCGCTGGCAGCTTGAATTGATCCGATGCCGTGCAGGAGAGAGCGCAGATTTCACAGTGGAGGCTTGCGATGCCAAGGGTCGTATCGCTCTTCCTTCCGATGTGGCCGACAGACCGCTTCAGAAGGAAATCGGGCGACGCCGCGCCTCCGCCTGAGACGCCGCTCGTTTTGATCGGCCGCGACGGACGCCGCCGTGTTGTGCTTGCCGCCGACGCGGCAGCGCACGCAGCCGGCCTGCGCATCGGCATGCCGGCAAGCAAGGCGCAGGCCCTTGTTCCGGGCCTGATTGTTCACGACGCTGAGCCCGACGCCGACGAAATCGCGCTCGAGCGCTTGGCGCTGTGGGCGTTGCGCCGCTACGCGCCAATCGTCACGGCCGATCCGCCGGACGGCCTCGTCATCGACACCACCGGCGCCGACCATCTGCATGGCGGCGAGGCGGCAATGCTCACCGATATGGTGGATCGCCTTGCCGCGTCGGGCCTCATCGCACGGGCTGCGGTTGCCGACAGCGGGGGTGCGGCCCACGCGCTGGCGCGCTTCGGCACCCGGGCCACGATCGTCGTGCCAGCTGGCAAGACAGCCCAGGCGATCCTGCCATTGCCGATCGCGGCGCTTCGCCTGCCCGCCGCGACGATCGACAGCCTAAGGCGGCTGGGATTCGAGACAATCGCCGACCTCGCCGGCACGCCGCGCGCGTCGCTCGCTCTGCGTTTCGGTCCGGAACCCGGTCGCCGCCTCGACCAGGCGTTTGGGAGGGTGAGCGAACCGATCGAGCCGATCCGGCCGGAGGAGATCGTCGAGGTACGCCGCAATTTTGCCGAACCGATCGGCGCGCCAGAGACGATCGCCCGCTATACAGGCAAGCTGGTGGCGGAACTCTGCATTGACCTTGAGACGCGGGGGCTTGGCGCGCGCCGGCTCGATCTTCTGTTCTTCCGTGTCGACAATCGCATCGAGGCGATCCGTGTCGGCACAGCAACGCCGGTTCGCGACACGAAGCGCATGACCCGGCTCCTCACCGACAAGATCGAGACGATCGACCCGGGATTTGGCATCGAGCAGATGCGGCTAGCCGCGACTGTCGCCGAGCCGCTGCGGGCGAAACAGACGATCTCTTCACTTGCCGAGGCGCCGGAGCCGGACGTCTCGGATGTGATCGACATCCTCGCCAACCGTGTCGGCGAGGGCCGGCTCTATCGCTTCGCCCCGGTTCAGAGCGACGTTCCCGAACGCTCCGTTCAGCGCATTGCCCCGATGGCGCCTGATACCGGCGAGGGCTGGCCGGGCCATTGGCCGCGACCGTCGCGGCTGCTGCCGCGGCCCGAGCCGATCGAGACGGTAGCACTTCTTCCCGACCATCCGCCCGTGACCTTCACCTGGCGCGGCGTTCGCCGGCGCGTGAAGCGTGCGGACGGCCCGGAACGGGTCTTCGGGGAATGGTGGAAACGCGACGCCGAGCTCGCGGCGGTGAGGGACTATTTCCAGGTCGAGGACGAGAATGGCGAACGTTACTGGGTCTTCCGTGCCGGCGACGGCGAGGATGCGGCGACCGGATCGCACAAATGGTTCATGCACGGGATCTTCGGATGACTGTCGGAACCCGATATGCCGAGTTGCAGGTCACCTCGCATTTCTCCTTCCTGCGTGGGGCATCGTCCTGCGACGAGCTGTTTGCGCAGGCCGCGCTGCTCGGCGTCGAAGCGCTCGCTGTCTTCGACCGCAATTCGCTTGCCGGCATAGTCCGCGCCCACGAAGCGGCGAAAACCACAGGCGTCCGGCTAATCGTCGGCTGCCGTCTCGATCTCGCCGACAGCATGTCGGTCCTTGTCTATCCGACCGACCGACCGGCCTATTCGCGTCTCTGTCGGCTGCTGTCACTCGGCAAGGGTCGGGCCGGAAAAGCCAAGTGTCATCTCGAATGGGCTGATGTCGTTGCCTATGGCGAAGGACTGATCGCGGTCCTGGTGCCGGACGAAGCCGATGATCTTTGCGCCGTTCGGCTGCGGCGGTTGCGCGACGCCTTCGACGATCGCGCCTATCTGGCGCTCACCTTGCGCAGACGCCCGAACGACCAGGTGCGACTTTACGAGCTGGCAAACCTGGCGGCCGCGATGCGCGTGCCGAGCGTCGTCACCAATGACGTGCTCTTCCACGAGCCGGGGCGCCGCATGATGCAGGATGTCGTCACCTGCATTCGCCATAACGTCACCATCGATGACGCCGGCTTCCGGCGCGAACGTCATGCCGATCGCTTCCTCAAACCGGGCGACGAGATGGCGCGGCTGTTCAGCAATTATCCCGAGGCCCTGGCGTGCACGATCGCCATCGCCGACCGCTGCCGTTTCTCAATGGACGAGCTCGCCTACCAATACCCGGAGGAAAAGACGATGCCGGGGCTCACCGCCCAACAGGCGCTGGAAAAACTGACCTGGGAAGGTGCAGCCCGCCGCTATCCCGAGGGTCTTCCCGACAAGGTGATCGGCATTCTGAAGCATGAACTCAGGTTGATCGAGACGCTCGAATATGCGGCGTACTTCCTGACCGTCAACTCGATCGTCCGCTTCGCGCGTAGCCAGGACATCCTTTGCCAGGGCCGCGGCTCGGCCGCCAATTCCGCCGTCTGCTATGTGCTCGGCATCACCTCGATCGATCCCGAACGCAACAACCTTCTGTTCGAGAGGTTTGTCTCCCAAGAGCGGCGCGAGCCGCCCGACATCGATGTCGACTTCGAGCACGAACGGCGCGAGATCGTCATGCAGTGGGTCTACGAGACCTACGGCCGCGACCATGCCGCACTTTGCTCCACCGTCATCCGCTATCGCACCAAGGGCGCGGTCCGCGATGTCGGCAAGGCGCTTGGCCTGCCCGAAGACATGACCAAACTGCTGTCCTCGCAGGTCTGGGGCCATGGTGAGGCGGTCGATGAGCAGCGCGCGAGAGAGCTCAACCTTAATCTCGGCGATCGGCGGCTGCGCCTGACCCTGGAATTGGCGGCGCAACTTGCCGGGACACCGCGCCATCTTTCGCAGCATCCGGGCGGCTTTGTCCTGACTCACGATCGGCTTGACGATCTCGTGCCGATCGAGCCGGCGGCAATGAAGGACCGCCAGGTGGTGGAATGGGACAAGGACGATATAGACGCTCTCAAATTCATGAAGGTGGATGTCCTGGCCTTGGGCATGCTCACCTGCATGAAGCGGTCATTCGATCTCCTGTCCGAGCACAAGGGCATCGCTCTCGACCTGGCGACGATCCCGGCCGAGGATCCGCGCACTTATGCGATGATCCGCAAAGCCGATACGCTCGGCGTGTTCCAGATCGAATCCCGCGCCCAGATGTCGATGCTGCCGCGCATGAAGCCCCGGACATTCTACGACCTGGTCATCGAGGTCGCGATCGTTCGGCCGGGGCCGATCCAGGGCGACATGGTCCATCCCTATCTTCGCCGTCGCGATGGGACGGAAGAGGTGACGTTTCCGACACCAGAGCTCGAGCGCGTTCTCGGCAAGACGCTCGGCGTGCCGCTGTTTCAGGAGCAGGCGATGCAGGTCTCCATGGTCTGCGCCGGCTTTTCCGCCGGCGAGGCCGACCAGCTGCGCCGCGCCATGGCCACCTTCAAGCACACTGGCGGTGTCTCGAAATTCCGCGACAAGCTCGTCAACGGCATGATCGCCAACGGCTACACGCCAGAGTTCGCCGAAAAGACCTTTTCGCAACTGGAGGGATTTGGAAGCTACGGCTTCCCCGAGAGCCACGCCGCCAGCTTTGCATTGATCGCCTATGCCTCATCCTGGATGAAATGCTGGCATCCCGATGTCTTCTGCGCGGCGCTCTTGAACTCACAGCCGATGGGCTTCTATCTGCCGGCCCAGATCGTGCGCGACGCTCGCGATCATGGCGTCGAGGTGCGCCCGGTCTGCGTCAATGCCAGCCGCTGGGATTGCACGCTTGAGCCGACCGATTCCGAAGATCGCTTCGCTGTCCGCCTCGGCCTGCGCATGGTGAGAGGTCTCGCCAATGATGACGCGGCCGCGATCGTCGCGGCGCGGGCCGACGAACCCTTCCTCTCCGTCGACGATCTCTGGCGCCGCGCCGGCGTGCCGGCGGCGTCGCTTGTGCAGCTCGCCGAGGCCGACGCATTTCTGCCGGATATGAATCTTGCCCGCCGCGATGCGCTCTGGGCGATCAAGGCGCTGCGGGATGATCCTTTGCCTCTGTTTGCGGCCGCGACATCCCGCGAGCAGAAAACCGTTCCGGAGATCCAGGAGCCTGTCGTGGCGCTCAGATCGATGACGGCCGGTCGCGAAGTCGTTGAGGATTATGGCCATGTCGGACTGACCTTGCGCAGCCACCCTGTTTCGTTCCTGCGTGCCGATCTTCGTCGCCGTCGCATCGTGACCTGTCAGGAAGCCATGCAGGCCCGAGACAAACGATGGCTTGAAGCAGCCGGCCTGGTATTGGTCCGGCAACGGCCGGGCTCGGCCAAAGGCGTCATGTTCCTCACCATGGAGGATGAGACGGGCGCCGCCAACGTCGTTGTCTGGGTCAAGGTGTTCGAGAAATTCCGGCGCATGCTTCTCTCCTCCGCCATGCTCGGCGTGCGCGGCCGCATCCAGCGAGAAGGGGAGGTGGTGCATCTCGTCGCCCACGAGTTGACCGATCTTTCGGCCGAACTCGCCAGCGTCGGAAACCGCGACACGCCATTTCCATTGCCACACGGCCCCGGTGACGAGGCCCATCATGGCGGATCGGGCATCGATCCGCGCGGCATGCCGGAAACACGCGATATCGTCGATCCCTACGAGCACATCGACCGCATCAAGGTGAAGACGCGGGACTTCCGATAGAAGCTGCAGCGGATATACCGTCATCATGTGGTAGTCTGGCCGCATGACGACGCTTTATCTCAATTGGCGCGGAAGACGGTGAATCCCACAAAGCCGAATAAAACGCATCCGCCGAAATGGATCGAGCCTCAGCTGACGCGCCTGGTCGACGAAGCGCCCAACGGCCCCGATTGGCTTCACGAAATCAAGTACGACGGATACCGCATGCACGCGCGGATCGACGGCAGCGACATCCGCTTGCTCACCCGCACCGGCCTCGATTGGTCGCATCGCTATCGAGCGACGATAGCGGCCCTGCGCGCGCTCCCGGTGAAAGAGGCATATGTCGACGGGGAGCTGTGCGCCGTTCGGGCAGACGGCGTCACCTCCTTCAGCCGCCTGCAGGCCGCCATGGACGAAGGCCGCACGGGCGATCTTGCCTTCTTTGCTTTCGACCTTCTGTTTCTCAACGGAGAAAGCATTGCGAAGCTGCCGCTGATAGATCGCAAGGCGCGACTGGAAGGCCTGTTTTCGTCCGATATGCCTGGCCTGCGCTTCAGCGATCACGTGATCGGCGACGGGCCTGCGTTCCGCAAGCACGCCTGCCGGCTTGCACTCGAGGGCGCTATCTCAAAGCGGATCGACAGCGCCTATGCATCCGGCAATCGCGGCCTATGGGTCAAGTCAAAGTGTCTCAACAGAGAGGAATTCATCGTCGTCGGCTGGACCGATCCGACGGGAAGCCGCCCGCATATCGGCTCGCTGCTTCTCGGCTACTACACCGATGATGGTCGCTTGATGTACGCAGGCCGCGCCGGCACGGGCATCACGGTTGCAGAGCTCAAGCGATTGGCTGGCCGGCTTGGGCCACTTCAGGTAGATCGAATGCCCCTCGACGCCCCACCGCCACGTGAGAGCCGGTTCGGCTCGCCGCTTGAGCTGTCGCGTGTCCATTGGGTCAGGCCTGAAATGGTGGTCGAGGTCGCCTATCTCACCTGGACGGAAGACAATCTCCTGCGTCAGGTCTCGTATCAAGGTGAGCGGCAGGACAAGCCGGCCCGGCAGGTGGTGCGTCCCGTGCCCCATCCCTGATCGGCATCGGTCGCCGATCGGTCATTTCATCCGACTTGCTCCACCTGCAGCGTGCCGGGTGGAAGGGGTTTGATCAGCGGCTTGGCCGATACCGAAGGGTCGAGCCAATCCGCCCACGCGCTGCGATCGAGGATGACGATCTGCCGGTCGTGGTAGGGTACGATGTCGGGTCCTGGCTCCATCGTCAGCATGGTGAATGCCTCGCCGACCTCAGGCGTTTCACGCCAGATGCCGGCGATGCAGAAGATCGGCTCCTCCTTCTTTGTGAAGAGCCACTTGTCCTTACGCTTCTTCTTGGGGTCTTCCGGATCGGTGAATTCGTAGAAGCCGTCCGCCACGATCAGGCAGCGACCGGACGTGAATTCTCGGCCCTCCGAACGGAAATTATAGACCGGCCGCTTGTTTGGTCCGGGCCAGCTCCAGCGACGTTGCATCATATCACCTTCGCCTCGGACGCCCTCGATCGTCCTGACGATCGGCGCCACGTCCGTGATCTTGATGTCCTCGCGCGCCTCGAGGTTCGGCGCTCCTTCTCCGAAGCGGATTTTGATCTTCAGGTCGGCGAAGTCCTCCACGATCGAAGCGACATCCACCGTCAATCGATAGTCATTGCACATCGGTCCTCCGTATGATCGCATTGCACCGCGATCGTGTTCCTGTTATGTTCGCGTGACCATGAGCGCGAAGGTTTTCGATTCCGACGCATCGCTCGACGAACGTCGTGTCATCATAAGGCGCTCCGGGGGCGATGTTGAGATGGCAGAGCTGCCTTGGGGCCTTCAGCCCAGTGAAGTTAGAGGCAGGCCGTTCACCGTCATGCGTGCTGAGGGCAGGACGTTTCCCAGTCGTCGTTGCCTCGTTCCGGCATCCGAGTTCCGGCACCAAAGCAGGGGCAAGGCCTATAGCTTCTCGCTCGCCGACGGTGACTGGTTCTATTTCGCTGGAGTCTGGCGCCCGGCGACACGGGACTGGCCTGAGGCTTATGCCATCCTGACGATCGAGGCGAACGACGACGTGGCGCCCTTCCACGACCGGCAGATGGCAGTGCTGCGGCGCGATCAGCGGATGGCTTGGCTCGACCGGACCGGCTTGGAGGGAGAGCTACTTCGGCCGTTGCCTGCCGGCACGTTCGTGGTTTCGAAGCCTCGCGAAGCATCTGCACAGGCGGTGCTCGCATTTTGAACCAAAAAGCCGAACTTGGTGATCTCGCCGGCCATCCGGCCAATAGCATTTGGACCTCAGTCGCTGCGTAGGATTTTCGCTTCTAACGCCGCTGCAACGAAGGCTCGTCTCGCTACCGGCGTCGGGGCTTCGCCACGCAGAACCTGAAGACACGCATCCATGGCCAGTTTTCCCTTCTCCGTCGGATGAGGGACACTTCGCAGCAGGATCGTGGCTGCGTCGTTCACATCGAATATGACGCGCTCACGGTCATGCCGGCCAATTTGCACCACCACGGGCCGGACGAACCTGCTCGACATGCAATCACTCTCTCAGTTCCGACTTCGGTACCGATCTTCGCGTATCATGACGTTGGGTCAATTCATACATGTATGGGCTAAGCTCGAAGAGAACTTGCAGTTGCTCAATCTCAAGACAATTGCCTGTCCAATCTCAGCACGCCGTTACCTGAAATCCGGATCGGTCCAAGTCTTGGTGGGCAAGAAAGCACAGCGGAATTCTGTCGCGTCCGGAATGTGAAGCGGCGCTTAAGTCCCGAGGCGCGAGCTTTCCTGAAGGCCGAGCCTTCCTTCCTGGGTGCCAGCCTTGAAGCGGCGGCTGCCCCAATGGCGAACGCTGATAGTGGCGCGCTGGTGCCGGAGAGGAAGGAGGCGGGCGGGTTGCGGTGGCGGGTAAGGGTCCGGGAGAGAGTCTCCCGGCGCCCGCCAAGGAGCAACACCCATGACCCAGATGGAAATTCTTGCGCCCAAGCGCAACGAGCGTGCCGGTTACAAGGTCGACCCCAGCCGCGGCCAGCGTATTGGCCGCGTGTCGTCAGAATGGTTCAACCGGCCGGCGGACGAGCGATACCTGTCGCTCAACGACCTTGGAAATGCGGTGAAGAGCCGGTCGGAGCGCAGCAAGACCCGCATCGTCGAAAGTGAGCTGATCCGCGTCGAGGCCAGCCGCGACGATCCGGAGCGCCTAAGGCTAATGCTGCCCGATGCGCCTGCCCCTGTTGCCCCCACGCATTGGAGTTTTGGCCAACTCGCCAGTTTGGTCGGCGCACCGGCCACCTATCTGCGGCAGCTTCCAGCCCCGCTCGCCGCGATCAACCTTCAGCACGGTCTCCTCAACCACCGCGCCGAGCAGGTGAAGACGCTGGAAATCGAGAACGGACGCCTCGAGTTGCGGGCGGTAACAGGCCCTGATTATGGCAGAATATTTGACTCAGAACTGGTGGACGCCGTGCAGAAGATTGCCGGCAACGGTACCGGCGACACGCGTTGGAAGGTACCCGGCGTGCTCGACTGGTCGACAGGTATCTACAATCCGCACGTCGCCATCTCCCGCGACACCACGACGCTCTACGCGTCAGATCGCGATATCTTTGTGTTCCTCGTCGACGATCTGAACCCGATCGAGGCCGGGCGGCTGCCAAATGGGGAACCGGATCTCTATTTCCGCGGCTTCTACTGCTGGAATTCCGAAGTCGGGGCCCGCACCCTCGGGATCGCCAGCTTTTATCTGCGCGCGGTTTGTCAGAATCGCAATCTGTGGGGCGTTGAAGATTTCTAGGAAATCACCATCCGCCACTCAAAATACGCGGCCTCCCGTTTCGCCCTGGAAGCCGAGCCGGCGCTGATCCAGTTTGCCGATTCCTCGCCCATGCCATTCGTCAACGGCATCAAGACGGCGCGGCAACGGATTGTTGCCCGGGACGACGAAGATCGCCAGGGCTTCCTGCGCAAGCGCGGCTTCTCCAAGTCCGAGACCACGAAGATCATCGACACTGTTCTCATGGAGGAAGGCAGACCACCGGAATCGATTTTTGATTTCGTGCAGGGCATCACACGGGTCGCGCGCGACAAGCCTCATCAGGATGCCCGTCTGGACATGGAGGGCAAAGCCAAGAAGCTTCTCGACTTCGCCGCCTGATCCTGCGCAGGCCGGCAACGAAAACTCTCGTCGCCGGCCTGCCTCCGGGCCGTCTCCATCAATCCCAGCGCGGTCCTTCGGAGCAAGTGGACGGCGCTTTTCTCGTGGGAGGACGCGGTGACGCCAACATGCTGAAGGCGCCTCGGGCGCGGCTCGGCCGCGTCTAGATCCGCGAGCCGAAACCAGCAGCGCTTCATGTCGAGCCTGCAAGTCGGGAGGCGACGCTGGCGTGAGGCCTGGAGGCAGAGGGGGGAGGGGAGGGTTGCTGACGGGCTTGGAGGTTCGGGGAGAGGCCCCGGGCCGCCCGTTATGGAGAACCTAACCATGGCAAAGAACGCCAACCAGAAGATAGCGATGAACGCCGCGGAGAATATTCCCTATGACAAGCTAGTGTTGTCGCAGAAAAATGTTCGGCGCATCAAGGACGGCGTGTCGATCGAGCAGCTGGCCGAAGACATCGGACGGCGAAAGCTGATCCAGAGCCTGAACGTCCGTCCCGTGCTCGACGGTGAGGGCGAGGAGACCGGCACGTTCGAGGTGCCCGCCGGCGGGCGGCGTTATCTCGCGCTCGGCATCCTCATCAAGCAAAAGCGCCTGGCGAAGAACGAGCCAATCCCCTGCATCGTCAACCGCGGGCAGGAGACCTCGGCCGAGGAGGACTCGCTTGCTGAAAACCTGCGGCGCGCCGACCTGCATCCGCTCGACCAGTTCCGGGCCTTCAAGGCCCTCAGCGACCAGGGCCTCGATCCCGAGGAGATTGGTGCCCGCTTCTTCATATCGCCGGCGACGGTGAGGCAGCGCCTGCGGCTGGCATCGGTGTCACCGAGGCTGCTCGATCTCTACGAGAAGGACGAAATCCGGCTCGAACAGATCATGGCGTTCTCGATCTCGGACGATCACGCACGCCAGGAGCAGGTCTGGGAACGGATATCCGGCTCGCACATGCAGGAACCCTATTACATCAGGCGCCTGCTGACGGAGACGACGGTCCGGGCCGACGATCGCCGGGCCGTCTATGTCGGCGCGGAAGCCTATGAGGCGGCTGGCGGCATCATCCTTCGCGACCTGTTCGAGCAGGATTCCGGCGGCTGGTTCCAGGATGCCGCACTCCTCGAGCAGCTTGTCTTCGACAGGCTGAAAGTGGATGCCGAGACAATCCGCGCCGAAGGCTGGAAGTGGGTCGAGGCGGCGATCAGCTTTCCCTATGGCCACACCTCCGGCATGCGGCGTATCTACGCCGAGGCGCAGGAGCTTAGCGCCGAGGAGATTGAACGCTACGACGCGCTGAAGGCCGAATACGACAAGCTGGATGCGGACTATGCCAAGGCAGAGGAGACCGACGAGGCAATCGAGGCGAAGCTTGACCAGCTGGGTGCCGAGCTCGATGCGATCGATGATCGTCCTCAAAGCTATGATCCCGCCCAGAAGACCATTGCCGGGGTGTTCGTTACGCTTGCCGCGAACGGTAAGCTCCAGGTCGACGCCGGTTTCGTTCGGTCCGAGGATGAGCCACGGACCGAAACCGGCGAGGTCGATGAGAGCGAGGAAGGGGGCGCCGACGGCGAAACCCGATCCAATGGCGACGACGATGGCGATTGTGTTGTCGTCAACGGCCAGCCGGTGAACGACGCCTCTGGCGACGAAGGCGAGGACGATGGTATTAAGCCACTGCCCGATCGGCTCGTCTTCGACCTGACCGCGCAGCGGACGCTGGCACTGCGCAACGCGCTCGCAGGTGACATCGACATCGCCTTCGTCGCCGCACTCCATGCGTTCGTCCTGCAGGTCTTCTATCGCTTCGCGCCGGACACGTGCCTGGAGATCAGTCTGAAGAGCGGCAGCTTCAGCCAGGTCGATGGTCTTGCCGAGACATCCTGGGCCAAGGAGATCGCCGAGCGGCACGAAGCCTGGGACCGCGATTTGCCCGATGAGGCGGAAAGCCTGTGGGACTTCCTTCTCGGCCTCGATGAAGCAAGCCGCAAGGCGCTGTTCGCGCACTGCGTCTCGCTGACCCTCAACGCGGTGGTCGAACCCTGGAACAGGCGAGCGAAGGCGCTCGAGCATGCAGACGTGCTTGGCCGCTCGCTCCAGTTCGACATGGTCGACGCGGGCTGGACGCCCACGGTCGAGTTCCTCGGGAGGCTCACCAAGGCGCGGATTCTACAGGCTGTCCGTGAAGCGCGTGGCGCAGACTCCGCGCAGCTGATCGACCACATGAAGAAGGACATCATGGCCCGTGAAGCCGCCCGTCTTCTCGAAGGATCGAACTGGCTGCCAGAGCCGCTGCGCGTTGAGGTCGATGAAGGGTCTGCCGATGCTGGCGACGCGGCCGCCGGCGACATGGCGGAGGAAGCGGCTCTCGACGGCGATGCCGCGGAGCTGCCGGCCTTCCTCGCCGACGATGCGGATCCGTCCTCCGATGAGCCGGTGACCATAGACAGCGACGAGGCGGACCACCTCCAGGCCGCCGAATAACCGGCCTCACACTCGCACAGGGCCCGGCACTCCCGCCGGGCCCTTTTCAGTTCCAACTCACTCTCGAGCCCGGGATCGCCATCGCGACCCCGGGCGCTTTCGTTTGATGGAGATCGACATGTTCGACTGGAACAGAAGCTGCTCCTACGACGAGCAGAAGAGACGTTTCCACACGATAGCCCGTTCACGGCTGAAGAAACTCGCCGCTGAATTAAACCTGCCATCGGGCAGCTTTGCCCTGCGCTCGAACAAGGCGGGCATCGCCGTTAGCGGTGAAATTACCCTGCACCATGACCACGCCTACATCCAGGTCGGCCAGTTCGGTTTGTCCTCAGGTCACGGTATCCTGATCCGCCCCTGCAAGGGCCGTAAGGACTACACCGGCGGGGCCAACCACTTCGTTGTACTCGGCATGCTTGACGATATCCCGGCGCTCGCCGCCGCCGTCCGTGCCATAACCGGGGTTGGTCGAGACGCTTCGTGTTCCTCCGAACGACGCGCCGCCTGAACCCCTGCAAACCCCACATCGCCGATGCACGCGCCGGCCGCAGGCTCGGCCCGTCGCCAGCCACAACACACCAAGCAGTTGCCATGGCGGGGTGATGCCGCGCGTGGCTGATCTGGCTTCAGGAGAACCTTATGACCGCACGTCCACCCTTCAGGAAGGTGCTCGACGGCGTCGCCACCCGCGAGCAGATGTTCCAACTGTTCAGCCGTCACAAAGACGCTCCCGGCATCGATCCGCTTTCCGGCACTCCCTATTCAGCCGAGTGGTTCGAGATCCCCGCGTCAGAATACCATTTCATGCTCGATTTGCTGCCGCCGCTCTTCATGCGAACCGGCATGTTCGGCATGTCAGAGTATAAGGCCGGTAACGTGACCAGCGTATTCTTCGCGATCCGAATCCGCGGGCGCGAGCGCTGGTTTCACGGGTTCTGCGATCTCACGGATCGGCAGTCGCCAGACAAGATGCGCGCCGCCATCATCGCCCACGAGACCGGCGCGAGCGATAGCATGACCCGCGCGGAAAAGCTCGAGGCGATCTGGAACATGACCCCTGTCGAACGCAGGGGCATTCCCCGAAATGCAGATCCCGAGACCGGGTGGGCAGAACATCACGGCAAACGCACGATTCTCATTGGCGCCGGAAGGCATGATGCTGCCTTCAAGCTGCTCGATGATCTCTCGGATCTCGAGATCGACGAGTTCCTGTCCAAAGTCCGATTGCGTCGGAGCTGACGAAGGACGACGACGATGGGCAATCTACGAGAACCGCGCCTCGGCGGCGAAGCGTCTCCATCACGGTGACCGACTTTCGCTCAATGGATGCACCCGCGTACGGCCCATCCTCAAGCTGGTGAGACATGCGAGGCCGTATGGCCAACTGCCCCTAGGATACAAGCATCTGGCCCTCAGCAAAACTTGGGGTCAGTGCCTGCCACGCGGGAGGTATCCGGCATTACGTAAAGCGCCGATGAACAGGCTGGCCGAGCCGGCAATACTCGTCCTGGCCTGCGTTGCGAGCGGCAGCGTGTTCCAGTCCTCCAACGGAGCGATAAAGCTGGAGAAAGTGCCATTGACCATGCAATGGCTGGTTAACAAGCCCTGCTTATCCAGCACCAGAACCCCTGTCTGATTACTTGGATACCGGATGGCGGCGACGCGCTGAAGTTCCATGTCGCCATCGATGCGCAAATTGAAAAGCAGGACGCCGTGACTTCTGTGGGCGATTTCTGCGACTTTTTCCGCGAAAGGAACAGAAAGCGCACGAACGCTGTCGACCGCCATCCCGAAAACAAGCGCGTCCAGCTCATCCGCCGCCATGAGAAGATTAGTTCCCAAGAAAATAGGGATTGCAATCGCTCCAGCCGGATTGTGCACAGTCATCGCACTCCGCCGGCTAGACGCCTGAGCCATGGCGTGTATGAGACAACTCTCTCTCCGTAGGCATGTTTGCCCCGTTGATTGAGCCGGTTGCCCTAGGCCCATGACACACCGATTGCTCGTTGCGGGGTTTCTCCGATAAAGCACGACGAAAGCGATACGTCGGGTACTCGCTAACACGAACAAACGACTTGGCTTGCAAGTCATGCTCACATCAGGAACAGACTATGAAGCGCCAGATCCGGCCATTCATCGTGGAAGTGAAACAGAGGCGCGGCAAGCAAAAGCCAAGCCATTCGATCTGGGGCGATCTCGACCTGTCCAAAATTGCCACGGAGATGACGCAGCCGGCTGATGCTGCTCAGCTTCCAAATTCCCAGGTCATTGACTTCAGTATAAGACCCCTTGATGCTGAAGAAGGAGAAAAACCACTAGCGGAGTATATCGTGGCCGAT
Source organism: Mesorhizobium sp. M0174 (assembly GCF_040322275.1). NCBI lineage: Bacteria > Pseudomonadati > Pseudomonadota > Alphaproteobacteria > Hyphomicrobiales > Phyllobacteriaceae > Mesorhizobium > Mesorhizobium sp. M0174. The sequence goes on from NZ_JAMYTB010000011.1 coordinate 59,377, forward strand.
TTTCAGGACGCTCAGACTGTTCAGACGACAGTAGCTCCAGCCAAAGTGAAAGTGCCTGAATCCAAGAAGAGAGTTCCGGCAGCAAAGAAAGCGAAGGCAGAGCTCGTAAAGCCGGTCCGCAAGAACGGAGCGAAACCTACGCCCCCAGCTGCGGAAGCTCCCGCGGCAGCGAAGACCGCCCGCAAGACATATTCCGAGAAGGAACGCTCCCAGAAGCTTGCCCAGATCGAGAAATCGATCGCTGGCGGCGCGACCAGCAAGATTGCGGTCGGCCAGGCCGGCATATCCGAGCAGACCTACTATTATTGGAAGAGGGCTGCCGCGCCTTCTTCAGACAGCGACGATCTCCGTGATCTTGTCGCGCTCGAAGAAGAAAACAAGCGCTTGAAGGGCCTGCTTGCCGACCGTCTGCGCAAGGAAAATACCGAGCTCAAGAAAAAGCTGGGCCTGGCCTAAGGCATACTGAAGCAGCGACGGAAATTCCGCCGACATTCAAGGCGGTAGCGGCGGCATATCGCTTTCGCCGACCCGCCATACCCAGGAGCCGATCTCCGGACGCGCGGCGATCATTTCATCGAGCGACGCTTCAAAGGTCTCGTCCGCTCCGGCTGGAACGACAAAGAGCGCTGTCGGCTCGTCCCTGTTCTGAAGCAACGCATTGGCGATCGGCTGGTCGGGTTGCAGGTCAAAGCGCAATGCCTTCACGCTCTTCTCGCGAAGACGAGCCAGCCCATCGACGAGCCTTTTCTCCGGGATCGTCTCGTAGGGAATCCAGTTCTCGGACACCACCATCAACGCGATCTCCTCGACAATGGCGAGGCCGGCCGGGTTCAGTCCGAACGTCGCGATCGTCATGAGATGTGAGCTGGAATCCGCTGCCCACAGCGACAATTCTTTCTCAAAACGCGCCTGCAAGCGGCGATGCAATGCATCATCGATGATGAAGGGAAAACCGGGCAAATGCCTGATGACGAGTTTCTGACCGGATCGGGCGGGCACGATCTCCTTCACCTCGCCGACCAGGACAAGCAACTTTCGGGGACCGGTTTTTGGCGGGAGCGCCGTGCCGAGAACCGCGTTGCGACGCTGCTCGATCGCTTCCTTATTCTCGGCGCGAAACGGCTCGGGCACGAACAGGATATCCGCGAGCGGTCCGCCCCTCACCGTCATTTGCCCGGCAGCCTCGAGCAGATGCCAGCGGACATTCCACCAATGTCGCTTGCCGGCCCATCGGGATGTCCAGACCGTCAGTTCAGCCTCGTGCCAGAGATAGTGAAGGAGACCACGCAGCGACATCCTCCTGGGGTCTGCGGTTACGCTGGCGGAGTTTGGGCCGGCAGGCACCGATGCCGCGCGGCTCCCCGTCTTCGACAGGCTGAAGTCCAGCTTGAGGGCCGCCATGCCGCTTTGCGGATCGAGCTGTATCGCGTTGCCCATCAGTGCGCCCAGGCCGGACAGTTCGTAAGGCGATTCATATGAATCACAGGATGGATCATGCCCGCAGCCGCTGAGCGGCATGCGCTTGATCAGATGAAGGTCGCCGATGCGGGCGACGTACATCGGGCAGCCTGGTTCGCGGCACAGGCATAGCGGACGCTCGGTGCGGGCATGGGCGCTCGCCAGCGCCGCCTGCAGGTCAGGCGCTCCCTCCTCGTAGACCGCACTGCCAATTCTGAACCGTCGCATCACCTCCACAGCTCCAGGTCGCCGCCGCATCCCTGTGCGCGCATTCAAGTCATGGCTTTGCACAGAGCGCAACCCCTTTGGTGCATCGGCGCCAGAGGCAGAGGGGAGCCGGGAGAAGTGCGGCCCGGCTGGCGCGGAGAGAGTGCCGGCGCGGGCGCCACTCCCCTCTTGCGAAGGACATTTCCATGAACATTGTTTCGACCACACCGGCCGTTGCCCGGACTGCTGCTCCCCTCGACGCGCCGACGCCGGCCTCCATCAACAACGCCCAAGCGATCTATCAAGCGGCAATGCTGCTTTTGCCTTTCCTCGGGCAGGGCAAGCCTGTCACCACCGCCGCACTGCGCACCGCCATGACGACAAGTTTTGGCGGCAGCGATGCGCAAGGGTTCTGGGTCTGGAAGGACGCCTACGAGGCGCTCGAAGTCGCCCAGGTGCTGTTTCTGCGCCGGTTCGGCCCGGCGATCCTGTCCCGGTCGACCACGCCGCAGGCAACGCTGGCGATGATCAAGCGCATCGTTGACCTTCTTCCCACCCATACGCGACGGTCCGACGAGAGCCAGGCCATGCAGCAGCTCTCCACGCCCTTGCCGCTGGCCTTCGTCACGGCGCACGCCGCGGCGATCGCATCTTGCGACCTCGTTCTCGAACCCTCGGCCGGCACCGGCCTTCTCGCCATCCATGCCGAGATGGCGCGCGCCCCGATCACGCTCAACGAGCTTGCCGCGACGCGGGCCGATCTCCTCGGCCTGCTGTTTCCCCAGGGTTCCGTCTCGCGGCACGACGCCGCCCATATCAACGATCATCTCGACGCGGCCATGGAGCCGTCCGTCGTGCTGATGAATCCGCCATTCAGCGTCGGCGCCCATGTCGACGGACATGTCGCCGACGCGGCATTGCGGCACCTCTCTTCCGCATTCGCACGCCTGCGTTCGGGCGGACGCCTCGTTGCCATCACCGGCGCCGGGCTGTCTCCCGAAAACCCCAAATGGCGGCCGGCCTTCGAACGGTTGCAGCAGCAGGGCACCATCATCTTCACCGCGGCGATCGACGGCCGTGTCTACGCCCGCCATGGCACTACTACTGAGACCCGCCTGACAATTATCGACAAGGTACCGGCCGCCGACCCGACCGGCTTCGTCCGGTCGCCCGGCAAGGCCACGGATGTCGAAACGCTGCTCTCCTGGATCACGGATCTGCCGCCCCGGACACCGGGCGGCTTTCCGGACTCGATCGGTGCCCAACCGAACGGGATCCTGAGCAATGCCGCCATGCACATGGGTGCCCGATCGTGGACGAGAGCCGCACCCCTCGGTGTCTCAACGGCTACTGCGAAGGCCATCCAATGGGTCCGTCCGATTGTGCGGGCGAAGCCCGCTCGCCGGGTCACGGCAAGCAGCGCGCCTGCTGTCCCGATCGCCTATGAGCTGCGCGACTGGATTCCGGAGGAGGGCGGCCGGCTTACCGACACGATCTACGAACCCTACGCGCTCCAGTCGATCGACATTCCCCGCGCCAAACCGCATCCGACCCCGCTGGTGCAGTCGGCCGCGATGGCCGCCGTCGCGCCGCCCAAGCCTTCCTATCGGCCGCTTGTTCCTAATGCGATCATCGACGAGGGCCTTCTGTCGGACGCCCAGCTCGAAAGCGTCATCTATGCCGGCGAAGCCCATTGCGGCCATCTCACCGGAGCCTGGACGGTTGACGAGACCTGCGATGTCGTCTCGGCCGCGCCAGAAGGTGCTGCGAACGCTGTCCGCTTCCGCCGTGGATGGTTTTTGGGTGACGGAACCGGCTGCGGCAAGGGACGGCAAGTCGCCGGCATCATCCTCGACAACTGGCTGCAGGGCCGCCGCCGTGCGATCTGGATTTCCAAGTCCGACAAATTGCTGGAAGACGCCCAGCGCGATTGGGCGGCACTTGGCCAGGAAAAACTCCTCGTGCAGCCGCTCTCACGCTATCGGCTGGGCACGCCGATCCGCCTCGCCGAAGGCATCCTGTTCACGACCTACGCAACGCTCCGCTCGCAGGAACGGGAGGGCAAGAAATCCCGGATCGCTCAGATCTTCGACTGGGTGGGCCAAGAGGCGAGGAGGGCCGAAGGCCCGACGGGGACTAAAGAAAGCCAGACAGGGATTGGAGAAAACCCGTCGGGGGCAAAAAAATCTTTCGATGGCGTCATCGTCTTTGACGAAGCGCACGCCATGGCCAATGCCGCTGGCGGCAAAAGTGAGCGTGGCGACGTCGCGCCGTCGCAGCAAGGCAAGGCAGGCCTGCGGCTGCAGCACGCGCTGCCCGATGCCCGCGTTGTCTACGTCTCCGCGACCGGTGCGACCGCCGTCGAGAACCTCGCCTATGCGCAACGTCTCGGCATCTGGGGCAGCGAGGATTTTCCATTTGCCAACCGTGCCGAATTCGTCGCCGCGATCGAGGACGGCGGTGTCGCGGCGATGGAAGTGCTCGCCCGCGACCTCAAATCGCTCGGCCTTTATACGGCGCGTTCGCTCTCCTATGACGGGGTCGAATACGACCTTCTCGAGCACGCGCTGACCGACGAACAGATCCGCATCTACAACGCCTATGCGGACGCCTTCCAGGTCATTCACAACAACCTGACCGCCGCACTCGAGGCGACCAACATCACCAGTGAGGCTGGCACACTGAACCGCAACGCAAAATCGGCGGCGCGCTCGGCCTTTGAAAGTACCAAGCAACGCTTTTTCTCGCATTTGATCACCTCGATGATGACGCCAACGCTGATTGGCGCGATCGGGCAGGACCTCGCCGATGGCCATTCGGCAGTCGTGCAGATCGTCTCGACCGGCGAGGCGCTGATGGAACGACGCCTTGCCGAGATCCCAACCGAGGAATGGTCGGATCTGGATGTCGACGTCACGCCGCGCGAGTATGTCGGTGGGTACTTGCTGCATTCCTTCCCGACCCAGTTGTTCGAGGAATACTCGGACGCCGACGGGAACCTCTATTCGCGGCCCGTTCACGACGAAGATGGCAACCCGGTCCAGTGCCGCGAGGCGGTTCGGCGGCGCGACGAGATGGTCGAAAAACTCGCATCGCTGCCGCCGGTCGGCAGCACGCTCGACCAGATCCTCCACCACTTCAGCACCGACACCGTCGCCGAGGTGACCGGCCGCTCCCGGCGCATCGTCAAGAAGACCGGCCGCGACGGCATCGACCGGCTTGCCGTCGAGAACCGCCCGGGCTCGGCCAATCTCGCCGAGACCCAGAGCTTTATGGATGACGACAAGCGCGTACTGATCTTCAGCGATGCCGGCGGTACCGGCCGCTCCTATCACGCCGATCTCGGGGTCAAGAACCAGAGGCTGCGCAAGCACTATCTGCTCGAGGCCGGCTGGCGCGCTGACAACGCTATCCAGGGGCTCGGACGGACCCACCGCACAAATCAGGCGCAACCACCTCTGTTCCGGCCCATGGCTGCGAACGTGAAAGCCGGGAAGCGTTTTCTGTCCACCATCGCGCGACGGCTCGACACGCTGGGCGCGATCACGCGCGGCCAGCGCCAGACCGGCGGCGCAGGGCTGTTCCGTGCCGAGGATAATCTCGAAAGCCCCTATGCCCGCGCGGCGCTGCGGCAGTTCTACCATCTGCTGCACCAAGGCAAGATAGAGGGCTGCTCGCTCACGACCTTCGAGACCGTGACCGGGCTGTCTTTGACGACCGACGGGGGCGGGTTGCGCGACGAGCTCCCGCCGATCACGACCTGGCTCAACCGCCTGCTGGCGCTGCGCATCGAGACCCAGAACCTGCTGTTCGAAGTGTTCGAGCAACTGATGACGGCGAAGGTTGAGGGCGCGATCGCCGCCGGAAACTATGACAAGGGACTGGAGACGATCACCGCCGAAAGCATCGTCGTCACCGATCGCCGCACCGTTTACTCCCACCCGGTCTCGGGCGCGCAGTCGCATGTGCTGACTGTCGCGCGCAAGGACCGTATCCGGCCGCTCGGCCTGGTCGACGCGCTGGCCATCGCCCGGGCTGAGCCCCAATCGGTTCTGCTCGTCAACTCGCGCTCGAGCCGTACAGCCATACAGCTTCCGACGGCGAGCCTGATGCTCGACGATGGCGCGATAGAACACCGCGTGCGGCTGCTGCGGCCGACGGACGAGCTGCGCTTCGGCCTCGACGCCCTTGCCGAAACCCACTGGCAGCCGGCCGACCGTAACCTGTTCTGCGACCTGTGGCAGGCAGAAGTGGCCGCCGTCCCGGAGTTCACCACCAGCACCTTTCACATCGTGACGGGTCTGCTGCTGCCGATCTGGCGTCGGCTGCCGGACCATGATTGTCAGGTTTACCGGATCCAGGCCGATGCCGGCGAACGCATCATCGGGCGTCACATCGCGCCGACGCTTGTCGCGACCATGTTCCGCAATCTGGGGCTCGACGATGTACCCAAGCTCGCGCCGGAAGATGCCTGGACCGGGCTTGTCGACGGACGGATCGGACTGCAACTCGCCGATGGCCTGATCTTGCGCCGCAGCCGCGTCATGAACGACTACCGTATCGAATTGATCGGCTTCACAGACGCATTTGTTCCCCGGCTGAAGTCGCTGGGGCTGATCTCCGAGATCATCTCCTGGAAGCTCCGGCTGTTCATCCCGACGAGCGAGCAAGGACCGTCCATCCTCGCCGCGCTCCTCGACCGCCACACACTGGTCGGCGTCACCGACCGCGCGGCAGCGGCGTGAGGGGAGACGATTATGACCGTCTCGGCCTCCGAGCTGGCACGCCGCCTTGGCGAACATGCCGAGGCGGTGTGCCGCGAATATCTTTCCAATGGCCATCGCTCCGGTAATCACTGGATCGTCGGCGATGTCCGCAACACGACCGGCCGCTCCATGCATGTTCGGCTCAAGACCAGTACCAAGGGCCCTGCGGGTAAGTGGGTCGATGAGGCGACCTCCGAATTTGGCGATCTGCTCGATGTCATCCGCGAAAGTTGCGGCCTCGTTGACTTCCGTGACATCGCGGATGAAGCGCGTCGTTTCCTCTCCATGCCGCTGCCACGGCCCCAGCTCCGTGGCCGCCAGCCAGCCGTGAAACGCGGCTCTCCCGACGCCGCGCGGCGTCTGTTCGCCATGTCCCAGCCGATCGCCGGCACGCTGGCCGAACGATACCTCGCAAGTCGCGGCATTCTGCTCTCCACGCATGAGCGCGCGCTACGCTTCCATCCCGGCTGCTACTACCGGGATCTCGTAACGGGCGAGACGCAGACTCTTCCTGCGCTGATTGCCGCTGTGACCAACCTCAGCGGGCAGATCACCGGCCTGCAACGCACCTGGCTTGATCCCTCGGGTCAGGGCAAGGCGCGGCTCGCGGAACCACGCCGCTCGCTGGGGGACCTCCTTGGCAACGGCATCTGGCTTGGCCTTGATCCCGGTGGGTCCGTCCCGGTCATGGCCGCCGGCGAGGGGTTCGAGACGATGGCATCGCTCAGGACGGTGATGCCGGCGCTGCCGGTGGCCGCCGCCACCTCGGCCAATCACCTCGCCGGCCTGACCTTGCCTCCTGCTTGCCGTCGCCTCTACATCGCGGCCGATGCCGACGCCGCCGGCCGGCACGGTATCGAGCGTCTCAGCCAGCGAGCAGGCGAGGCTGGGATCCTCGCCCTGGTGTTGCGGCCGCAGCTCGGCGACTTCAACGACGATCTGCGCCATCTCGGCCCGGCCCATCTCGCGGCATGGCTCAGCGATCAGCTCGTCCCGGAGGATACCCGTCTCTTCCTGCCGCCCGGATGAGCGGGTCGGGCCGGCTGGCGGGCAGGGTCGGCGTCACCGGAAGCCTTGCAGGCATGGCGACGGTCCGCCGGAGAGGTTGCGCCCGCGGCCTGCCCGAGAGGCGATCCCTGCCACCCCCCGGACACGACCGCAACGGCTGCGCCGTCCTCCGCTCGCGCTTCGGCCTTCGGTGCGGCCGCGTCCGGGGCGCGGCCGGGATGCGCTGTCAGGCCGCGATAGGCGCGGCCGCAACCGACGGAGACACGCCATGACCTACGAGCTTCCTTTCGACGACGCCTACGCGCCCAACCACGCCTCCTCGCCGACCGACCGCGTCATCCTCGAACTGCAGATGTACGGCCATCGTCCGCATCAGGACGAACCTGATCCTCGGCCCCTTCCCGACGACGAGGTGATCCGGGCCGGCCTCGCCGGCATCGTCGAGACCTTCGCCGGCATGCTCGGCGACACCAGGCTCGAACCCGATCTCGACGACCTGCTCTGGTCCTTCGCTAACGTCTTCCACCGCGCCGCCGAGCGCGTCGCCCGCAGCCTCGACCGCAACGAGGAAGCCCAGCGTTCGAGCCAGCAGGAACAGGACGGTTCGGAGGTGAAGTCCGTCGAGCTGGAACGGCTCACGGCCGAAGGCATCACCTATATCGAGCGTCGCAACGTGCTCGAAATCATGCGCGATGAGGCCGCCGACCTCTACGAGGCACAAACCGGATCGGCATGGCGGCCGCGCACCGGCTCCAAAGTATCACACCAGGCGATGACCGCGGCGGTGATCGACTCCAGAGACTTCCTCGCCGCCCGCCGCCATGCCGAAACCGAGGTGCTCGTTCCAGCCGGCACCAAGATCGCCTTCGCCGGCGGCCTCGACTGCAACGATCACGACCGGATCTGGGACGCGCTCGACAAGGCCCGCGAGAAGCATCCCGACATGGTCCTGATCCACGGTGGCAGCCCGCGCGGCGCCGAACGCATCGCCGCCTGCTGGGCCGAGAACCGCAAGGTCACCCAGATCGCCTTCAAGCCGGATTGGAACCGGCACGCCAAGGCGGCTCCGTTCCGCCGCAACGACCAGCTTCTCTCAGTAGTGCCCTACGGCCTGATCGTCTTTCCCGGCTCCGGCATCACCGAGAACCTTGCCGACAAGGCCCGTCGGCTCGGCATCCCCGTCTGGCGGTTCGCGGAGGACGGCGCGTGAAGCGCCGTCTTCCTCGCGTCCGCGCTCAGAACTCGCTTCAATCGCCATGTCGACGAACCCAACCGCTAGCGGTCGGGTTCGTCGCATGCATGTCCGAACCAGTCGCGTAACGCCGCTCGACGCGGCCAATGTCGTCGTCGGTCGGGGTCAGGGCAATCAATGCCGAGGCCGAGTGCTACTGGCAGAGTTGGGAGTCATTGCTTCAAGCGACAATTCTTCCGTTCTCATGCGCTCGATTCAGGACGTGCGCCTCTGACTGGCAAACACCATCTCCGACAGGTCGTCTTTCGTTCCCATCCGATCCGGGCGCGCCGGCCTGCGGCCGGCCGGGCTCTCGTCGCGGCGTACCGCCGCTTCCCGAGCCGGCTTCGCCGTCTCGGCCTTCGGTGACGATCCCTCGCGTAGGGCCAGGGGGAGAGGGCGGCCGCAGCGGAGCGGGGGACGCTGGAGAGAAAGGAAAGTCACGATGTCGATGATATTCATGGGTGGATCACGCGAGATATTCGAGCTGCCGGAACCTGTCATCGCTCGCATCGGCGCAATCGTTGCTGCCGAGCACGGCGTGCTGATTGGCGACGCGCCTGGAGCCGATGCCGAGGCGCAGGGCCTGCTCGCCGGCTACAAGTACGAGCATGTCGGGGTCTTCCATGCCGGCAAGGAACCCCACAACAATCTGGGCGACTGGGCCGCCTACCATGTCCCGTCACCTGGAGGCACTCATGGATCTTGGTTCGACGCCGCTAAGGACCGGGAGATGGCGCGGCGCGCCGACTTTGGGATGATGGTCTGGGACGGCGCATCACCGGGCACGGCCGTCAACGTGCTTCGGCTCGCCATCGCAAACAAGCCGTGCGTAATTTACGATCTGGCCAGGGGCGGCATGGCGACGACGTACAATGTGCAGGACTGGTGCGCCATGCTCCGCCATGCCGGTCCGGACATTCGCCGCCAAGCCGAAGCCCGCATGATGCCGGAGGAGCGTCTGGCGTTGCCAGGATGATGTTGGAGCGGTCCCGCAGACAGCCCGGTGGGTCCGATTCCGACATGCTTGATCCGGTGGCCCCGCGCCCCCAACTCCACTTGTATGAGCGGACGGAGCCGGCCCCTTTCGAAACCGGTCCACGTGCAGAGCCGCGGGGCGTTGTGCGGATGATCATCTTGACCCGTCTCGCCTCTGAAGCGGGTGCAAGCGTGCCGAACATCCTGGCTTGCCGGGTCATCCAACCTGACTGCGCGGTATCGTCCCGAAGGGCGTGAAGGCCGCTGCAGCCGGCCCCGATCTCGAAACCGCTATGCCGCCATATCGAACACGCAAGGCGGTCACGCGCCGGGCTGCTGTTCGATGTGTTGGCAATGCCGACGATATGACCCGAGAGGCTGCAGCAAGTTCCTGCGATCCGGCAGCGTTGCGTCGGCGATCTAGCGATGGTGGCCTGAGTTCTCGTCCTTCGGTCGCATCCGGGGCCATTCCCGTTTCATGTCGCCTTTGTAGACGACCGCCTGCTTTGTGCGGTCAACCCCCGTTGGGGGTACACTCGGCGAACATTCAGGAAAACTCGATTTCTGTTTTTTGTCCGCGGGCAGGCGAAGGGCCTGCCCGCTACTTTTCGGCAAATAGAATTTTCCAGAATTTTCGCCGAGATGACCGCAGCAGGACGGCCCTCTCCTTTGGCGCCATCGGGAATGGTCCCGATGCAACCGAAGGAGAACTACCATGGCCACCACGATCGCAAACCTCACCACCAAGGCCGACGGCTCGATGGAAGGCGTCTTCGCCACGCTCCGGGTCAATGCCCCGATCACCCTCATCCCAAACCCCAACAAATCGCGCGAGGACGCCCCCGACTACCGGATCGTCAACAAGCGCACGGGCTTCGAGATCGGAGCCGGCTGGCACCGCATCTCCCAGCGTTCGGGCGAGGAATACCTCTCGGTCAAGCTGGAGGCCCCCGAGATCGGCGTCATCTTCGGCAATCTCGCTCCCGCCCCGGGTGGCGAGGAAAACAAGAAGGTCATCCTCTGGAACAACCCCCAGTGAGGCATCAGTGGCCGGCCCCGCAAGGGGCCGGCTCCCCACCGGCAATAGGAGGTTGCAATGAGCCGCTACACCATCACTGTCACTGGCACCGTCACCGGACAGGGCCGCTCGGACCAAGACGCTGTCATCGGCTACGATCCACCACTTCGGACCTACTTCCTGCAGGCGTTCCCACACGAAGAAACCGACGAGCCCGGTCTTTGGCTCGGCACCCACGATCGCGCGTTCGAAACGCTTGAGGATCTTCATCGCGCAGCCATCTCACACGGCTACGACTTCATCCCGCTGTCGCCCAGACTGGCCGCAAAGCTGGTCGACGACAAAGCGGCAGCCAGCGGGCGTCCGGTGCGAGACACAATCCTCGGCCAGGTGCTGAAACACCTCAACCAACCCAAGTAGGCAAACACATCTCAGGGCCCGCGACGGAGTGTTCCGTTGCGGGCCCTTTTTTGCGCGTCGCAAAGAGTCACGAACATCACCCGTCACAGCATGCGACAGCGACTCCATACCGCCGATTATTCCTTTGGCAGTTTGTGCTTATGAACGCGGATATAATCCTGCACGGCCTTTCGCAGCAGTTCGGTCATGCTGTGCCCGTTGCTGATCGCCAGCAACTTGAACTGACGCTGCTCCGCGGCCGTCAGATAGTACCCGCAGCGGATCATCTCCTCCTCGCGAATCTTCTTTCCGGCGATGGGATCCCTTTTTTGACCCTGCCGCAGCAGCTTGCGGAAATCGGGCCCGACTGCCGGGGACGGCTTTGTCGGTTCCTGCATCTGTGGCGCAGCCTGCTCCTTGGTCCCTGATGTCTCGGCCTTCGGCGGGATGAACATGCTGGGCAGCGCCGGCGGCTGTGTGGAGATAGCCTTCATCATGCGGGCTTTCTTGTCGTCACCAGGTTTCGGTGCGGTTTCTTCACTCATGCCGCGTTCCTTGTGGCTTCGATGAAGGCTTGCAGAAGGTCGTCAAAGACCCCTTCGCTCTCGGCAACCGCCTTCGCGTCAGGTACCTCGGGACTGTAAAGGGTCTGCCCGGTCTGAAGGTCGCGGTAGGCAACACGATTGTGCAGGACGTGTTCCGCAATGGGCGTGCCGTTGGCCTGGATGATGGCGCGCAGTTCGGTGAGGGCTCGCGCCCTGCCATCGATGATGGTCTGCTTGGTCAGCACGAATATCGCAGGCAACGGTCTCCCCCGACTCTCGACCGCCAGTGGGATGTAGTGGTCGGTGATCTGGATGGCGGCAGTCACATCGTCGAGGGCAAAATAGACCGGCACGACGACAATGTCGGCGGCGAAAAGACCGGCCATGAGGTTGTCATTTGTGGTGCCTTCCGTATCGATCAAGACGACCGAGCGTTCCCCGTTGTGAGTGGCTGCCGCGCGAAGGATTTCCTGCGGCGTCATCGCGCTCACCATCGTAAGTTTGTCAGGACGATTGCCAGCTTCGCCGAGCATCTGGAACCAGCGGTTCATGTTCTGCCGCCGGTCGCCATCGATAAGAGTGACCGAATAGCCCCGATGCAGCGCGACGGATGCGAGGGTGCGCAGCATCGTCGATTTGCCAGTGCCGCCCTTTGGGATCGCAGCGGAGATGATCATGGGGCCTCCTTCCGGCCTTGTTTCCTTGTTTCCATGTTAACATGGAAACAAGTCATCATGGATACATGAAACAAAATCACGGTTGAAACATGGTGACATTGTCGACGGGGAAGGCTGGTTTGGCAACCCAGGCGCGCATGATAAGGGCTCGCTAAAGGTGCAGTTTTTGCGCAGCTGCTATCTTCACCAAAGAAGGGGTCCGGTGGCCCATCGAATGCGCATTTCCGACTAAGCTTTTCCGGCCGCGCATAGTGCCGGTGTATCCATGTTAACATGGATACAAGTCGTCAACGCATCATAGACACATCGCATCAAATCACGATGGGCACATTTCGCCCGCGCCGCTGACAACTGCGCCTGTGAGGAGAGGCGCGCGCCCCGAAATTTTTCATTCCTCTCCCTCTTCTTATTGGCAGGATAGCCTATTTTGTGATACACACAAAATAGGCGGCGCGGCCCTGACGGGCCTTAGCGCCCGCAAGCGGGCTTGAGAGATGGATGCAGACGTCCAGAAAGCAGCGGTAAAGAACGCGTCACGGCGCTACGGCGAGGTGACCCACATCCGGTTTTCGGCTGACGAGATGGCCAGCCTCAAAGCCATTGCGGAGCGCGATGGCGTAACGGTCAGCGAGGGGGTCCGGCGTCTCGTGCGGGCAGAGACCGGGCATCTGCCGATCGCGTCAGAGGCGTTGCGGCCAACGATCGTGGAGATGACCGATCAGCTGCGGCGCGTCGGCATCAATTTCAATCAGGCGGTGCGCGCCATGAATGACGGCCGTGTTGCCCATGATGAGGATCTTGAGCAGGCGCTGATCGCCGTGGGTGACCTGGTGCGGCAGTTCCGCGAGGAACTAAAGGCGATGACCGTCGGACCCCGCAAGGCGAGGGAGGCCAGGCCATGAACGGTCGTCTTGCTGGCTACGCGGCCGAAATCGAACGCTATCTGCGAGGCGAGTCCAGCGTGAAGCGTGAGGAGCTGGACGACGACAAGTCTCTGATGGGCGCCCGACGAGGCCGGTGAATTCCAGGCGATGAAGAGTTATGAGCGGACTGGCGGCGGCGGACGCCTCGGGCAAGAACAAGCCGGCTCGACGGTAGGTGGAGGCAGGAACGCCCCTCGCTCGTCGCCGGGAGGGACAGGAGTGGCGGGGAGCTCCATGTCCAGCAGGGCACCGAAGTCCACTGCTGCTGCGAGCTCGCCCAAGGCCGCTAGCGCGCCGATCATGGTCTATGGCGCCACGCTCGCCGGCTTCCGGCCGGAAGAGGAGGAGGAAGACTGGAAGCGGCGCGGCGGCGGCGGCGGCCGTGGTGCTGGTCGCCCGAGCGATACAGGACGAGCGGCGCGGGCGGGCTATCAGGCGCGCGCCGTGGCGGCACGGGCAGGCTATGCGGCGGGCGCGCAGCCTGCTGTGTTCAAGGTCATGCCTAACCCGCCATCGACCAAGGAAGCCGCCGCTCGGCTGCTCAATTACATCGGGAAGCGCGAGGACGAAAAAGGCGAGAAACACGACATAGAGATTTTCGACGAGGATAGGCAGGTGCTTGCGACAGGCGGCGCAAGAAAAGCGTTCCTGGAGACATTTTGCGAGACGTTCGAACCGCCCTTGGAAAACACCAATTTTCTGGAGGTCCGTTTCGAGCTCGCCGGCGAGGTCACCGATGCCGCCTTGAGCGAGGCGTTGAACAAGGCCTTCGGTGCAAAACCGTTCATCTATGCACAGGACGGTCAGGCGGTGGCGGTATACGCGCACACCGATGAGCGGGCAGGGCCGCTTGCGAGAGTCCTGGCCGGCGGTCGGGAAAATTCGCGCAGCAAGGCGCTCGACAAGATCGAGGCGCGCTTGTCTGAAGCTATGGGCGCGGCGGGGGTGGTCGCCAAGGCAGAGGTAACGGCGGCCGTGAGCCGTGAACCCAAAGCAAAATATTTCCTGCAGAAGTTCATCCGCACCCACAGCCAAGTCCGCCACGCAAATGGCGAGGCTGTACCCGGGGTGAAGAATTCCACCAAGGCTGCGGCTTCGGTCTATGAGCAATGGAGCCCGCAGTTTTCGGGGCGTGAGCGCCGCAATGCCTATCACCTGCTTTTCTCGGCAAGGGCCGGCACCGATGCCAACGCCGTCATGGCCGCGGCGCTCGCCGTGCTCGAGGAGCGCGCGCCAGGATACAAGTTCGTCCTGGCGCATCACAACGACACCAAGCACGTCCATATTCATGCAATGGTGCAGGCACGGTCAGCCGATGGCGAGCGTCTGAAATTCTACAAGCCAGATCTGGTCGCCTGGCGCGAGGCCTTTGCGGAAAAAGCACGCGAGAACGGCATTGCGATGGTGGCGACGCGGCGCATGGATCATGCGATGACGCGGCCATTCACCAAGGAGCATGCCGGAGCCTATAGCCGCGCCCAGAGCGATCCGCGCTACCAGGTCAGCGCCAGGACGATCGAGCGAGTGGAGGCCAAGCGGCAACGCCGTCTGGATGGGCAATCCCTTGTCGTGAACGGTGATGCAATCGCTGCCGCATGGCAAAAGACTGTGACGACGATGCGGACTGCGGGCATAGTCGGTCACGCTCTCACGGCAGCGGAGTCGATCGGCAGCAATTTTCTGCGGTTCCGTCGCGATCGGACAGGTGAGGGGCAACCAGGTCCTGCCGCGGGTCGCGGAGCTGATCAATCGGGGCAGAAGTCTTTTCTGTCCCATCCCGGTATGAGAGAATTGAATGCACTGATAGGAGATTTGAACATGGCGCAAACCCCCTTGGAAATGCGGCGTCAGATGGCCCGCGTCAATCAGGCTCTGGACAACATGCGCGAGACGCTGCCGGCGGCGCATCAAGGACAGTTCGAACAGTATCGTGAAGAGGTCAACGACAAGATGCACGACCGTCTGGCGCGGCTGCAATTCGAGCGACAGCAACAGCGTCGTGGTGGTGGCGGTGGCGAGCCGATCGCCGAGCGCGAGGCGCGAGGGCGAGACCTTCCAACTCGGGACGATCCTCGCGAGCCGGAGCAGCCGCGCACAAGCACCGAGCAGGAGACGAGAGCCAAGCAGAAGGATGACAAAAAGCAGAAGGCACGGCAGTCGGAAGAGCAGGACCGAAAGACCCAGCGCTCAAACGAGAACGACTACGAGCGTTGAGCAAGGGCCAACCTATCGTCCTCGCGTGGTGGTCTATCGAAACGGCGCATTCGTCACAGAATGATCAGGTTGGATGGCAGCAATGCGCCTGATGTCGGCCGTTGATCTCACTTCTCCATTTATTGGAAGCGGACATTTTAGATTGGTCGTAGAGGGCAGCACTAGATACGATAGAATCTTTCTGCATTTGAGCGAAGCAGGCCGATCCGTTCATCATGGGACAGATCCATAGCGACGGCATGAATAATGGAGACGATCTTTTTCGGGGTAGCGAAAAGCAGTTCCACCGGCATGTTGGTTCCTACCATAGTCCGCCCGGGACCGAAGACGTCAAGGGCTTGGCGCAGCAAAGGAAGTGTTTCCTTGCTCGTCCAGACTGGTGCGCCAAGGCCGAAGCCGCATAGCTTGACGCTCACATTCGGCGCTTGTGCAAGGCGGCTGATCGCCGCCCGCCATGCCGAAAGACCCTCCGGACTGCGATCGGCCACCATGCCGAAATGCTCCAGCACGATGGCCGTGTCGGGGAAGGCGCGCGCCAGCGCCAGCGCCATGTCCATCTGCGGCCAGTAGAGCTGCAGGTCGAAGCTCAGCCCGAGCGGTGCCAGGCGGGCAAAACCCCGCCGCCATTGCGTGTTTTCCATCAGGTCGGGGCTTGGTGCGCTCCGCAGGCGGGGCTCGTCGTGCCAGTTGAGGATCTGGCGAATGCCGCGCACGCGCGGAAACCCGGCATGGGCTTCCAGCACGCGTTCGACATCCGGGGCTGCGAGATCCGCATAGGCGACGATCGCGTCCGGCATGCCCTCCTGTCTTGCCAATGCGCTCAGCCAGCGCGTCTCATCCACCGGATCATACGGATTGCGGCCGTTCTGGATGTGCACCGTCTTGACGACGCCAAGACCTTCCATATCGCGGCGGTAGTCCGACGGAAGGTAGTCGCGCCGGATGGGCCCGAGGTCTCCTTCCAATGGCTCTGGCCGCTCGGGGTTGAGCCACGGGTAGCTGGCGTCAGATAGACTCTGGAAATGCTGGTGCGTATCGACGATCGCCCAGCTTTCGTCGGCGGGTATCATCCGCGCTTTCTTGTCCACTGGTCGGCGAAGACGGCGAGAATGACGACCGCGCCCGACGCCACATATTGCCAGAAGGACGGCACGTTCATCAGCGTCAGCCCGTTCTGCAATGCGCCGAGGGTCAGTGCGCCGATAAGCGATCCCAGCGGGTTGCCGACGCCGCCGAACAGGCTTGCCCCGCCGATCACCGCCGAGCCGATCGCCTGCAGTTCGAAGCCGCTGCCGCCGATCGGCTCGGCAGCACCAATGCGCGCGATCAGCACGAAGCCGGCCAGGCTCGAAAGCACGCCGGAGATCGTGTAGACGGTGACCTTCACCCGTTCGATGTTGATGCCCGAGAGCCGCGCCGCCTCCTCGTTGCCGCCGATGGCGATGATCTGCTCGCCGAGTGCTGTGTAGCGGACCAGAAGATAAGCAAGGGCCGCGATCGCCAGCGCCAGAAGCACAGGCGTCGGGATGTCGAGCAGGCGGCCGGCGAAGATGGCGCGGAATTCCTTAGCCAGTCCGTAGATCGGCTGGCCGTCGGTGTAGATCAGCGCGGCGCCCCTGAAGATGCTGAGCGTGCCGAGCGTCACGATGAAGTCGGGGAGCTTCAGCTTCGCGATCAGTACGCCATTGAGGAAGCCGCAGACCATGCCGACCAGCAATCCGGCGCCAATACCGGCAAGCAGCCCGTGCGAGAGCATGTCGGCCGCTACCATGCTGGACAGGCCGACGATCGAGCCGACCGACAGGTCGATGCCCTTGGTCATGATGACCAGCGTCATGCCGACCGCGATCACCGCGTTGATCGAGGATTGCAGCATGATGTCGATGAGGTTCGACGGCTGGTAGAAGGTGCTGTTGAGCACCGAGAACACCACGAAAAGCGCCACGCAGCCGATCGCCACGCTGGCCTTGCGCAGCGTATCGCCCCGCCGCGACGCCGTGGGGCTTTTTTTCTCGGCCGCATCCGTGCGGGGCAGGGACCTGAGTTCGGTCACGAATTGTCCTCTCTGGCAGCGAGCGCGATCAGCCGCTCTTCGGTCAGTCCGGCATCGTTGTCGACCATGGCGCGCAACCGGCCGCCGCTGACGACGCCGATGCAATGGCAGATGAGCAGGAGTTCCGGCAGTTCGGACGACACGACAAGCAGCGCTGCTCCATCGGACGCGAGGCGACGCAGCAGCGCATAGATTTCGGCCTTGGCGCCGACATCGATGCCGCGGGTCGGCTCGTCGAACAGGAACACCCGCGCGCCGGTCGCCAGCCAGCGGGCGATCACCACCTTCTGCTGGTTGCCGCCGGAAAGGTTGCGCATCTCGGTGCTAATCGACGGTGGCCGGATATGCAGTTCGTCCATATAGTGCTTGGCCGCTCGCCGCCTCTCAGCGCCCTTTATCACGCCCAGCGCGGCGAAGCGGCCGTGGTTGCCGAGCCCGAAATTGCGCTCGACATCCGTCATCGGCACGATGGCGTGACCCCTGCGATCCTCTGGGATCAGCGCGATGCCGGTCCGCATGGCGTCCGCCGGCCCGCCAAGCGTCGCGCTCCTGCCCGCGACGTTGATTTCGCCGGCCGACAGCGGATCGATGCCAAAGCAGGCTCGCAGGACTGCCGAGCGTCCGGAGCCGACAAGACCCGACAGGCCGACGATCTCTCCGGCGCCGACCGACAGGCCGACATCCTTGATGCGTGCGGTTGAAACGCCGCGCAGTTCCAGGAGCGGAGCGCTTCGCACCGGCGCCGGCTTTTCGGCGCTCATTTCGCGCGACAATTCGCGGCCGGCAATCAGCTCGTTGAGCCTGGCCTCGGAATAGTCGGCGATCGGACCGCAGGCGACGACCGCGCCGTCGCGCAGGATCGTCACCTGATCGGCAATGGCGCGGATCTCGTTCATGCGGTGCGAGATGTAGACGATGGCCTTACCTGCCGCCTTGAGGCGCCGGATGACGGCGAACAGGCTGTCCTGCTCGGCAGGCGTCAGGCTCGATGTCGGCTCGTCGAAGGCAATGATGCGGCCGCCGCGGGCAAGCGTGCGGCTGATCTCGACCAGTTGCCGGTCGGCCATGCCGAGCGCCGACACCGGCGTGTCGGTCTTGAGGTGCGGCGCAAGGTCGTCGAGGATCGCGCGTGCCTCGCGGCGGAAGCTGGCGCGCGGAACGAACTTTAGCCCACGCGTGCGGCCGAGGAAGATGTTCTGGGCGACGTCGAGCTGCGGCACGAGACTGAGTTCCTGGCTGACGAGGCCGATTCCCATGGCGAGCGCGTCGCGCGGGCCATCGATGCGGACGGTGCCGATCGGATCGAGCGCGATTTCCCCATCGTCTGGCTGCACGATGCCGAACATCACTTTCATCAACGTGGACTTGCCTGCGCCATTCTCGCCCAAAAGGGCGTGAACCTCGCCACCGTGCAAATGGAGATTGACTCCTTTCAGTGCGTGGACGCCGGCGAAGCGCTTGACGATGCCGGTCATCCGGAGTGCGGGAGGACGGCTTTCGCCGTCCTCTGCCTGGGAGATTGCATTGAGCACTGAGATTGCCTCAGTTGGTCTTGGGATCGGGAAATTCCTTGACGTTGTCCTTGGTGATAACCGCCTGGGGCGACAGGATCCACTGCGGGATGGCTTGGCAGCCGAGAAGGCGAAGCGCCATCTGCACGCCGAGCTGGCCTTCCTCGAAGGGGAATTCCGCCACCGTGGCGCGCATCTCGCCAGCGCCGACCGACTTCTTGGCTTCCCGGATGCCGTCGGTGCCGACGACCGCGACCTTGTCGAGACTGCTGGCGCTGGAGACGGCTTCGACCACGCCGAGCGCCATGCCGTCATTGTTGGCGTAGATACCGGCGAGGTCCGGCGTCTGGCGCAGGATGTTCGAGGTCGCGTTCAACGCGGTCAGCCGGTCCCAATTGCCGGGCTGGCTCGCGACGAGTTCCAGGTTGGGGTATTTCTTGAGCTCTTCCTTGAACCCCTGAATGCGCAAGCGCGCATTGGGCGAGCCGGCCGCGCCCTCGATCTGGGCGACCTTGCCGCCGTCCGGATAGGTCTGGTGCAGGAAGGCGGCCGCCTTGGCGCCGATCGAAACCTGGTCGGTGCCGATATAGGTGCTGGCGCCTTCGGTGCGTGCGTCGTCGATGATGATGGTGGGGATGTTGGCGGCGCGTGCCGCTTCGATCACGGGCGCCAGATTGGAATCGGATTGCGGTGACAGCAGCAGCGCGTCCGGCTTCTGCGACAGCACGGTCTGCGCCAGGTTGAGCTGCTCGATCATCGAGCTTTCGTCCTTGGCGGCCTGCACGTCGACGCTGATGTTGTACTTCCCCGCCTCGGCCTTCGCGCCGGCCGCGACGTCCTGCCAGAACTCGTTGATCAGCGTCTTGGTGACATAGGCGAAATGCAGTTCCTTCTTGGGCGCCGGCACCGCGCCGAATTCCGCCTCAAGGGCCGTCGATTCGATCTTGTCCATCTTGGCCGTCGGATAGGCCGGGCAGCTGTCCTCGGCGAAAGCCGGGACGATGCTAAAAAGGGCCAGTGCCGTCGAGGCGGCGAACAGGCCGCTTGTCCGTAACTTCATCGAAATTCCTCCCATTGGGTGCCGGATCAGCTCCGGAGGTTCCTCTTCCTTGTAGATCCAAGCGCCGGGCCAAGTCCTCACGCCCCCACGCGCCCTGACTGCTCACGACTTCACTGTGTAGCAGCAAGTTGGAAACTAGATCATTCAATCTGTTAGATACAAATTAGAAGCCCTATCCGATTTTTTAGCCAGGCTAAAAGAAAAATGATATGGCAGGGGCCGGCCAAACGGATGGACAAGGCATGCAGATACCGGTCAAGGCGATTTGGGTTTTCCATGCCGCCGCTCGCGCGGGCAGCATTTCGCGGGCCGCCGAAGAGTTCGGCGTGACGCCGTCGGCGATCACCCAGCAGATTCAGGCGCTCGAGGTCCAGCTCGGGGTGAGCCTGCTCACCAAGATGGGCCGCCGCGTGGTGCTGACGGAAGCGGGCGAACGCTATTTCGCGACCATCACCGATGAGATCGAGCGCATATCCGAGGCCACCAGCATCATCCGCGGCTACCGGTCGGTGGCGATGCTGACCGTCCGGGCAACGCCGACACTGTCCAACAAATGGCTGCTGCCGCGCCTTGCCTCTTTTCTCGACCAGAATCCGGAATTGGAAATCCGCCTCGATGGAACCAACGAGCCGACCGATTTCAATCGCGAGCTCGTCGATCTGGAAATACGCCATGGCGATGGCCGCTGGCCCGGCCTTTTCGTCGAAGGCATGGCCGAAGAGACGTTCATTCCAGCCTGCGCGCCGGCCCTGGCGGCGGAGGGCAGTCTTCGCGCCGAGGACCTGACACGGTTCCGGCTGATCCACTCGGTGAAGTCGCAGGCCCAATGGCCGGCCTGGTTCAAGCTCGCGGGTATGCAGCCGTCGCACCGATGGCGCCGCATCCTGTTCGACCGCAGCCACATGGCGATCGACGCGGCCCTCGACGGGATGGGGATCGCGCTCGAAAGCAGGATGATGATGGAGCGCGAGCTGCGCGACGGCCGGCTCGTCTGTCCGGTCACCAATCCTCCTTCCGTGCGTATCGTCACGCAGTGGATCGTCTGTCCCCGCGATCACCTGCGGCAAAAGAAGGTGCGGCTTTTCCTGGACTGGCTGCGCGCGGAGCGCGACCGGATGCCGGGCCAGCCGGCGCCGCAATAGTCATCCGCGGGGCTTGGTCGGATCCGCCCCAAACGTTCAGGCCGTCCACTTGATAACTTTACGACTTTCTGTATTTGTGTGAAAAATCCGAAAGCCGAAGGTTTCTTATGCTGCCCCGTTTCGCCACCCGATTGAACTCGTTCGCGTCCGCACCGCATCTGCAATGGCCGGATCTTTCCGGCAAGCCGAGCATGATGCAGATGGCGGAGCGCGCCGCGACGGTGCGTGGTCTTACCGACCTCGACCTGAACTTTCCCGATCATGTGTCGGGGGAGCCCGCAGCCATTGCCCGGCGAATCGGCGACCTCGGCCTGTCCGTCAACGGCCTTGCGATGCGCTACTACACCAACTCGGCGTTCAAGCGCGGCGCCTTCACCAATCCGGACGAGGCAGTGAGGCGCGAGGCCATCGATCTGACCAAGCGCGGCATCGACGCCGCGCGCGCCATGGGAGTCGATCTGATGACGATTTGGCTCGGCCAGGATGGGTTCGACTACAACTTCCAGCTGGATTACGCGCAGGTTTGGGATTGGGAGGTCGCCGGCATACGCGAAGTGGCCGGTCATGATCCTGACTGCCGCATCAGCATCGAGTACAAGCCCGATGAGCCGCGCGCCCAGTCGCTGTTACGGGACGCCGCGACGACGCTGCTTGCCATCGCCGAAGCGGGGT
Source organism: Mesorhizobium sp. M0174 (assembly GCF_040322275.1). Lineage (NCBI taxonomy): Bacteria > Pseudomonadati > Pseudomonadota > Alphaproteobacteria > Hyphomicrobiales > Phyllobacteriaceae > Mesorhizobium > Mesorhizobium sp. M0174. Next base: position 81,239 of record NZ_JAMYTB010000011.1, read on the forward strand.
CGCCGAATCTCGGCGTCACCATCGATTTCGCGCACGCGCTCTACGCGGGCGAGCAGCCGGCCCTTGTCGCGCATCTGATCCATCGCCGCAGCCGGCTGCTGGGCGTTCATCTCAATGACGGCTACGCCAAGCGCGACGACGGGTTGATGGTCGGTGCGGTGCATATCCGCTCGACCCTTGAACTGCTCCACCAGATCCGCCGCAACGGTTTCGACGGCGCGCTCTACTTCGACACCTTTCCCGATACCAGTGGGCTCGATCCCGTCGCCGAATGCGAGGCCAACATCGCGACCGTGCGGCGCCTGCTGGAGATTTCCGAAGCGCTGTCGAGCGATAACGGTCTCGCCGACGCACTGGCCCGTCAGGATGCCGTGGCCGGCCAGAGGATCGTCAACAAGGCCTTGATCGGCGCGTGACTGGCGCTCGCGAATGCCGCAGGAGACCATGATGCCGGGGGAGAAAGCATGAGCCTACCGCTTGGCGATCCGAGAACGATCGGGCCGCGCATCCGCATGATGATGCCGCACCTCACGCCGCTGGAGGGGCGGGTGGTCGACATGATCCTCGGCCGGCGCGATTTTGGCGAGACCACCTCGCTGAAGGCCGTGGCCGAAGACGCCGGCGTGTCGGAGGCGATGATCGTCAAGGTCGCCAAGAAGCTCGGCTTCGACGGGTTCAAGGATTTCCGGGCTGGTCTCGCCGGCTACAACCGCCTACCGACCGCCGAGCTGCATGAGGAGCTTTCGCCTGACGATACCGACGCCGAGATCGCGCGCAAGGTGTTCCGCACCTCCGTCCATGCGTTGGAGGAGACGCTTGCCATTCTCGATTCGGAAGCGCTGAAGCGCGCGGCCGACCTGATCTTCGGCGCTCGCCAGCGCGACCTCTATGGCGTCGGCGGCTCGGCCCAGATCGCCCGCGACGTCGCGCACAAGCTGCTGCGCATCGGCGTGCGCACCAGCGTGTTCGACGATACGCATATGATGCTGATGTCGGCTTCGCTGCTGGGGGAGGGCGACGTCGCCATCGCTTTCTCGCATTCGGGCGCCAGCGCGGCGGTTATCGAGGCTGTGGAACTGGCGCGCCGGCGCGGCGCCCGCACCATCGCGCTCACCAACTATGCGACGTCGCCGCTCGCCGCGGTCACGGATGTGGTGCTGTGTTCAACCGCCCAGGGCTCGCCGTTGCTGGGAGAAAATGCCGCCGCGCGCATTGCCCAGCTGATTATCTTCGACGCTGTCTTCGCCGCGGTCGCGCGGCGCGACCTGAAGGCGGCGGAGCGCAATCTCGCCGCGACCATGGGTGCCGTCGCCGGCAAGCGGCGCGGCGCATGACTGCTTTGGTTCGTCCCGTCGTCGTGGTGGTCGGCAGCCTTCACTACGACATCATGGTCGACGCGCCGGACCGCCCGCGAAAGGGCGAGACACTGACCGGTTTCGGCTGGCGGCCGAAATTTGGCGGCAAGGGGGGCAATCAGGCGGTCGCGGCTGCGAAGGCAGGCGCCGAGGTGCGCATGGTGGGCGCCGTCGGCGACGATGATTTCGGCCGGTTTCTTCTTTCCAATCTCACCGCCGCCGGTGTCGACGCGTCCCGTGTCGCCCGCATTGGCGGCAGCGGCTCAGGGATGAGCGTCGCGATAACGGATAGCGGCGGAGACTATGGCGCCGTCATCGTCACCGGGGCGAATGCCGCAGCCGACCCGAAAGGCCTGGACGACCCAGCGCTCTGGCAAGGCGCGGGGGTTCTCATCCTGCAAAACGAGATGCCCGACGCCGTCAATCTCGCCGCGGCGAAGGCCGCGAAGATGGCCGGGGTGCCCGTGTGCCTTAATGCCGCGCCGTATCGGGTTCTGCCAGACGAACTCATCGCGCTTGTCGACATACTAATGGTGAATGCGATCGAGGCCGAACAATTCTCGGGCTGCCCGGTCGGGGATATTGCTTCCGCCGTTATCGCGGCCAGGCGGCTCTCCAGCCGATCACCCACCGTGGTGGTGACGGCAGGCGGGGACGGCGTAGCGGGTATGCTTCGCGGCCACGATCCTGTCGTGGTTCCCGCGCTTCCCGTCCTGCTGATCAGCACGCATGGCGCGGGTGATGTCTTCGCCGGAACCTTTGCCGCCGCACTGGCCGCGGGCCACGCCTTTGCGCAATGCCTCGAGGTCGCGAACCAGGCCGCTGCTGTCCATGTCTCGACCTGACGGCATTTTCAATCTTTAGCCCAGCTAAACAATCGAGCGCCTCTTCTAAATTGCGCTAACAGCTTTCTCGCCATACGAATGAGCCCGTCCGGCAAGCATAGGCTGGACCATCGGCGGCACGGCCGGTCGGGAGGTAGCAACGTCACTGCGAGATGGCGCCGGGCGCCTTCGTTGCGTGTCCGGTCAACCGGGCACGGAAGCCTTTGCATGCCTCGCCGAAGCCGACGCCGGGCCCGAAAAATTGGTCGTGCAAGGAAACAGACATGAACCTCTACACTCTGCTTGCCGCTCGCGCGGATCGTGGCCGTCCGGTGCGGGTGGGCTTGATCGGCGCTGGCAAATTCGGCTCGATGGTGCTGTCGCAGGCGCAGCGTATCGCCGGATATCACATGGTCGCGGTGGCGGACCTGAATGTTTCCAAGGCGCGGGAGTCTATGCAGCGGGTGGGCTGGCCCGCTGAGCGATACCAGGCTGGGGATGCCGCCGAAGCGGTGAAGAACGGCACGACTTTCGTCACCGATGATGTTGCCGCTCTGCTTGCCTGCGAAGAGATCGAATGCGTGATCGAGGCGACAGGTCATCCCATTGCCGGCACGCGCCATGCGCTGGCGGCGATCGAAGCCGGCAAGCATGTCGTCATGGTCAATGTCGAAGCCGACGTCATGGTCGGTCCCATCCTCGCTGAAAGGGCGCGTCAAAAGGGCGTGATCTATTCCATGGCCTATGGCGATCAGCCGGCCCTCATCTGCGAACTGGTGGACTGGGCGCGGGCGACCGGTTTCGAGGTGACGGCGGCCGGCAAGGGAATGAACTTCGAGCCGCGCTACAGATATTCCACGCCCGACACCGTCTGGGGCTTCTTCGGCTGGACCGAGGAGGAAGTGGCAAAGGGTGACTTCAATCCGAAGATGTACAACTCCTTCACCGATGGCACCAAGGCAGCCATCGAGATGGCCGCTGTCGCCAACGGCACCGGTCTGGACTGCCCCGATGATGGCCTGGCCTTCCCACCCTCGGGCCTGCACGATCTGGCCAAGGTGTTCCGCCCTGTCGCCGATGGCGGGCGCATGGCGCGCTCCGGTCTGGTCGACATTGCCGCCAGCCAGGAGCCGGATGGCCGTGAGGTCTTCAACAACATTCGCTATGGCGTCTTCGTCACGTTCAAGGCGCACAACGAATACGCGCGCGCCTGCTTCAAGCAGTATGGGCTGCTGACCGATCCGTCGGGATGGTATGCCTCGATGTGGCGGCCCTTCCACATCATCGGGCTGGAGACCTCGATCAGCGTGCTGTCGGCCGTGCTGCGCAACGAGCCGACCGGTTCATCGAAGCAGTTTCGCGGCGACGCCGTGGCGACGGCCAAGAAGGACATGCAGCCGGGCGAGGTGCTGGACGGCGAGGGTGGCTATGCGGTCTGGGCCAATGCGATCCCAGCTTCGATCAGCCTCGAGCGCGCCGCACTTCCCATCGGGCTGGCGCACAATGTGCGGCTGAAGCGTGCCGTCAAGAAGGACCAGATCGTCAGCTTCAACGATGTCGAGCTGGTGAACGACATCGATGTCGTGAAGGTGCGCCGAGAGATGGAAGAGCGCTTCCGCCCGACACCGAGCGTAGCCGCCTGATCGCGCGGAGGCATGTCATGGGCGAGCAAAGTGCGCCACGCTTCGTGGTGATTCCCGAGTTTCGCGTCAAACCGCAAGTCAAGGCAGCGTTTCTGGACGCAGCCCTGGACGATGCCCGCCATTCGATTGCCGATGAGGCCGGGTGCCATCAGTTCGATGTCGTCTGCCCGGAGAACGCCGAGGACTCGGTGGTGTTCTATGAGGTCTACGATGATCGCGCCGCATTCGAGGCGCATCTGCAAACCCCGCATCTCGGGCGCTTTCAGGCGGCAATGAAGATGCTCGACATAGAGGAAACGATCGTCCGCTTCGCGGCCCTCAGGACTTCCTGAGCATAGCATCCAAGCGTTGGGAGGCGCTGGAATGACGAGCAACAACAAAACACGCATCGGTTTCATCGGAACCGGCATCATGGGCGGCCCCATGGCCCGCCACCTGGCGGACGCCGGGTTTGCCGTGACGGCATGGAACCGCAGCCCCGACAAGGCGGATGCACTGGCGCCTTTCGGCGTCGGCGCGGCATCAGAGGCGAAGGAGGCGCGACACGCGGAAATCGTCATCTCAATGCTGAGCTCCGGACCGGTCTGCGACGAGGTCCTGTTCGGACCAAATGCGGCGACTGACGCCATGTCGCCGGGCTCCACGCTTGTGGTGATGAGTTCCATCCCGGTCGAGACCGCGCGCAAGCAGTCAGTTCTGGCCGGGCAAAAGGGCATCCGTTATGTCGACGCCCCGGTCTCGGGCGGCGAGAAGGGCGCTCGTGAGGGCACGCTTGCCATCATGGCTGGTGGAGAGGCGAGCACCATCAATGCCCTGGAGCCTGTCCTTGCTGCACTCGGCCGCGTCACCCATGTCGGCCCGGCAGGCGCAGGCAGCCTGGCGAAGCTCGCGAACCAGCTGATTGTCGCCTCCAACATTTGCACGGTCGCCGAAGCGCTGCTGCTTGCCGAAAGGGGTGGTGCGGATCCTGCGCGGGTGCGTGAGGCTCTGCTTGGCGGCTTTGCCGACTCGACGGTGTTGCGCCTCCACGGGCGACGAATGATCGAGAGCGATTTCGTGCCCGGTGGTCCTGCGAAATATCAGATCAAGGATACCGGCACCGCCCTTGCTCTTGCAGCGTCTCTGGGGCTGACTTTGCCGATTGCAACTGAGGTCGATAGGATTTTTCGTGGCCTCGTCGACAACTTCGGGGGCGACCTTGACCACAGCGCGGCAATTATCGAACTGCGCCGCATCAATGTCCTATAGGCGGCAGGCGGAACGTATCCGTCCTCTTTCCAGCTAGCGCGTCCGGAAAGCCGCCAGTCCGGTGCCGTGCCCAAACACAACATTTGGCGATCGGCACAGCGAAGGCCGCTCTTAACACGACTAGCTGTTGTGGCGACATGGGCCCTCTTCTGCGGCTATGCGCGCGGCATCAAGGACGAATCCGTTCGGTTCTTCCCTCGCGCCTTGGCGGCAATCAGGCTCCGTTCCTCGGGCTTGATGCGGATATTCAACGTTTCGCGCTTGGTGGGTACTGTATTCAATGTGGGCCATGGCCGGATCTCCTGTGGTTCATCTGAAACGCCAAGGTCGTTAAGGTCGCCTATCCATCGACTACATCAGGCAAAGTATCTTCGACGACGCTCAAATTTCTATCAAACGCTTCTGTGTCTGTTGCATGGGCTCGCAAGGACCGGACCTTGTTCAGGATCGCCGCGACCGCCGCTTCTTTTTCGGGCGCTATGCGTGTTGTCACCGCTTTGGCTGCCAACGCGGAAAAATCTATGGCGGCATAGGCTGCTACGATTGCAGCGTCGGTTGCTTTCAGCCGTTCTTTTACAATTGCTCGGCGGCCCGGTTGCGGAGCCATACGGCCGGCTTTTGCGGCCAATGTCGCGCCGCGCCGCAGGCGCGTCTGCAAGAGGCCTGAGCGGTACGCAGGTGCTGTCGGCACAATCGTCGGGAGCGCAGGAGATCGAACCGCCGCAGAAGAGTCCAACGCAGGGCCTTTCGTGCGCGAGGCGTCGATAGAGGCGGGCAGGGGCATGAACGCACGTTTAGCGAGCTGGCCGTCGGCGAAATAGAAATTGCGCGTGCCGAGGATTGGCAGTTCCCCACGCGGCAATATGATGACCTTGTTCTTGTCGAGCGTACGGATTTCGTCCGGCCGCATGAGGGGCCGCCGCGCTTCCTTGCGGTGGACCGAGCGCGTGTAATAGGTGTCGAACAACGTTGCCTTGGTGCGCGTCACGTCCTTTTGCACGTCCGACGTTTCGCCGAGCTGCTCGGAAACATAGCGCAGATCGTCAGCGTCCTGCGCACCGAAAAAGATCTGCACGCGAGCGGCGTTGATGAGTGTCTTGCGCCCTTCCTGGCGATAGATCTCGTCCACCGATCTGAGCGACTGCACGAAAAACCACATCGAAATGCCATTGCCGCCCAGGACGCTCGCCATTTCGGTGACGTTCTCGAGCTTGCCGAGGTTCTGGAACTCGTCGAGCAGCACAAGTACCGGATGCTCGCCGGGCTGCGGCAGACTTTCCGACATGAAGTTCATCATCTGCGTAATCAGGACGTTGAACAAGGGTCCAAGCGACGTAATCTGCTCGCGCCGCACGTCGAGATAAAGAGAGATCCGGTCGCGCTTGAGCTTGCGAATATCGAACGTGCTGCGCGACGTAGCTCGCATTAGGCGCTCGTTGAGAAAGGGGGCCATGCCGGTGCGGACGCCGGCGTAGATTCCGGAAAACTGCCGCTCAGACATCTCAAAATAGGGCAGCAAGGTTTGCAGCGTGAAATGCGAGCATTCGCGGCGGCGTTCCTCGCGCAGTGAGCCGATGAATTCCAGGAGCGGCTGCTCGGCGCCGTTCATGATCTCGAGGATTGTGGCGAAGGTCTTCTTCTCATTCGGAATCGCAGGCGATTCCATGACGAAGGACGCGATGCCGGTGAAAAGGAGGCGGGCGTCGTTAACCCAATAGGGGTCTGCGTTGGACGGGGGGCGCGGAAACAGCGCCGCAGCGATATTGCGAAGGTCGATGTCGCGCTGCGCCGAATCCAGCGAGATGAAGTCCATCGGATTGTAGGATGCGGTATTGCCGTCCGGATCAGCCGGCGCGAAGCGCACCACGCCGCTCATGGTTGAACGGTAACCGGCAGTCGCCGCATAGGTCTCGCCTCGCAGGTCGAGAACCACGAGCGAATTCGGCCAGGTCAAGGCGTTCGGGATGATGAGAGACGTGCCTTTGCCGGAGCGCGGCGGCCCGATGACAAAGCCGCCGACATCATCGCCATCAATCCACAATTTCTTGCCGCCGATCAGTCTGCGCTGCGTCAAGCGGATCTTGCCGGAGCGCTGATCGCGGCCCGGCGACAGAATTTCGGCAAGCCTGCCGCCGGCCCGACCGACGAAGACCCCGCCCACTTTTGTCAGGCCGGTTTTTGAGACGTCGCTCATCGTCATGAAACGAGAGTCATTTCGCTTTCTCGGGCGCATGAGAAACAGGCCGACTAGGGGCGCAAGAAACCCCAATGCTCCCGCCGCAACGGCGTATTGTACCCGGCCAAAATCCCTCGCCATCGTGTCCGCCCAGGCCTGACGAACGACCGGCAAGGGATTGGCGTTCAGGTTGTCGAACAGGACGTGGGAGCCGGTCCGGTACCAATCAGTCGCGGCATAGGCGACCGTGAAGAACAGGACGCCCAGGGCCATCGCCATGAGCATCATGAAAATTGCTGTTGCGATTTTCTGCATGGATGGGCCCCGCTAGATCGTCTCCGCCTTGGTGAACTTGATCTCGCTGATGCCGCGCCGTCCGCCTTCGGTGCGGACCATCTGGACGACCACCGGAATGACTTCGCGCAGGTAGTCGAGGATTTCGCTTCGTGAGAGGCCCGAGCTGCCCTGCATGACCATGAGCGCCAGCCGCTCGTAGGCGGACCGGGCGGAATTGGCGTGAACGGTAGTGAGCGAACCCGGGTGGCCGGTGTTGATCGCCTGGAGGAACGCGAAGGTTTCAGCGCCGCGCAACTCGCCCAATAGCAGACGGTCGGGCCGCATGCGAAGCGAGGCCTCAAGCAGCTGTTGCGCCGAGACCTTGGCGAGCCCCTGGTCGCCCTTCGAGGCTATCAGGGTGACGTTGTTGGGAGCAGGCAGCCGCAGTTCGCGGGTATCTTCGATCGTGATGATCCGTTCATGGGCCGGGATTTCCTTCAAGAGCGCATTCAAGAACGTCGTCTTGCCAGTCGACGTACCGCCTGAAACGACGATGGAGACACGGTTGCGCACCGCATATTGCAGGAAGTCCATCGGCGACGTGTCATGCAGCATTTCGACAAGTCGCTTTTCCTCGGTTGAAAGCGCCAGGCCGCTGCCCATAGTGGTGTTCTCGAAGGCGCCAAGATCCTCGTAGGCATCAAGGCTCATATCCATGATGACCTGCTTGCGGATCGAGATCGCTCCGCCCTCTGGGGCCGCGGGCGGCAAGATGCATTGGATGCGCTCACCCGAGGGAAGAGCTGCCGACAGGACCGGCTTTTCTTCGTTGATGACCTGATTGGTCGCCGAAGCGACGCCCGTCGAGATATGCCTAATCCAGCCGGGTGTGACCTCTCGCTTGACGACGTGCTCCATCTCTTTAGCGCCGAGGCGCTCGATGAACAATTCACCCGGCCTGTTGATTGCAATCTCGGACACCGCATCTTCGTTCAAATAGGACCATATCGGTTCCAGATGAGCGCGCAGGACCGGGGCTCTCGCCCAAGGGTCGGGGAGGGGATGCACGGCATTCATTTCACCGGGCTCCCATAGCCGGGATAGAAATTATCCTTCGGCGTGCCGTAGAGAGGCGTCGGATCGATCGCCGTCTTCGGCCGCCCGCCGGCCTTCAGGCGTGCAACTTCTTCCTGAACGGGGTCGGCGTACAAATCCGAGAAATCGAGATCTCGCCGCACCAGCACGACGACCGACGTGCCCTGGTCGACATAGACCGTCGGGCCAATGTTCTGCGTGTCGCGAAACGCCTCTTGCGCGAGTTGCTGCAGGGCGGTCGATGATTTGTCGAAGGCGATGTTACGCGCGTCGCGCTGCGAGCCATCGCCACCATAAGTTACGGTGGTGGTCTCGCCGGTTACGGGATCGATCGTCGACACCTGGCGCTGTTGTCCATCCTGGCTGCTATCGCCTAGCGAGGACAGATATTCAGAGACACCGCCAACGACGGACAGCATGATGGCGTTGCCGTAGCGCTCAACCCAGTGTGTATCGACACGGCCGCCCATACCGCCGCGGCCGAGCGCGTCGGCCCCGGGCGACTTAATGTCGACAGAAATGCCGTCCGAGCGGATGACCCTGCTCCAGACGATGAAAACACGCTTTTGACCGCGCGCAAGCCCCGAGCGGTATTCCCCGGTCAGGCGCGAGCCTTTTGGAATGAGAATCCGCCTGCCGTCGAGCGAGAAGACATCCTCACGCACGACTGCGCGCACGGCACCGGGAAGGTCGGTGTTAACAGCGGTTTCCAAATAGCCGCGAATGATCGTTCCTTCAGGGATCAGCGCATCGGTGCGTCGGAAGGCTCTGGCTTTGACGATGCCGGAAGAACTTGCCTCAGACTGCGCCAGGAATGCCTTATTGGGATCACTGTCGGTGCCGGGGACCGGGACGATCTGACCGTCGGGCGCGATTTCGACCTGTGCCGCCTGGGCGCCGGCATCCGTCGAGCCGGTTTGATCATTCGTCACCATCTGGCTCGACCGCAGGCGTTCCCACACCGCTTTTTCGCGCTCGGCCGCCTCCGCTTTACGACGAGCCTCGTCCTCAGCCGTCGCCTTGCGTCGGGCTTCTTCCGCCTCGGCCTTGCGGCGCGCCTCCTCGGCCGCCATTTGCGCCTCCAGCGTGCGTCGCTGCGCGTCAAGGTCGGCGCCCTCCTGAACGGTCTGATCGACATTATCGGCTTGTTGCGTGCCGTTCTGGACGTCAGCCGGTGGCGGCACCACGATCTGGTCGATCGTGCCGTCGGCAGGTTGCGGCGGCTCGTTCAACGTCGGCGGGCGGAACTCGGGCGGGTTGAAGTTTTCCTCGCCATCGCTGCGAACATCGCGCGATACAGGCTCCCTGGGCCAGTTCAGCCATATCAGCGCGCCTACGAGCACTACGCCGAGGCCGACCAGGGCGATCCTGGTACCCACGCCCGCACCACGGCGCGCGACCGTCGGGCTGCCGTCCAGTTGGTTATAATCGATCTGGGTCATCACCGCCCTCCGCTGGATCCGAACAGGGTGGAGCCACCGGTCAGTTTCGTTGGACCGTAGACCTGCTCGACTGGATCGATAGCGTTGGGTCGCGCCCGGTTGTAGAGGCAGAGCGTCTTGCCATCGGCCCGCAAGGTGAATTGCCGTGCGACCTTGTCGATGACTGTGTATTTACCCTGAGTACGAACGTTGACCAGCGACTCATGGCGCTTGTCGTCGACAACGAAAATCGCCGGAATGTCGCCCTTGAACTCCAGAAACACCTTGGTGCCGTCGTCGAATACGGTGCGCGGCTTCGGGCTGTCGTCGCCCTTGTAGGCATAGTCGTAATTGAGATCGGCATAGTTCAGGTCCTTCAAATCCGGATCGGTTGCGCTCTCCTTGGCCTGTGAGAGCAGGCGCGCGTTGATATCCTCGTCGGGGTACTTGAACCGGACCTGGAAGGATGCCCGGTCCCGGTCATTGTCAGTCGCCTGCAGCAGCAGGGAATAGACGCGCCGGTTGGTGACCACGTTGACGTTGGTCCAAGCATCGCGCTCCAGCGGCTTGACGAACAGAAATCGCGATCCGCGTTTGGGGATGATCGACCAGCCTTTCGTGTCGCCAGCCGACACGGTTTCGATGACTTCGGTCGGGCTAAGCTCGACCATCGTTGAAATGCCAAGAGCTGCGCGCACCGACGTCACGTCGTCGTTGTTGAAGGTGACATATCGGATGCGGCCGTCGCGTGCGCCCGCGTTGTGGGTAATGCCGAGGAAAAGGGCAGCCGACAGAGTGAGGCCGATGCGCCATCTCATTGCAAGCTCCCCGCGGCCGGCGCCGATTCCTGGTCGCGGCGGTAATCCGTAACCTGAAATCCCAACGGGTTGTCGAAACGCCATTCGTTCTTGAGCGGCGTCGAGGTGTAGCGGAATTTTATCACCGCCACCCAATTGTCGGCCGTGGACGAATTGTCCCGGCGCGTCGTCGTGGCAAAGCGCACCGAGGCTGTGTTGCGATTGAGCAGGGAAACGGACTTGATCTCGACCGAGACAGTGACATTGCGGCCAAAAATCTTGTCCAGCGATTGTGGATTTGCAGGCGTATAAAGCCACGTCAAATCCTTGGACGCGGCGTCGGTGGAGTAGAGCTGCGCCAGGTCGTAATTCTGTTTCAGTTCACGGGAATCGTAGGTTTCGCGGGCCCTGATATAGCGCACCAGATTGGCCGCCGTGACGGCCTCGTTCTGGGACAAATCTCCAGGCTTCAGCGCGCGCATGATCTCGAGGTAGCCCGTCGATTTGTCGACCTCGACAACGTACGGTTCGAACTGCCGGAGCGGCAGGATCAGCACGAGCGCCAGCAGCGACAGCATCGCAACCAGTCCGGAAACGCCGCTGACGATCCAGGCCAATGTACGCGATCGACGCATTGACCGGTGCGTGTCGTCTTCCCAGGTCGCGCCCGCCCTGTAATAGCGCTTGTCGACGAGTTCGCTGCTGCGGTCAGCAGCTGTTTCCACTGGCATTATCACGTTACTATTGCCTCGTTTGCGAGACGATCTCGATCCGATCCAGGGCCGCGATCGGTGACCGTTCTTGTTTTCTAGGCCAGAGGCCTGGAGTTATCGCGCGCACCTTGCTGGATGGCGGACCGAGTTGCGGCATCCAACCTCGCTGCTCGCGAAGATCGAAAACTGTTTGCTGCGAGCTGCCGGGCGCCCCGAGCGGCGCGGCCGGCGGCCCATCGTGCACCGGAATAGCGCACGGTATTCCTGCCGACGTTTCTATAGGGATTATATGCGCCCACGGTGCTGAGATACCCGCCGCCATTCAGGATCGAAGCAATCGAGGGTATCTGCATGAGAACGTAGATCCCGATGATCGTCACCAACACCAGCGGCAGCACCAGCGACATTTTGCTGTCCATGGTCGCTCCGCCCGACGTGGCGGTGTTCAGCGCCGCGTTGACGAGCGAGAAGTAGAAACCGAGAAAGCCGTAGATCAGGATTTGCTGGATCATCAGAAACGTGGTGAGCGAAAGGAAGCCTTCGCTCATGCGCGAGGACCAGCGGTAAAGCCAAAGAATGATCCATATCGGCGCCAGGGCCAGCGTGATGAACAACATCACTTTGGCGGCGATGATCGCGGCAATGGCAAGCGCTGCGAAGATGATGGCCGACAGCAGAACGAGCAGCGACAAGAGCGCACCAAAAATGTCATAGAAGGATCCGCTATAGACCTGATTGGCCACGTCCTGCGCCCCTTGGTAGAGGTTGTCGATAAGTGCTGGAATTGCCGCCTGGTCGCTGAGCTGATTGCCTGTGGCTCGCGACACGGCGCCGACGATCACCTTTCCGACCTCGTCGGGAATGCTTTGCACGAGCTGATAGATCGTCGCGGAAAATGTGCCCCATCCGGTCAGCAGTAGATAGATGATGACCGCGCGGCCGAGGCGATAGGCCGCTTCGATTGGCGAAATCGACTCTCGCCCGCTCAGGATCGAATAGCCCCACCACGCGATATAGAGGGTGAGCATGAGGGTGAAGACGCTGCCCATCGCATTGCCCAACTGCATATAGACGGTGCGAACGAAGTCCTGTCCGATGTTGTCAATGCCACCGAGGATGCTTGCGGCGAGACCGTTCATGGATCCTCGTCAATGATGCTGGCGAACGGCGTTGAATTGACCGGCTTCAGCGCGCCGCATTCGTCGGCGTACGCCAAAGGCCCGCATGGCGCTTTCAGTTCGCGATTTGCGCATCCGAAAAGCACTGCGCCGAGCGCAATCACAACGCATATGCGCAGGACCCGCCTCGACAAGCGCTCAGCCTCCGCTCTTGCCGAATTCCGCGAACGGATTGACGGTGCGCGGTGTCATCATCTTCTGCACCTGGCTCTGGCGAAGTAGATCTCCCTTCAGCTTCTCATTCAGGGCCGCGACCGCGCCGTTCTGGACGCCGATCAGTTCGTTGACGGCGCGCGCGTTTTCCAGCTGCATTCGTGTGTTCTGGTCCACCGAACCCTTGACGTCCTGCGACTGCCCGATCTGCCCGCTCGCTGACTGCAGGGACTGTTGGCGCTGGGTAACGCCCTGCGAAGCCTGCGAGGTCAATGCGCTTAGCAGCGAGGCCACATTGACGCTGCCGCCATAGGCCGTGTTGACGGCGCTCGTCTCTTTGCCCGCAATCTGCTGGAGCTGCTTCACCAGCTGGAGGCCGTTGATGACGGCACCGGCGATTTTCTGGATTTCGGGCGACAGGCCACCAAACGAAAGAGCCCCGCCGTTCAGGATCGATCCGAACGACGGCGCCTGGGCAATCGACATATTGCCGCCAAGGCCCATCTGTCCGATCCCGAGCGAACCGTCACGACTGCCGCTGAGAGCCTGCAGGATCTCCTCGCTCTTTTTCAGAATGTCCTTGTTCGAATCCATGATGGAGTTGGTGTTGTCCGCATTCTTGCGGGCGACATCGAGATTGGCGCCATCAATGACGGCAATCTGTGCGTGGGCCGTGCTTGCCCAAAGCGCCAGACTGGCGGCAATCGCGAATTTCTTCATGTCAGCCTCCTATTGCTGTAGAGAATTGATCACGCTGGCAGCGCCGGCAGGATCACTGGTGATGATCATCGAGCGACTGCCGGCCGAGCTTGCCCCCGCGTTCTCAAGTGCGCATGGTAGCCACCGGCCGCGATCGATCCTCAACCGCTCCAATTCCGCGGGATCACAAGAGAACGGGTTTGGAGAGCCGCTCTTCGGCTGTTGCACCAGCTTGGACGACTGCGATGCCTGAACATTCTGCAACGAGAGAAGTTGGGCCAGCAACGCCGTGAAATCCCCCGCCTGGGCGAGGTACTGGTTGGTGACATCGGCGTTGATCCCACGAGCCGACGAGTTCAGCTCCCAGGCGTCCTTGTATTCGGTCACCTGGCCAACGTTGCCCGCCAGCGCGTCGACTGCCGCGCCGTTGGCGCCAATCTGCGATGAGCTTGCATCAAGGCCGCCAGCCGCCTTCCTGACCGTGCCCATGGCCGCGTCCTGGGCCGTGCCGCCTGCGCCGTCGGCCGTTACGATCGAGAATGGTGGCGGCGCGGCGGCCGGAGCCTTGCCGCTCGACACATAGTCGTTGAAGTAGTTGTTCCAGCGGCCGACACCGCCGGCCCACTGGTTTTGCTCGCCAGCGTTCGATCCGTTGTAGAAGGAGGCGAGACAGCTATAGTTCGTCGCCCCGCATTGCTTCACGCCCATTCCGAGATACTTGACACCGCCTTCGACATTCTCTTCGTTCACGTCACGGTCAAGCCCCATGGACTTGCCGGTGCCCTTGGTCAGCTGCATGACGCCTTTGACGCCAGTGTGGCTCCCGGCGCATGTGTCGAAGCGCGATTCCTGATAAGCAACGGAAAGAGCCAGGCCTTCGGGCACCCCGTATTTTTGCGCATAATAGCGGATCATCTTCACGTTGCCCGCGTCGCGCTGCAACGCTTCGGCCGGCGACCGGCGAAACATCTGTGAGCGGTATTTGTTCGAATAGGTGCAGACGATGCTTTTCTTTTTGTCGGTTTCGTCCCTCTTGGCCTCATCCGACTTCGTGCTGTACTGCTCGTCCTCTTGCCGCTTGTCGAGGTTCGGCCCGTCGATCACCGCGATCTGAGCGACAGCCACGCTCATGCTTTCCGCCGTCGCGAGAGCCACGGCTAGACAAGCGCTGCTAAGCCGCTTCGTCATGCTCGTCCTCCCATCCGCAGAAGTATGGCAGCCACATTTCCGGCTCGTCGCCGAAGGTCTCCCGGAGCCGTGCGCATTCCTTGCTGTTGGCTTCGTTCGAGGACAAGACCTTGATGAGATCGGGCATCGCCGACAAATCGAGCTTGGCTACGATCGAGTCGCTGTCGTGCTTGACGAGGAAGGTGCGTGTTTCCTTCGCGGTGCGTCGCACGAACTCGAATTCCTTCGCTGTCAGCGAGAATCGCTCCATGTAGGATTCCTTGCTCGCCTTCGGGTTGGGGAAGAAAATGTTGGTCTTCGTTTGCTCGATCAGCGACGACGAGATGGAGGAATTGACGACGTCCTCCGCCGTCTGCGTGCCAAAGCCGACCACGCCGTTGCGGCGACGAATGGTCTTCAGAGTTTCGTTGATGAAGGCGGCGAAAACCTCGTCGTCCAGCAACTTCCAGCCTTCATCGAGGAAGAGCATGATGGGCGAGCCATCAACGACTTCTTCAAGACGGTGGAAGATGTAGAGCAACGCGGCCGAACGCAGCTTTCGGTCACTCAGGATCTTGGTCATATCGAACCCGACAACCGGCTTCGAAAAATCGATGAGATCGACGGGATTGTTGAAAAGCCAGCCTCTGTCCTTCGGGTCGAGCCAGGGCTGTATCCGCGCGGCTAGATCGTTCATGCCGGGCATGAGCGAGCCCCGCAGCACTTCGGGCAGCAGGTCGAAGGTCCGCTGTTCGCGCGGGATCTTGTAGATCATGTCGACGGCGGCGTTGATGACGCGCATCTCCGCCACGTCCAGCGCGCCGCCTTCCGGCGTTAGAATGTAGATGAGCAGATCTTCCAGGAAAGAACGGTTTTCTGCCGTGTCATCAAGCTGCAATGGCGCGAACCCAGTCGGCTGAGAGGGTTCCATCACCTCGTAGCGACCGCCGAGCGCCCGAACGAAAATTTCTGCGCCGCGCATATAGTCGAAATAAACACATCGTGGCCGCGGCATGACGCGCATGGCCTGCGCCATCAGGAACGACAGCACCACGGTCTTGCCCGAGCCGGTCGGGCCGAACACAGTGAAGTGCCCGACATCGTGAACGTGGAAATTGAAGTAGTAGGCCGTCTGGCTGGTTGTTTCGAGCAAGGCGATGGGCCGTTTCCAATGCAGCCCCTCACGTTGGCCGGACGGGAAATTGTGTCCGGAAAAAAGGCCGGCGAAGTTCAGGGACGAAATCAACGCACGTCGCGCGATGTAGCTGAAATTTCCCGGCAGCTGCGCCCAAAAGGCGAGTTCCGTGTTCAGTGTCTCGCGGACCGGCACGATCGACATGCGCGAAAGTTCGGCCGTAATGTCGGATAGCGCACGGTTGAGCCCAGTCATGTCCGGTGCCAAGGCCAGGACGCTCATATGATGTTGTCCGAAGACGACTTCGCCGCCGGCCAGCTTGTCGGCACCGTCGTGGACTGACTCCTCGACCGTCGTGCCCGCCTCGTCGGAACCCTCAACCTGGTTCGCGATGGTGTTGATCCTGCGCATCGCCGTTACACGGTCTTCGATCGCGAAACTCTGCGTCAGGACAAACTCATGTGGCAGGCGCAAGAGACCGTCCAATGAGCCCGGAGCTGTGAACGGTGGGTATTCCTTGATCGACACCATGGCGCCGAGCTTGCCTGCGTCCGGCCCGCGAAGTTCCAGCGCGGATTTGCCGAAAAACAGCTGTCGTGTCGCCAGCACATCGCCAAGGCTCATGCGCGGCAAAGGCATTTCCACGTCGACGCCGCCGGCGAGGATCTTCGCCAAGAATTCCGCCGGCTCGGAAATGAAGCTTTCGCGGCGTTTTACGACGCCGAGAAGACGCGCACCATAAGCCGTGAAATCCTTGACGACGCCGTCGAGAACGTCACGCAATTCGGCCATCGCCTCTTCGCGGGTTTCCTCGCCCGCGGTACTTATGCGAAACGCATTGAGCGCCTTGTCCACCCAGCCGACGCGGCCGACCATCGGTCGGCGTATGACAGTCAGATACGCCTCGTTGACGAAAAGGTTTTTCGCCCCAAGCTCATCCATGTAGCGGGCGTCGAGCTCGGCCACGAAAGGATTGTCAAAGTCGCCTTCGATCTCAGGCGTCACGTGGCGGCGGATGATCGTCGTGTAGACCGCAAAGCGAGACGTCGAGAGATTGCGGAACGTCGTGTTGCGGTTGAACATTCGGCTGTTCAGCTCGGCCTGGTCCATCGTCTGGAACGGCAGGCCACTAAGCTGGATGACGCCGACAAGAAAGCCGCTCTTCGTCACGATCAGATTGTCATCGGCATGGCGAAGGTAAGGGATGTGCATCGCCGCGGGCTTTTCGCGGCGGCGTTCACGGCCAAATTTCAGGTCAGCATCGAGGCTCATGGCGAATAGCTCCTCGCCCCCCAGAAAGTAAGGTTCGCCACCGCTCCGCGTTTGGAGACACGCCGCTCGAAAATATGGAACATGTAGGGGTCGCGCTGGCACAGATATGCGCTGACCAGATGCACCACGCCGAACACTCCAAGGCCGAGCATGAAGCTGCTCGTAGCGATAAAACCGATCACCGCCAGGATGCCGTTCAATGCAAAAACCTCATATCGCACGCCCCATTTCATCGGGGGGCGCGTTAGTGGCAGACTGACCGGCTCGACATAGACTTCCTCATCATCCATGCCTCAGCTGCCTCCCGCGGTCGCGCGAACCGCATCCACCAGCTGGGCAGCGCCGAAGATCAGAGCGATGCCAATGATGATGGAAAAGGCCATCATCCACGCCAGTCGGCCCGTCATGGCGAGGAAGCCGAGAAAACAGACCGCGATGATGGCGAATGAACGCGCTATGTTGCCCTGCAGAACTCCGACGAACCACTCCAGCACATTTTCGACTGGCGCCGCCGACTGGGCATACGCAGTGGCTGGCGCGAGAGCTATTCCGACCGCCGAGGCCAAGGCCAGTTTCAGGGCAAATTTGCCCGCTTTCCTGTATTCCACCCTTGGCTCCTTTCAGTTGCCGAGATCCATGACATGACCATCCTGCCAAGCGTCCTCGCTTTCTGGCGGAGCGGCCGCGAGCGTCTCGGATTTGGTCAGGGCGGACTTCTTCACCACACCGCCGAACTTCCAGCGGTTCAGTATTTTCACGATGTATTCCGCCGTCTCCGGATTCACCGGAATGCCCTGCGCCTTGTAGACGCTGTTGGGCCCGGCGTTGTATGCCGCCAGCATCAGCAGCGGATCCCCGAATTCGTCATAGAGTGACTTCAGGTAGCGAAGGCCAGCCCGGACATTTGCCTGTGTATCGCAACGGTCGCTGACCCCTAGATCGGCCGCCGTGCCCGGCATCAGCTGCATGATTCCCAGGGCTCCGGCTTTTGAGGGACCCTGACTGGCGCCGAGATCGCTTTCGGCCCATGCAATTGTCTCGGCCAGATCGGCGTCGAAGCCTTCCTCTTGCGCGATTGAACGCACAAGTCGGGAGACCTCGGTCCGATTTACGGTCTTACACTCCCCCGGCCTTTGCGCCCCGGCCGCGGCAAGAGCTTGCGCCGGCGTTGCAAAGGCGATTGCCACGCGGTCTGATGCCAGGTCCCGGCCGTGCGCTTGCAACGGCAACGTGGCGCCAAAGAGCGTGAGCAGAAGAGCGGATCGAGTGTTCATACTGTCGCCAAAATTTAACACTTTACTATGGCTACACGCAGCCCTAGTAAAGTGTCAACACGATATCGATCACAAGGACGGATTTCGATGAAACAGACGGCCCTTTGCACGGTTCTGCTGCTCCAGGGCACCGTGGCTTATGCCGCCGGCGCCGACGCCCCGAGCGCCTTCGCGCAACCCTCGGCACGCTACCTGCTCCAGTTTGCGAAGCCGGGCGAAAAGGTGTTCGTCTATGAGCGCTACGATGCGAAAGGCGCGCTCTTTCAGCGCGATGCGGCCGCCCTCATCGGGCCGGTCAAGGTGCCATCGGCGACCGAGCGCGTCATCAACGGCGTGACGTATCGACTGCGCGGCCTTGCGGCCTGCCCAAAACCGAAGATCGCGTACAAGACGGAGCAGTGGGACTGCACGAAGGCCGCGCAGGACTATGAACAGGCGATCTACAACGATCGTGCATTTGTCGTGCTTTGCAAAACACTTGTGCTGCAAAGCAAGAAGGGTGAACCCGACGCCGTGTCTTGTTTCTCACTCGTGGGTGCGGGCAATGCAAACGATCCGTACAACGTCGCCTACGACGATGACGAAATGGTTTTTTTCGACATGGCGGCAATCGGACGCAACAAGGACGGCAAATCGCTGCGCCCCGATCTGGAGCATTCCGCCGACCTCGGTGGACAGTTCCAGGAATGAAGCGGGCGAGCTTCGCAGTGCTGGCCGCACTTTCTGTGTGTGCATCGGCACAGGCGCAGGATGCCACCGGCTTAGCCAGACCAACACCCTTCGCGGTATCGAAATCGGCTCAACTGCTGACCGGAGATACCTGGCGTGACGGAGATCACCTTTTCCGCCTCTATGGCGTCCAGTCATGTCTTCGAGGCACGTCAGCTGAAGAGCCAAATGGAAACAAAGTCGATTGCGGGAACACCTCGCTG
The DNA here is from genome assembly GCF_040322275.1 of Mesorhizobium sp. M0174. Classification (NCBI taxonomy): domain Bacteria; kingdom Pseudomonadati; phylum Pseudomonadota; class Alphaproteobacteria; order Hyphomicrobiales; family Phyllobacteriaceae; genus Mesorhizobium; species Mesorhizobium sp. M0174. Next base: position 100,597 of record NZ_JAMYTB010000011.1, read on the forward strand.
GCGCACCTTGCTGCGCTGTTCGATAGCGCGGCGGTTACATGCCAGCCAATCGGCTACGCCCTGGACAAGGCGGCTTTTGTCGTGTGCGGTGCGCAGTTGAATGGCGAAACGATCGACGTTGGCACAGCGCTCATAGCGACCGGATACGCGTTTGCCGCAACGACAGCAAAGGGCAAAGCCGTCAATGAGAACTACCTCGTCGCGGAAATCAGCGCTAAGATGAAACGTGCGGGTTTGTGGGGCACGACGTTTCAGCATCCTGTGCAGTTGCTGCTAAATAAGCAGTCGAAGAGACAACAATGAAGCACGACGATGAGGCGCACAAATATTACTATCCCGTGGAAGGACGCGGTGACGGCGCTATTGGCGGAGCCGCTGCGTTCTTGGCGATCATATTGGTGCCTGCGGGGCTCTATGCGGCCTGGAATACCGTGACCTCATGGATTTCAGCGCTCTTCTCCTAGGACTGCAGTTTCGCGAAAGAACCGAGCAACGCGCGAAAATCGTCGACATCAACCTCGCACCAGTCATGAGCCGTCAGCCGTTGAAAGTAAGAAGCCTTCATTTTCATTTCTGCGATGGTGGTTACCGGGGCAATGGCAGCACGCCTTCGCAGTGCGGCTTCCTCCGCCATGACCGCGTCCAGCCTCTGACCCAGCAAGATCGCGTCCGTACCCTCGGCCTCCATCGCTCGCTTGCCGAGACGTTCAAGCTTAGCAATGCTCCGACGATGTTCCGCAATCAGTTTCGCGACGCCTCCAGCCGCTACTACCTGTCCGTTGCTACAGACCAATTGAATAGACATCGACCGGCTCCACGTATCTGATAGTTGGGGAGCCGAGAAAGTAGGGATGGGTTCATCCCTCTGCTTCTCGGGCTCCCGAAGCCCTGGCTTCCCCTGCCGTTCGCTCATGCGAGCACACTCCGCCCTGCCATCAGACAAAACGTTTCAGATTGTATGCGAAATTGCCCATGCCGATTTTGACCTTGGCGCGCACGCGACCGGCCGATGGTGCGGATGAACAATCCCCAGCGGTCCTTCTGCTCGGCGAAAGGATGCTCGACACGGGCGCGGGTTCGGGAGTATGTCCGGTTGCCGTGCTTGATATTCTTCACCATCGGCCTGCCTTCGGCACCGGTGTTGGTGCTGGCCAGCAACCCGCGTCGACCCCTGTCGTCGGCAACTAGAAGACCAGGGAACCGGCCGAAGGTGCACCGGTCTGAGCTCGGACTGCTCATCTGACAGCCCGTAAAGTCTGTAACACCAGGATTTCTTAACATCATCACCGCTCGTAAGGTGGGCGCCTGCCCTGCGACCGATCCGGGCAGTCAGTGCCTTGACTGGCCTCTCTCCCGGCCGGCCAAAATCGAGTTGACAAAATCGTTGATTGAGGATGAAGGCACGATAAAATACGAAGCCTAGCGAAATGGAACGAAACTAGAGCCCATAAGTCATTGTTTACGAACGGAAAGTTATTTCTCCCTCCGCCGAGAGACGGGAGTGATTTCAAAGAATTATTCAAACGACTGGCGGCGGCGGGTGCAGGTCGGCCGTTAGGCAAAGACGGGTTTCCTGCGGGCCCATGGACGCCCGAGCTTCTTGCAGAGGCGATTTCACAGATTGATTCCAACCGGGTTGGAGTCGATCTGCGAACGGTGCAGCTTTGGTTTCAGGAGAACGACAAGGGGATTAGCACTACCAACATTCGTTGGCTGGCGAGGATTTTTGGATGCGATGATCCGATCGCAACCAGCGAATGGCAGATGGAGCTTGGCGCGGCGCAATCGCGGCTATCGGCCAAGAGACGAGAATGGAAGAGAGCCGGAAGCAGCATTGCACAGGAGACTCCAGATACGGCACTCACTGGGACTTTCGATGACAAGATAGACTCGCCGGCCGAGTTGACACGCGGTACTGACGCCAAGGGGCCGAGGCGGCGTTTTAGGTTGGCGAGGAAATCGGAGGCGTTTTTTAGTTACGGATCTCCCCTGAATTTGCCGGCGTCGGTGTTTGCCGGTATGACCGCCCTCGGCTTTTTGTCGTACATCATTGGCATCCACAACGTAACCTACGAGCGAGCCGACGGGCTCGTTAAGCAGGTTGGATTCCTTTGGGCCGCAAATTGGACACTAGACTTTATGGTGTTCTTACCCTTGTTTTTCTTCTTCGTTATAGAGTTGCTGGTCTTCTGGAAAAGTGAGGGGCGCAGAAAGCTTGCAGTGCAGGGCGATCAGGTGGAAAGCGACGACGCCTGGTTGCTCAACGTTGACGCTTCCTCGTACACCTATTGGTCGGTTTTTTTGATTTGCTTGCTGTTCGCGGGTCTTTTTCAATGGATCGGCGTGTCCCTGATCCCGTTGATGAGGGGCGGTGGCAACTATGCCATGGATTGGGGGAAAATAGCTCTTGTGCGTCCTGAGATCGTATCTGTCCCAGAAACAGTCGCTTTTACGGGGCTAGCCTACCTATACATGTGCCTGGTGTTTTATCTTTTCTTCGCAGGTCTCATTTTGGTCTACACGGTTGTTCATGATCTTTGGAGAATTGGGGACAGATTGAAGAAGCTGTCGTATGTTGATCATCAGCAAGAACTCAATGAAGCCGGCCTCACAGTGATGCGTGCGGTTTTTCGGTGTACTGTTTTGGGGGTTCTGGTCGCCATATGGATGAAGGTCCAAAGCTCGTATCTGGCATCCAGTGGTGAGAATATTGTGGCGTGGTTGGTCGGCGATATGTCTTCGATGTTCCAAGGTCGCGAGCATGTGACCAACGGGTTCCGCTATCGCATGCCGACGCATTACAGCAGCCTTCTTGTCGTTATTTCAACCTGTTTTGTATTTCTGTATGGCACCATCCGATTAGGTGTCGTGAGTCGATTTCATGCGCCTTTGTGGAAGATGTCGGCGGTCGTGGCGTTACTTGTTGTCAGCTACTTGTTGATCGACACGTTTGCCGGCTTTTCGAGCCTTCTGGCCATTTCAGTGCTAGTCGCGCTTTACGGCCTGTTCGATCCAGGGTTGGGGCGATGGCGAGAGAGTGATTTGGGAAACAAACAGAGTGTATCATAGTTGGCTTGATCGTTGGGACGAACGCCGGGCCCTTCGCGGTGAGGAAGGAAAGAAACCAACGGTCTTCGTCCTTGACGCGGAACGCGCCTTTCCAGGTGCGAAGAAGATGACAAGTATCGAGGAATTCTGTGCCCTTGCGGACCAAGCCGTGGTTGATCCAGCCTTTTTCGATGAGCCGAGTGTGAGTGATCAGGGGTTTGAAAGGCTAGATGGGTGGCTCAAATTTCCATCGGACATTTCTACTGATGTCGAACAGAACAACGTTGTCTCGGCGAAAATCACAGAAAGCGGGGCGTTCGATCAGGCAATGGTGATTTTTCACCATTGGAATGCAAGCGCCCGGAATCGTCAGATTGCCAACCTCTTCTCGCAGCGTGGCATCACGGTTGTCGAGATTGCTATGCCTTATCACTTAGAACGTAGCCGTCCCGGCTCCGTGCACGCCGATTATATGCTTAGCCCTAATCTCGGTCGAACGATCCAATCTGTAAGGCAGGCAGTGTTGGATGGGCGAAAACTCATACGATGGTTGAAGAGCGAAGGCTATCGAGAGATTTCGGTTGTCGGTATGAGCTTAGGCTCGTGGGTTGCGGGGCTGGTCGCGGCGCACGACCTGGCAGTGTCAAAAGCCTCGTTGTTTCTGACGGCGGGGAGTCTAGCGGATATGGTTTGGACGGGTCGCGCGACACGACTGATACGTGACAGCATTGAGCCTGAGATTGAGCTGACCGATCTCAGAAGGGCCTGGGGTCCGCTTAACTTGGAGAATTACGAACTTTGTTTAGCACGGCCTGATCTCGATCTTCACGTTGTGTTGGCTAAGAGAGACAAAGTGGTGTTGCCAGAACTGTCGGAGAGGTTCATGCGGAGGCTGAAGGATGCCGGTGCTAGGCCAAGTATTTTGGAATTAAACTGTGGTCACTATTCGCTCGCCATGCCGCCTTACATTTTGTGGGCCGGTTTGAGCTTGAAGCGGTTTCTGTCGTCTGCTGACAAGTCGGCCCGGCGAGCATGAGTATGGACGTTGGCCGGTCAGTTCACCAGAAAATTCTCTGTTAGACGTGCCTGCGCGTCCCGCTGCAGCCAATAACACGTAGATCAGGTTGGTGGCACCTTATCCCAAAATAGGAACGTCCGTGGATCAAGCTTCAACGCCTTGGCGATCGCGGCAATCGTGTCCACGCTGATGTTGCCGCTCGCGCGCTCCAGTTTCATGAATGTCGCCTCCGCCACACCGATCAGCTTCGCCATCTCATAGCGGAGCATATTGCGTCGTTGCCGCTCCATGTCGATGATGTGTGCAAGGCGCTTGCGGATCGCAGTTTCGTCCAGCTGATGCACCCATTCGGGGAGTTTTTTCCCGCCGGAGAGCAGTTCTGCGACAGACACTTGCAGGCCGTTTGCCATGATCTGCAGCGTCGTCAATGTGACATTATTTTTCTGCCGAACGGTCTGGATGTAAGTTCGGTAAGCGAGCCCTTCGCCTTCAGGGGTGCGAAACAGCTCGGCCATGTGCATATGGGATAGGCCACGTTTGGCTCTCTCCCGCTCAAGCGTCAGGGCAATGTTGGCACGCAACGGGTTGTTGACCGCGCCCGCGTCGTCTCGTTTCATAAATCGATGTAGTCGCACAAACCTGCCTTTTCGATCTGTCCTTTTTCGCGCGGATCATCCATAGTAAACTATCAAAATCCGCAGTGAGGAAAAGGCTATGACCATGCTCAAATTCCTTTTGGTGAGTTCCGTCGCCCTCGCGGGCGCAGCGGCTCTTCCATCCCAATCACAGGCATCGGAATGGGGCTGTCAGGTCCTCCTGTGTCTGTCCGGCGACTGGCAGGGCACGCCATCTTGCCACCCGCCAATTTACAAGTTGATTGCGGCGATGGAAGCCCCGGGATTTAACTGGCCGACCTGTCCGCAAGCCAACTCCAGCGCCGCGAAATTTGAGAAGTATGAGGATTGTCCGTCTGGCTGGCAAGCAGTTGGCACCAACTCCGACCGGCCCGGAATGGAGCAAGAACGGAATATCTGCCGCATCGCGTCCGATAGGCTCTCGTTGCCCGTCGTTGTCAAAAACAGCGGCCTCGGCGGGAATCGTGGAGACGGATCACGACAGGTCCAAATCGAAATCGACGGTAAGGTGGTTGCGGCAACAATCCAGACCGCGGGGAACGATCGAGGGCATTCCTTTGGCAATGGCCCCACCTACTACACCATCCCTCGACCGATGCGCGGAAAGCCCTGGTTCATTGAGTATGATGAAGCGAACGGCGTGCGCCAGAAAAGCTGGTTCAATCTCAACATGCCATAAGCCAGGCCATCACGTAGGACGAGGACTATGAGGGCCACAATTCAGGGAGGTTTGTAGTGTTCAAGGCGCTTCTGCTATCCACAATGATTATGAACACAGGCGCAGTGTTGACGGCGGCTGGTCAGAGCGACAAGCCGCGATCAAGTGTGGACAATCCTATGTGGCCCGCTTCACTGAAATGGGACTGCAGGACCGCTGCCAAAATCGTGTGTGAGCGTGGTGGCAGTTGCTCGGTGGCTGAGGACCACACGGGATTTGTGCTGAACTACGGCAGCAACGAGGCTGAGTTCCCGGCCAGCAATGTCAGGATCAAACGTCATTATCAACAGACCGTGCAGGCAAGCCCTTTGCAGCAGGAAGTCAAAGTCGAACTGGCCGACAACCGCGTTCTATGGCTGACGGCCGTGGATGCCAGCCGCACGTATTCGGAAGCGTGGGTCGGCGCACTAAGCGAGCTGAAGGGTGGCGCGGTACTGATGGAATCCGAGGGAGTCTATTGCATGCCGCACAAGTGAGTGCGCCGAGAGGACAGGCGAGCAAGGGCGATGTGGTCTGACCGGGGCGCCGACCCCGGCGTCTAAGAAGTGTTCAGAGTCTTCCGTCCGATTTTATCGAGCGGTGAGGTGATGGTAAGTAATATCGATCTGTCGTATCGAGATGTAGAGCAGGAGTAACTGCAACGGCACTTCATCTTTCTCCTCTATGTGACTGACGAAGACTTGAGGCGCGCATCATGCGTACTTTGCATAACTGGGAAATATTGATTATAACTGGCGAAAGTCGCATAAGATATCTTATGGAACTTCGATTTCGTAAAACTGAAGCACTACACAAATCTGAACGACGTGCCGTGAAGTGGTGCGTGATGGCCCGCGGCCGGGCGCAATCCCGAAGCTGTACGCGAAAATCTGGTGGCGCCAACGATGCTGTCTATGGAATCGCGTCAAATCACCAGTACATACATCGGCTATTTGAGGTCCGCCTCAAGCTTTTCATCCCCAAAAGAATTGCCTCCCAGGTGCGGCTCGATAACCGAAGCTTGGCGATCCTATTCCACATCCGAGATACCTCCTCAGAACATGATCGATAATAGTGTTGCAGGCGCGCCACCGCAATTGCTTACCGCGATCACCTCCGAGAGCGCTCCGAGGATTGTTCATCCCGACGACGTACGTGGCGAGGATCGACCCGCCTGCGCCAATTCGGACGAGCGTGTATCCGGCGCAATCCTGAACCGATCGTGAGCTGAAGCTGCTGGAGGGAGCCCTTCCAACTCTTCACTGACCCAGACCGATGCTGGCAGCGCGTTGAGCGGGATTTTCAGATAACGCAGGCCATTTTCCTCGACCTGAGGCAGCTCTCCTCCGCGAATATTGACCTGGAGGGCATGCAACATGAGCCTTGGCATCGGCAATGCCCTGTCTCGCGCCTCTCGAAGCCTGATGAACGCACTCCGAGATTGACCGGCGACGTGCTTGTTTTTCTGTTTCTGCTCCGCCACCGAACTCTCCCACAGAGCCTGGGCGCCCTCCCGGCCTGTAGTCGTGACCGGCAAAGAGACGGGTCTCGCCGGGTAGGCTCAAAATGTTCTGGATGGACTGCCACAGATCAGCTGCACTGCCACCCGGGAAATCCGCGCGGGCGGAGCCGCTATCTGGCATGAAAAGTGTGTCGTGAATGAACGCGGCGTCCCCGATGACATAGCTGATCGACGCCAAGGTGTGGCCTGGCGAGTGCATGACGCGCGCTTCTAGCTCGCCGATGTTAAAGCTATCGCCGTCGCAAAACAGCCGATCCCATTGTGAGCCGTCGTATGCGAGATCGGGCCAATTGTAGATCTGCTGCCAGATCTGCTGCACTTCCTTCACCCGCTCGCCGATTGCAATCGGCGCACCGGTCCTTGCCTTGAGATAACGCGCGGCCGAAAAGTGATCCGCATGCGAATGGGTGTCCAGGATCCACTCGAGCTTCAGTTGTGGCTGTTGATGTAGTCGAGGATCGCGTCCGCATTTGTCGTTGCTGTCGAGCCAGACTTTTCGTCAAAATCGAGTATGGGGTCGATGATGGCGCATTTTCGCGAACTCGGGCATGCAACGACATATTGGATGCTGCCCGTACGTGCATCGTAGAACCCGGCGACTTCAGGCTGCTGCATGGGCGATGCCCTCGACTGCGGCTCGCGGGAAGAAGATCGCCCGGCCAGGATCGAGGTCGTAGTCATGCTCGAAGTCCGTTGCGTCGGACGCAATCTGCGCCACAGCATCGAGTATGAACTGCACCTTCTCGTCCGGCAGCAGAACGCTGAAATTCAGCCGCGTGAACCCGGGCTTTTTCATTTCGTCGCCGGAGAGAATGGCTTGCCTGATTTCCTCGGACTGTTCGTCGTCGATCGACAGCAGTCTGTGAACATACGGGCCGGCGCAGGCGCAGCCACCGCGCGCCTGGATCCCGAACCGGTCGCTTAGCATGCGCGTGATCAACTGCTGGTGGACGTAGCCGCCCTTTCCGTTTTTGACCCGGAAGGAAAAGATCGGAAGCCGCTCAGGATCCGATAGACCGAGGAGCTCCAGCCGCGGCACGTCTTTCCATGCGCGAAAGGCACGGCGCGCCAACTCGCGATTGCGCGCTGTCATCGCGTCAAGTCCGATCGCATCTTTGATGATGAACGCCAGAGCGGCTCGTACGTCGCCGATCCCGTTCGGCGTGCCGGCTTCCTCGCGGGATTCCAGGCTCTCGCTGTAATCGTGTATCTTCGGGGAAACGAACTTCACCGTCCCGCCACCTGGCCACGATGGCTTTTTCGTCGAAGGTCCGTCGCGTCGAACGATCAAGATGCCGGAAGAACCGGGGCCTCCGAGGAACTTGTGAGGCGAAACAACTATCGCGTCGATCTCGGCATCCGGGGCAGGCGACATGGAAATCGGCAGGTAAGGACCTGCACCCGCATAGTCCCAGATCATCTTTGCGCCAGCAGCCTTCACGATCGCGGTGATGGCCGCGACATCGCTGGTGATGCCCGTGACGTTTGAGGCTGCGGACATGGTGCATATCGTGAGACTTGGCGACCGGACCGAAAGCGCGTCCTCGAGGTGAGACAGGTCAGGCCCGCCAGACGGATCCTCCGCGATTTCCACGATTTCTCCTCCGCTCTCGCGCCAGGGCAGAATGTTAGAGTGATGCTCATAGGGACCGATAATGATCCGAGCGTGCTTGCCCGCGGCGACGGCTTCAGCGACGCCGAATAGCTTGACGAGGCGGTTGATCCCCGACGTCGCGCCGGAGCCGGTGAAGATCACGGCATGCTGTTCGGTTGCCCCGCAGAATTGACCGATCAGGGCTCGGGCTTCCCGACGCATGCGGGTCATGAAGCCTCCACAGTAGCAGGCTTCCGTGTGGCTGTTGGCGTAGTACGGTAGTACCTCCTCAAGCACAAAGCGCTCGAGCTGGTGTAGCGCGCGGCCGGACGCGACATAATCGGCGTACACCAGGTCTTTTTGCCCGTAGGGCCCCACGATTTTCGCCGTCGATCCCACAAGCCCGTCGCGGAGGTTGGCAGTCACGTCGGCGTTTTTCAGACCCTGGCGGAACTTTGACAGAGGGGTGTCGGTCTGCCTTGGCGTTGGGCGAGCAGCTTGCACGGTCATTCTCCCCGGCTCGGATATTGACTCGGATTGTAGCCTGCTCCACCGTCGAAAAATTCACCTATTTCCTGCAATTGTTCGCTAAGGACGTGTCAAATGATCGAAGATCTGGCGAAAATCGATGCATTTGATATGAAGATTTTGACGGCAATGCAAATTGACGCAAGCCTTTCGCAGCGAGATTTGGCGGAGAGGGTCGGCCTTTCTCAGAATGCGTGCTGGCGGCGGATTCAGCGCCTCCAGTCGCTAGGTCTCATCTGCGGCTCACACAGCAATATCGATCTCCGGGCGCTGGGGCTCGACCTGACGGTTTTCGTAATGATCCGCACTCGCCACCATTCCAAGGATTGGAGCGAGGCGTTCCGTGCCCATGTCGAACGATTGCCGGAGGTGATCGATTTCTATCGGATCGGAGGAGATTGGGACTATCTGATCAAGGTCGTGACACAAGGCATGTCGGGCTACGATGCGTTCTACCAGAAACTGATCACGAACTTCGACCTGGCTACGGTGACAGGCTTCTTTTCCATGGAAGCGATCATCAACAATCGTCCAGTGGATTTGACCAATCTGCGATAACTGGCTGCGATTTCGCCCCGTCGGCTGTTTGCAGGCCGCAACTGAGCCTTGAGTTCCTCCGGCCTTGATGCGGGTTCTGACGACGCTTCTTCAGGTCCGCACCCTCAGCGCCTGCTCCAGCCTGTCGGCAATCTGGGTGACGATATAGGCAATCACCATGTAGATCACGACGGCAATCACGAAGGCTTCGAGGTAGTAGTAGTTCAGCGCGGCGGTCAACTGGGACTGGGCGAAGATATCGACAACCTCGATGGCGAATCCGAGAGAAAGCGCCTTCATGATGACCATCATCGAGGTTGTGAGGTCGGGAATTGCCGTGAGGGCCACCTGGGGGAACAGAATACGTCGAAACAATTGGCCGTTCGTATAGCCAAGCGAATGGGCGGCGTCTGACTGACCGGTGTCAAAGGCGTTCAGGGCTCCCTTGATAATCTCCGATTGGAACGCAGCGATACAGCCTGTCACTGCAATAACAAGGATGACCGAGTTGGGTGTTTCGTGGGCGTTGAAGTCGATCCCGAGCAACGACAGCAAGAACTGGAATGCCGGGGGGAGACCGAAATAGGCGAGGAAAATCACGATGACCATCGGAACGCCCTTGAAGACTATCTTATAGGCCATGACGAGCTCTCGCAGCACCGGCACTCGTCTATATTCGACCAGTGAAAAAATGCTGCCGACTAGCGTCGACAAGACGAAAATCGTGAGCGCCATTCCAAGCGTTACAGGTACGGCGCCCAGGATTTCCTGGGTGTCCTGGAGCAAAATATCGGTCTCGAACATGGTTGAATACCCTTACGTCAGACGCTGGCAATGGCTGTGTTCTTGATCTGAGCTGTTGCCGTGGCCTCAGGCGCTTGCATCGGCGAGCGAAGCTCGAACAAGTGCACGATGAACCACGCTATCAGGCACATCAGCGCATAGATGACCGCCAGGACGAGGTATGTTTCGAACTGATACTGGTTATAGTCGCGCTCCATGATCAAATGCGCGGTCGCCATCACGTCCGCCGCCCCGATGTACATGACCAGCGCAACGTTGTGGATCAGGTAGATGATGGAGTTTCCATAGCCCGGCAATGCGAAGTGCACCGCTTGCGGGCCCACGATGCGGGTGATCTTCTGGCGAAAGGTGTATCCTAGACTGTCGGCCGCATCATGCTGGCCGCGATCGACGGCCAGGTATGCGGGCCGCAGGACTTCCGACAGATATCCGCCATGGTAAAAGCTCAGTCCGACCATCGCAGCGATCGTCGGCGAGAAGAAATCTGCGGAGCCGAACAGGGCCACCAATAGGGGGAGCCCGTAGAACGCGACGAACAACTGGAGGACGACGGGAACGCTGCGGGCATAGGACACGTAGAGGTCGCTGAGGTGGCTGATCACTGGTATCCTGCGAACCCGCAATGTTGTCGCAACGAGCGCCAAGCAAAAGCCGACCAACATGGCGGTAAACGTGATAGCGAGCGTCAGCGGCAATGCCGAGAGCAACTCGGGGATCATAGCAGAAACATCCACTTTGAAACGCTCCTTCTTGCAATTCAGACTTGCCGCTGACGATATCTACTCAGATCGCATCATTTCATATACTTGACGATGCCTTCGCCAAACCACTTCTGCGAGAGCTTTTCGATCGTACCGTCGTCTTTCAACTCCTTGAGAACTTTGTTCACGTCGTCGACCAGAACCTTGTTTTCATCTGACTTGTGAATAAGCATATAGGTGTTGTTGGTGAAGACTGGTTCGGACGCTACGATGTCGAGCTTCTTTTCATCGATGACGGTCTGCTCACCAAGATTGGAAGGCAGGACCAGCGCGTCGAACTTGCCGTTCTGAACCTCATCCAAACGGTTCGGATACGGGATGCCGGCGCTCGACGCCGTGACGTCAAGCTTGTATTGGGGATTTTCTTTTTGCCAGTTCATGATGAACTTGTAGGTTCCGCCGCCGGCCGTGGTCGGAACGATCCTCTTGCCGACCAGGTCTTTCATTTCTTTGATGCCGCTGCCCTTTTTGCTGTAGATCTTCATCAGGCTGGCGCCCATGGGGTTTTCCGGAATGAAGAACTGCTTGGCGCGCTCGGGTGACTTGTAGTAACCGCCGACCGCGATGTCGTATTTGCCTGTGGCCAGGCCGGTTTCCTGCGCGATGTCGGAGACACCTTCCATTTCGAACTTGTATTGCGGCAGCTTTGCGTTGATCGCCCTCAGCAGATCGGGTTCATACCCTTGCGGCTCGACGCCGAGCGCGCCCCAAGCCAATGGCTTGGATTCGGCAGAGGTCGCGATCTTGATTGTCCGAACGGTCTGACCATAACTGATCCCTGCTGTCGCAAGGGCAATTGCGATGCCGCCGGCGACGGCCAGGGCATAACGACGCGAAAAACTGGATTTGATTGCAGACATTTCTTGGGTTCCCTTCTTGTTGGATTATTGAAAAGCGAGTTCAGACTGCAGGAATTGAGCAAGTCGTGGGCTGGAAGGCGCATCGAAGATCTCAGCTGGACTGCCGTCGGCGGCAACCACGCCACGATCCATGAAGACGATCCGGTTCGAGATGTTCTTTGCGAATTGCATCTCGTGGGTCACAAGCAGCGAGGTGATGCCTGACGAGGTGACGTCCTTGATCACCTTCAGGACTTCACCGACCAGTTCGGGATCCAGCGATGATGTCGGTTCGTCGAAGAGCATCACATCCGGCCGAACCGCCAGCGCACGTGCGATGCCTGTGCGCTGGAGCTGGCCACCTGAGAGCTGGGACGGATAGCTGTCCCGCTTCGCTGAGAGGCCGACCCTTTCGAGCTCTCGCAGCGCGATTTCACGCGCCTCGTCGGTGGACTTGCGCTGGACGACGACCAGCGGATCCATGACGTTCTGGAGGACGGTCATGTTCTTGAAGACGTTGAATTGCTGAAAGACCATCGCTGTCCGGAGCCGGATCGCCTGGATGGCTGCCTTGTCGGCGCGCTGGTAATCCATCAGAATCTGGTCGAACGCGATGGTTCCAGATGCAGGCTTAACCAGATAGTTGATGCATTTCAGCAGGGTGGTCTTGCCGGTGCCGCTTGGGCCGATGATTGACACAACGTCACCTCGCTTTACCGAGAGATTGACGCCGTTCAGGACCTGTGTGCTTCCGTAGGACAGCTTTATATCTTTGAGTTCAAGCATTCTGGTTGGTTCCCTTCAGAGTGTGGGAAGGAGTGTCTTGACCGCATGCGATATCATCACCCGCTCTCCGCATGGCCGAGAACGTGCATCAGCCGGTTCGCCCAGCCGAAGATCGATATGGCGTGGATAAGGTCGATGATCTCGCGGTCGTCCATGCCGACTGATCGAAGCGCGGCGATATCGTCTGCCGTCGCTTCCGACGGGGCCGCCGACAGGCGGCGGGCAAAACTGTAGATTGCCGCATCGCGTGGGCCGAGCGCTTCAGGTTTGTCGAGATACAGCGCGGTGACCACTTCGTCGCTCTTGGTCAGCTCTGCATGCCTGCGGGCGTGAACGACGGCACAGAATTTGCAGCCATTGACTATCGAGGCACCCAATGCACCAAGTTCGCGGTCGGGACGGGCAAGCCCGCCTTCGACGTACATGATTGCGTTGAACAGAACCGTGCGGGCAAGATAGCTCTCTGGATCATGCGCAAGGGTGCGCACATATTCCGAAACTTTCTTGGCCGATGGCGTGACCTTCATCGCTTCAAGCTGTTCCGGCGTGGCCTCGGAAAGTTCGACCGGCGCGATGTACGGGTGCCAATTCAATGGCTTCAGACGAACCGAGGAAATCATGTCGGCCTCATCAGGCGCAAGCCGGCCGCCACCCGTGTCTGGAAGTTAACAAAAGCGATCAGCTCGGAGAGCGCGACGATCTGAGGATAGTTCAATCCAGCCTTCTCCAGGAGAGCGATATCGCTCGCTCCCGCCTTTTTCGGCGTCAGGGTGACCAGGTCAACATGACGAACGATGGTCGCCAGGGGTTCATCCAAATCCGTTTCGCCCTGGGCCAAGGCCAGAAGCTGCTCGGTCGGACCAAGCTGAGCCAGCTGCACATCATATTCGGCCACCAGGACCGGATCGGCGTTCAGGGCCGCCATGCGACGGGCAAGAGCAACACGCAAATTCGGCGCCAGCCCCTGATCGGTTGCCGGGTGCAGCACCGAGAGGCGACATTCTTCTGCCCCTCGCACGAATTCGGGCCGAAATCGCCGTGCGGCGAAAAGGGGATCATCTGGTGAAAGGCCGGCAGCCTTGTCCATCGCGTCGATCACAACGCGGCCTCCTTCTGCAGCAAGGGTGTTGAATCGACCCACTCGTCGCCCAGAAGTTCGGGCGTGTCGTAGCCGATCAGATTGGCGAAGTGGGTTTCGACATCCTCGGCAAAAAGTGAAGATGCGATGCCGCGCACAAGACGGTCGGCACCGGCGCTGACGGCCGGGATGTCGCCGGAGACCTTGCCGTGCGTCAGCATGGCGGCGTCGTTGAAGCAGTGGATATGTGCCAGCATCGGGCAGGAGCCGGGGACGCGTTCACGGAACTCGAAGGCAGGACCGAGATCCGGTGCATCGGACATGCCTGCACGCGGCGGTCCCATATCCGGCCTGTATCGGCCATCCGACCAGGTGCGGATATGTGGGGCGATCGCCGCAAATTCCGGGCGGCCGCTGAAATCGTTCGAAAAGCCGGTTGCCGCGATCAGGAAGTCGTAGCGCAACGGCCCCTGCGTGGTTTCCACCAGCAGGGTCCCTGTCTCCTCCTTCACCGCAACTATGCCGCAGTCGAGAAGGAACCGAGCATTCGAATGGCGAGACACGCGAAGTGTCGATGAACGCGGCGGCGGTGTCTGGGTCGAGGCGGTGTAGTCGAAGAATTTCCACTTCCACGCGTCGGGTAGTTCATGGATGCCGAGCACGACACCCTGGCTGCCGATGCCGGTCAGCTTGTTGATGCGTGGCATTTCCTTGCGGCGGATCAACATGTCCACAGAGCCGGCGCCAGCCTCGAGCGCCGTCGCGGCATTGTCCATGGAAGAGGCACCAGCGCCGATGACCGCGACACGCTTGCCTTTCAGCGCGTCGAAATCGATGTCGTCGGCAGAATGAGCCCAATAGGCGCGATCGATGCCCTTAAGGAAATCGGGCACGGCAAAACCGCCCAGACCCGACCGGCCTGTGGCCAGAACGAGATGACGGGTGAGAACCCGGCCCGTTTCGGCGCCCTCGACATCGACTGCAATCAGATCGCCGGAGGGCGCGACGCCGGTTATGCGCACGCTGTTGCGCACCGGCAGAGCAAGGACCTTGCGGTACCAGACCAGGTAATCCATCCACTGGCCTCGCGGAATCTTGTCAAGCGCCTGCCAGGCGTCGGTTCCCCACTGCGCCGTATACCAGGCGCGGAACGTCAGATGAGGCAGCCCGAGCGACGGACCATGCAAGGTCTTGGGCGACCGAAGCGTTTGCATACGGGCAAAGGTCACCCATGGTCCTTCGAGCCCGGCCGGAGCCGCATCGTAGGCGACGACATTGGTGATGCCGGTCAGCACCAGTTTTGCCGTGGCGGCAAGTCCGCACATGCCGGCGCCAATGACAACGACGTCACGGACGGGGACGCCATTCTCCGTGCGCGTCGGAACCCAAGGCTTGGCCGGCAGCTCGAGAAACTCGAGATCCTGTGCAAGCTGCGCTTCCAGCGCAGCGAGCCCCGCCGGGGCCGGCAGTGTGGGGGTATGCTTCATATTCCAGTCCCGTGATTTGTGCCGGATTCAGAACCGTTCACCAACTGGCCGGCCAAGGCCGGATCGAGCTTCGTGAAACCGGCGATCGAGCGTTCAGCAACCGCTTCGACCGCGTCCATCAACGCCTTGGCGACCGGACGAAGTGGGCGTTTTTCGGCGGCCACAACGCCCCAATAAAACAGAACGGTCACGTCGATCGGGCGGATGACGACATCAGGCAGGGCGACGCCATAAGCGGTGAGAGGATCGATGACTGCCGCAGCGCCAGTCTGGCGCACGATCTGCAACGCACCGTACGCGGTATTGGTCCGGATCATTGGACCGGTGTCGATGCCCCTGGCCGCCAGTGCCTTGGAGACATGCAACTGAAAACGCAGCGGATTGAGAAGCGTGGCGACGCGGCGACCGGCAAAAGCGGAAAGCGGTATGACGTCAAGCTCAGCCAGCGGATCGTCCTTCCGCACGGCAGCCACATCGGGTGCCGAATAGAGCCTCAGGACATCCAGGCCGGGCGTGTCGAGCGGCAGGCTCGAAAAACCGATCTCGGCACGGCCGCTGCGCACTTCCTGGGCAACGATCGAAGGAAGAAACTGCCCGAGATGCGTCTCGTGCGGAAGTTCGACACCTTTGAGCTCGGCCATGGCCGTCGGGATCAAGCCGGTTCCAATCGCGGAAGTGGCAACAATCTGCAGGATCCGCCCTCGGCCGGCGGCAATCATCTTGGCCCGCGCAGCAAGCTCGGTGAAGGACATCAGCAAGCGCCGCGCCTCCTCCTCGAAAGCCACACCCTCCTCCGATAACTGCACCCGCCGACCGACACGGTGCAGCAATTCGAAGCCGAGTTCTGCCTCGAGGTCCTGAATGGTGCGTGTCACCGAAGGCTGGGAACACCCGAGCATCTCGGCAGCCTTGGTAATGCTGCCGCTGGCAGCAACCGCAAGGAAGCTCTGAAGGTCGCGGGTTTCCATGTTCTCTCTACATGCGCAATCGGTATGATTGACATCGTCTCATTCATTTTTGATATATGTCAAGCGGAAACGAATATTCGCTGCGGCATGTTGCAATCGCGGGCTCAGGCCGGAATCCCATCGCCAGAAGCCGACGATGGCAGATGCGGGCTCCGATTTGTGGAACCTCCTAGTGAGAAATGGAGGCTGCAATGCCAGCAACAGGAGGGAATTTATGCGCGTAAGCATTCTTGGCGCCGGAGCGATTGCTTACGGCCTTGCCGCCTATCTGGCCGAAGCGGGACATGACCCTATGCTTTGGTCGCCTTCCGGAGAACGCACCAAGGCGCTGGCCGCCGGTGGATTGCTGAAGGCTACCGGAGCTATCAAGGCAACGACTAAGGTTCGCATCGCCAAGGATTGCGAAGACGCCATTGCCGATGCCGACGTCGTCATAATCGCGTTGCCGGCTTACGGGCACAAGATGGTGATGGACGCTGCCGCTCCTTATCTGAGGGAGGGAATGCCGGTAATCATTAGCTCGCACAGTTCCTTTGGGGCACTGTATCTCTCCAAGCGGCTTGCGGACCGGAAGGTTAGCCTGCCGATCGTCGTCTGGGGTACCACGCTCGTGACCGGGCAACAGCGCGGGCCAGCCGAAATCGATGTTGCAACCGTTCGCCAGAAACTGGATGTCGCGACGCTGCCTTTCAGTGCTCAGGACCAAGGGTTCGAGCTTTGCACGACCTTGTTTGGAGATCGTTTCGTCAAGCGCGACGGTTTGCTTGCTATCGCGCTCAGCAACCTCAATCCGCAGAACCATCTCGGGATCGCTCTTCTTAATCTCACACGCATGGAGAAGGGAGAACAGTGGAGCCAGGCCGGAAACGTCACCCCGGCTGTCGGCCGCTTTATCGAGGCTCTGGACGCGGAACGATTGGCGATCGCCGCCCGTTTTGGAATTGCCGTGCGCACAGTTGAAGAGCATTTTTCATTGTCGTTTCACGTCCCCATGGCCACCGTTTCGGAAATGAACCAGGAGATGGATCGCCAAGGCCGCGGCGGCTTCGGCCCGTCAACCATCGAAAGCCGCTATATTCTCGAGGACGTTCCGTTCGGGCTGCTGCCGACCGTTTTGTTGGGGAAGATCAGCGGAAATTCAGCGATTCTCCATGAATCTGGAATTGCCATATTCTCGGCGGCTTACGGTCGCGATCTTAAGGGAGATAATGATATTCTTCCGGCGCTGGGCTTCGAGGGAATGGCAAAAGCGGACCTCGAAAACCTTTGCCGTAAGGGATTTTAACAAGTTTCCACAGCGGACTGGGATATAGGCCAAGTGCCCGAAAAACCACCGGGGCTGGTGCCGGCGAGCCCGACATGCAGGTTCCTCGGCGAGCGCCGGGAGATGTCTCCAGGAACTCAGCACGAGATCGAATGGTCCCGCCCGGCGGTGTGAGTGGGTCTGTAGCAGGGTCCGTCATCGAAACCCAGTGCGGCATGGTTCATCAGTTGCCAGATGCCTGAACATTACATCAACTGCGCAGGCGCTTCGCGCCTCCATCAAGCCACCAGATCAATACCGGCCATGCAGGCGCCGACAGTCCGGAACAATGGGTGTCGTAGCCCGTTCAGGATAAGTGATTCGTCCACAATCAGCTACGCGAGATAGACATGTTCCGATTTCTAGCGTTGGCAGCGACCATCTTGGGTCTGACGATGTCGCCGGCGCAGGCCGCCAGTGATGCGGATCAGGCTGTCGAACAATTTCACCGTACCTGTCTGGCCGAGGGTCCCAATTTCGAGCGCATGATAGAGACCGCGCACGAACGCAGGTGGACACTTATTGCCGAAGCAGGCTTCGCCAAACTCGCGCCAATCGCTAATCCAACCTCAGTGGAGGCATGGTTGGTGGCCGAAGCGGAGGAAGGATTGCCAGCAGGAACCATCCTAGGCACCACCAAGGCAACGATGAGCGGCAAACCGGTGCAGACGTGTACGCTGGCATTTCCCGATATCGATCAAGAGGCATTTCGGAAGAGTTTCTTCACCCGTACGGATGCCGAGAAGATTGCCGAAGATCGCGATACGGAGGAGTTCTCGCGTCTCTACATCCTTATTGCCGGCGGACGTAAACAATTTGTCCGGCTGGTGGTCCTGCCTTCAACGCCACCAGGAAACCCGCGCGTCGTTGCCAGTTCGATCATGGCCGACTGACATGTCATTCCTCCCGCCCCCGTGCTCCTCTGGAGGGCGAACACTGCGAAATGTCGCGAGCAGCAGAAGGTCGTAGATAATTTTCAGCCCACCGGCG
Source organism: Mesorhizobium sp. M0174 (assembly GCF_040322275.1). Classification (NCBI taxonomy): domain Bacteria; kingdom Pseudomonadati; phylum Pseudomonadota; class Alphaproteobacteria; order Hyphomicrobiales; family Phyllobacteriaceae; genus Mesorhizobium; species Mesorhizobium sp. M0174. Next base: position 119,192 of record NZ_JAMYTB010000011.1, read on the forward strand.
ATGATCAGGGGCCGGCCGAAGCTGGAGACGGCAAGGAGAGCCCCTGCGAGGACTGGACTGGCGGCCGCCGCGAGGCTGCGCGGGACGGCGGTGATGCTCGCCGCGGCAGCCCGCTCTTCGGGCGTCACCACGGCCATGACGTACGATGTGCGGGTCGGCACGTCCATCTGCGACAGCGCGCTTCTAATCAGCAGAAGAACGATAGCCGGAGCGACGCTCGGTATGATGAGCACCAGACAGAGGCTCGACGGAAGGTGCGTAAACACCATCGTGTTTATGAGTCCGATCTGCTGGAAATTCGCACAGCGACCAAATAGGACGCAGCTGAAAGGACTCCCGTCCAGAAAAAGATTGCGCCGGTCGCGGCGAGCGACAGGCCGAACCGTTGAAAGAGCCAGAGGGCCAACAACGACTGGACGACGAAGCCGCCTGCGAAAGCATCGAGGCTGAAGAGTGCGGCGAGCGTTAGAACGATGGAGCGAGACCTGCGCAATGGCTGTGCCGACACTCTGTTTGCGTCAGGCGCGTCACTCGGCAGCCGCCGATAGAGGAGCACCGCCGCCAACCCAAGCGGGGCATAAAGTAGAAAAGCTGCCTGGAGGGCCTGTTTCATTTCCAGACCGATGGCGTCGCGGAGAAAGTCGGGCGCTCCGGCGGCCAGCGCCCCGACGGCGCCGGCGAGAGAGCCGATAAGGCTGTAGCGCGCAAAGCGCCGTGCGGTCGCAGTCGGTGACGCTCTGCGCAAGCTGCGCATGTTCGAGCGGTAGAAACACGCTGACGTCCCCTGAAGATGGGTTCAGCGTGCCGACGAACGCGATGAGAAGCAGCGGCCAGAAGTCGTGAACGACAGCGAAGACGACCCCCGTTGCTATCATCAGGACAGCCGCTGCGGTCAGCAGCGCTCGACGGGAGAAGCGATGCGCGACGATCCCAACAGCCAGGGTGAGGACGGCTGAGCCCGCGAGCGTCGCCGACGACAGGGTTCCGATCTCGAAGGCGTCGAAGCCGAGCGTGGCCAGATAGGCGGGAAGCAGGATGCTGACCACACCGCCACCGAACGCCCGCAGTCCCCTCGATATCAGCAGGTTCGCAGCAGTCGGCTCAGCACCGGCAGGAAGGAGCCTGAAGCGCCGCTTCGGAATAGCTTTGCGCAAACCGTGCGCGAGCCACGGTAACGTCAACGATGCCTCCTCACCACTGGTAAGCGGCGCTGGCTGCACGGGTTAGATCGCTCCCGTTGCCATCCCGTAGAGCAGCCCGAGGATCGAACAGCCGACGAGCACCGGGAGCATGCCGATCTTGAAGCGAAACACCGCTACCAGCGCACCCAATGTCAGGACGAGGGACGGGACGTTGACGGAGCTGAATGCGGGCACATCGACCGTCATGCCGAACCCTTTAACTTCGCGCAGTGCTCCAAACAGAACGTGAAGCGCGAACCACACCGCCAGGTTCAGGATCACGCCCACCACGGCTGCCGTTATGGTCGCCAGCGCGGCGGACAAGGCCTTGTTGCTGCGCAACGTTTCCACGAACGGCGCACCGACAAATATCCAGAGGAAGCAAGGTGTGAAGGTGACCCAGGTGGTGAGCAGGCCACCCAACGTTCCAGCGAGCAGCGGATTAAGCGATCCCGGCGCTCGATACGCGCCCATGAAGCCGACGAACTGGGTCACCATGATCAAGGGGCCAGGCGTCGTCTCCGCCATGCCGAGGCCGTCCAGCATCTCGCCTGGCTTCAGCCAGCCATATGTATCGACAGCCTGCTGCGCCACGTAAGCGAGGACGGCGTAGGCGCCTCCGAAGGTCACGACCGCCATCTTCGAGAAAAAGACCGCGATATCGGCGAAGACATTGCCGGACCCGAACAGCACGAAAAGGCCGAGGACAGGTGCCAGCCATAGCACCAGAAACACACCTCCGATCTTCAACGACCAGCTGACCGGCGGGCGAGCATGGGGAGCATGGGCAGGAATGCCTTCGCCGAGCGCCGATTCCGCGTCGGCGACCTGCTTGCCGCCGACCTTGCCATGGCCGTTGCCCGCCATGAACGCTGCCAGCTCGGCCCGCCCGCCGACGTACCCGATCACTCCGGCCGTCAGGACAATGAGCGGGAATGGGACATGGAACAGGAAGAGCCCGATGAAGGCGGCGGCGGCGAGGCCTATCATGACTTTGTTCTTGAGCGCCCGCTTGCCGACCCGGATAACCGCCTCGAGCACGATGGCGAGGACGGCGGCCTTCAGACCGAAGAAAAGCGCCTGCACCGCGCCGACATTGCCTAAAATCGCATAGATCCAGCTCAGCGCCATGATGGCGATGACGCCGGGCAGTACGAACAGCGTGCCGGCCACGAGCCCGCCTCGGGTTTTATGCAGGAGCCACCCGATGTAGACGGCGAGCTGCTGGGCCTCCGGTCCTGGCAGGAGCATGCAGTAGTTCAGCGCATGCAGGAACCGCGTCTCGCCGATCCAGCGCTTCTCCTCAACGAGGATGCGATGCATTACCGCGATCTGGCCGGCCGGGCCACCAAAACTCAACGCAGCGACTCGCGCCCAGACCCGCACTGCTTCGCGGAAGGGGATGCCATGCGAAGGTTCATCCCCCAGCGCATTCGGATGGACGGCATGGACGCTGGTCATTGGTTCCCCTCACCCGCGCTTCTGGCGGAAATACTGGTAGAGATTGTCGAAGACCGGGCCGCCCTGCGCGATCCGCTGCTCGTCGCCCTTATTCGTCATGGCGATGCCCGCGATTAGGCTGGCAATGCCCGTCGTCTCGTTGCGCCCGAACTTGCCGTCCTTGAGGTCAATATCATGGGCGATCTCGGCGATGGCCTGCAGCGCCGGGTCGTCAAGCCCGGCCCGGGTGAGCAGCACCTCGAAGCTGCAGCGGTCGCCCTCATGGGTGATCTCACCGTCAAACATATCAAAGCGCAGCTCTCCCGGCTTTGCCGCATAGCTCTTGCCCGGGACGAAGCGGATGACGGCGTCTGGATCAATGAAGCGGCGGATTAGCCAGCTGCAGGCCATCCGGTCGACGTGCACGTCGCGGCGTGTCACCCAGATCCGGCCCTTGAGGTCAGTAATCGGCTCAGTCGCCTTTGACTCCTCGGTCATGGGCCGGTCCTCCACGAGACGCGTCTCGAGCTCGGCGAGCAAACCCTCGACCGCGAGGCGACCCGTGGCGCCGAAGAAGTCGATCGTGTCCACCTCGGCGAGCCGCTTGCGTATTCGGCCGAGCTGCGACCGTGTCTCCGCACGCTTTTCCGGCGTGGCGTTCGCGCCGATCTCGGCGGCGAGACCACGCGCTTCCTTGGCGATCTCCGCATAGTCGGCATCACGCGCCGCATCGAACAGCGCTTGGACCTCGGCATCCGACAATCCGTCGACGAGACGCGCCTCGCACACCATCGCCTCGCCACCACCCGCGACGATCTCCTTCAGGAGCCACTCGAAATCCTCCTGCGTCTCGGCATTGGCCGGCAGTGCATAGACGGTGCTTTTCACCGCGACCGCGCCGATGCCTTGCAGCCGCCGCCAGATCTTCACCCGGAAATAGGCCGGCTTGCTCGGCAGCCGATGGATAAGGAGCAGCCAGCGCTGTTCCGTCGTTTCCCCCTCACTCATAAGTGAACCGTATCACGTGCACAAATAAAATGCAACACTTGTATCATTTCATATTCGGGCGTAGCGTTGACCTCCTTATGGCAGTGGGCCGCGTGGGCTTGTTGCCAAATCAAGGGAGACAAGGTCATGAAATGGGTCACCCGCGAACGCCCGGTCATCGACCGCATTGCTTGTCCCTGGCTGATCGCCCGCTTCATCGACAAGGAGCCCGAATTCCTGTTCGTGCCACCCGATCAGGTGATCCCGCTTGCACAGGAGACGGGCGCTATTCCTTATGACGTGCCCGGCGTCGAGTTCACACATGTCGGTGAAGGCTGCAGTTTCGATACCTTCGTCTCGAAATACGGCCTCGAGCGCGATCCAGCCATCGTGACGATCGCTTCGATCGTTCGCGGCGCCGACACGGATCGGCACGATCTTACTCCACAGTCGGCGGGGCTGCTTGCGATCTCCATGGGGCTCAGGGACGTGACGCCCGACGACCAGGAAGTGCTCAAGCACGGCTTCGTCATCTACGACGCGCTCTATGCCTGGGCTTCGCGCCGCAAGGCGGAAACGCATAGTTGGCCACCTGCCATCAAACCGGCCGTGGCTTGAAAAGCTGGGCGATGGGGGCAGATCAAGGAGAACTCCCATGCGTGCAAAACTCGTGAGCGGCGCGATGCTGATCGCGGTCTCGGCGCTGCTGGAACCGGCATCGGCGGCATCCAATTGGCAGACAGTCGCGCAAACACTGGGCAAAGCCGGAACGGAAATGCCTGGCGGCGTCTACCGGGTCGGGTTGCCACGAACGGACCTGAAGGTTTCGCTCGACGGTGTGGCCCTTCAGCCCGGCTTTGCGCTCGGAGGCTGGGTCGCGTTCGAACCCATGGGAAACCAGACTATGGTCATGGGCGACATCGTTCTAACCCAGGACGAGGTGAACCCGGTCATGAAGAAGCTTGAAGAAGGTGGGATCGAGATAACTGCGGTGCACAACCACTTGTTGCGCGCCGAACCGATGACACTCTACATGCACGTCTTCGGCCAGGGTGACCCCGTCACGCTCGCCACAGCGCTTCATTCCGGTTTGGCGCTGACAAAGACGCCGATGGAGAATGCCGCGTCCGGTGCATCACAATCGCAAGCATCCACGCAGCAGATCGAGTTCGACACAGCGGCCGTCGACCGGGCTATTGGTTACAAAGGAAAGGCCAATGGCGGCGTCTACCAGTTCAGTATCCCGCGCGCCGAACCGGTCAAGGAGAACGGGATGGACGTGCCGGCTGCCTTGGGCACGGCCATAGCGATCAACTTCCAATCGACCGACGGCGACAAAGCAGCGATCACGGGTGATTTTGTGCTGATCGCCAAGGAGGTCAATCCGGTTATCAAGGCCATACAAGACAACGGCATCGAGATCACGGCGTTGCATAGCCACATGCTCGATGAGCAGCCCCGGCTCTTCTTCATGCATTTCTGGGCGAACGACGATGCGCAGAAGCTGGCGAAAGGCCTGCGCGCAGCCCTCGACAAGGTCGCCGTCAAGAAGAGCTAAATATTGGGCCTCCGCGCGATCGCACGCAGGGAGGGAATCAGCCGATGTTGATGCGAAGCCGGATGTCTGACAAGGCGCAAATCGCTACACGGCAAGAGAGAGGATATGCCCTTCAGGTCGGTGCGTTGACCAAGCGCTATGGCGAGCAAACCGCGTTGGCGGATGTTGCCTTCAACGTGGGGGCCGGCGAAGTTCTCGGTCTTATCGGGCCGAACGGCGCCGGCAAGACTACGCTGTTGGAAGCGATCGCCGGGCTTCTTCCGGCCGACTCGGGAAGGATTCTCCGGCACGGCGCCTCTCTGCCGCCTGCATCGCGCCGCAGGTCGATCTTCTTCCTTCCCGACGGCCTGCGGCCCTGGCGCGACCAGTACGTCGAACATGTTCTTGCGTTCTTCGCTGATGTCTACCGGACATCGCACCTCGACGTCGCGGAGACAGTCGGGGCCGTCGGACTTGCACCGGTGTTAATCAAGCGCGTGTCTGAATTGTCCAAAGGGTATGCCCGTCGACTGATGCTGGCGCTTGCCCTGATCACGCCGCATCCCGTGCTGCTGATGGACGAGCCCTTTGACGGCTTCGACTTACGACAGACCCGCGAGATCATGAGCGTGCTTCGCAAGGTCGCGGCGCAGGGGCGCAGCCTCGTCCTCGCGATACACCAACTGCTCGATGCCGAGCGCATGTGCGACCGTTTCGTCTTGCTCGCGGACGGCCGCGTGGGCGGCATCGGATCCCTGAGCGACCTGCGTGCGCGTGCGGGAATTTCGTCCGGTGGGTTGGAGGAGGTTTTCCTTGCGCTCACCTGAGGCAGCTGTACCGCTCGGCGCTCCCTTCGGCCCCTTGCTGGCCAAGGAGCTGCGGGAAATGGCGAGCGGCCGGCCGCTCTGGACAATGCTGCTGATGCTCTGCCCTCTCATCGGCTTCAGCTTCTTTCAGGCCGTGTCGCTCTACGGCGAAACGAGCGCTACTGCCCTCACCTCGCCTGGGCTCGCGAGCGCACTATCCCGCTGGACGGCGTACTGGTTCCGACGTTCGGCGGCTTCTACGTCGCCGTTACGCTGCTGTTTCCCTTTGTTGCCATACGCGTGCTCGGCAACGAAAAGGAGTCCGGCGCCTTGCGGCTCCTGATCCAGCTGCCCTATCGACCGCCGACTTTGATTGGCGCCAAGCTGGTCGCCGTCTTCGCAGCTTGGCTCATTGCCAGTATCCCTGCGCTCTCTGCGCTCGCGATTTGGGAGTTCATGGGCGGACATCTGTTCGTCGCCGAGACCCTGAATGTTGTTCTCGGACATCTCCTCTACGGCCTGTTGGTCGGCGCCATCGCGTTATTCGCAGCTGCGCTTACCGAGAGCGCGGCAACCGCGGCGATTGTCACACTCGGCTTCACACTCGGTCGTGGGTCATCGACTTCGCGGCGGCCAGCCAACCCGACCTCCTTGGCTGGTCGTCGCGGCTGTCGCTCACGCAAACGCTGCACACCTTTGAGCTCGGATTGTTCTCGCTCAGTCTGGTCGTCGGGGTGCTTGCGGCGATTCTTGGATTTGCCGCACTCGCTGCCATGTGGCTCCCCATGGGTGCTACCGTGCGCATCAAGCTTGTCCGTTCGCTCATCTGCCTCGTGGCGACCTGTCTTGTGATGGTCGCGGCTACCCAGATCAGATGGTCCGCCGATGCGACCGAGGACCGACGGAACTCTTTCTCGCTTGCCGACCAACAGGCCCTGGCGCAACTCAGCGATCAGTTGACCGTCACCGTTCACCTGGCGCCCGAAGACCCCCGGTACGCCGATTTGCGAACAAGCTGCGGATTCCGACGTGAAGCCGGCCGCCATTCCGATCAAAGACCGGCCACCATTCCGATTTGAAGCCGGCCACCATTCCAATCAAAAGTCGGCCAGTTTTCGG
>NZ_JAMYTB010000012.1:0-118570 GCF_040322275.1 Mesorhizobium sp. M0174
CATGGTGATGTCGTCCTTCTCGGCCACACAACCAATCAGGAACGCACGATGCGGGTCGAGCTTGGAATGGCGGCGGCCTCCGCTCGGCTTGGGCACCAGGCTCTCGGTCTTTCGATAGTTCCTCATCAGGATCACGACGAACGAAACCGACACCCCAAAATGTGCCGCCGCCGCACGCCGCGAATGGCCAGCCTCGACAAACCGCACAACGCGTTCACGCAAATCGAGCGAATAGGGCTTGGGCATGGCAAATCACCTCCTTAAGGAAGTGAATCACAAACCCGACGTTAGCGGAATCCTTCGCGATTCAACCTGAATGTCCGACGCTCTAGACTGGAACATTAGAAGTCTCTAATTGTTATCCTAAGCAGCGGGAACCTCCCGGGTTTCTGCTGCAGATCGGGGTGCAAACCCGGTCGGCCCGCGCCCTCCGCCAGAGGCGCGGGCTTCGTTTGTTTAGCCGATGCGCAACGCCGTTCGGCAGCAGCATATTGGAGACCTGCGGGAGCATTCGTAGCATCAGTCGCTACCGCGGCGCCCTGGCGCCCAGGCAACGGAGCCCGTCGTCCGACAGGGCGGCGGGCTTTTGACCCCTTTGCGCAATCGGTGGAATTCTGGCCGGCGCCGATTCGTGTGGCATGGGTAAGGTGCCCCGACGCAGCGCCGGCCAAGCGGAAAATCAGGTCCGCCGCAGCCAGATAGTAGCCGGGTCAGCGCGGCAGGGAATTGCGTGATCGCGGAAGCTACCGCTGGCCTATTGCACTCGCCACGGGCCCGGCCTGTGCAGCGGCTGACCCGAGGCATTCATTCATTCTGACGATGCACCGGACGCCCCGACGGCGGAAATTGGACGCCGCGCTCGCTCTGGCCGGTGGTGTTCCCCCGCAGATTTCGGACGAAAGGCCATTTTATCCTTGTTGCGCCTGGATTCCTATCAGATCGTGGCAAGGATTGCCTTTCCGGCCGCGTTTGCCGGCGTTCTGCTGTTCGCCCTTTTGCCGGAGCAGCTCCTGCTGGGTCTTGGCCTGGCTTTCACGTTTGATCACGACAAGCTCAATCACGCCGCCGCCTTCGTCGTCCTGGCGGCTCTCGGAAGTCTCGGCTGGCCGGAACGCAAGGCGAAGCTGATCGTACTGCTCGTTCTCACGGGCGCAGCGATCGAGGGGCTTCAGGCCGTGCAACTGATAGGGCGCGACCCGGATCTGTTCGACTGGGTTGCCGACTGCGTGGGAATTGCGTGCGGACTGATGGTTGCAGGCTGGACAAAGCGGCTCGCTGGCGGATTGCCATAGGTGCTGAGAGCCTAACGTCGCCGGCGCACCCGCGCTCCAGGGTTGTGAAAATGGCCGGCGCCACTTGGGGGGCGCGTTGGGGTAAGTTGCCTGATCGGGCGCCGGCCAGGCGGAAAAATCAGATCCGCCGCAAAGTAACGTAGCAGGAATGGCAATGCGCGGCAGTAGCGTGATCGCGGAATATCCGCGCTCGCGCCTCCGGTGCGGTGACCCGTTTTGGGTCAACAATTCTGGCACCTGAATTGCACTGTAAGCAATGCCGGGGAACACTCCGGCGATCGTCCCCGAATATGGGGCCTCGCCGCTTCGCAAATGGAGCGGCGGGCCTTTTTTTGAAAGTTCGGTGGCGTCGAAGGTTTCCGACGCGTGGGCGTCGAAAAGCGGCCGATCAGCGGCTTAGCTGACCACGGTGCGCTTGCCCGATTTCCCCGATCAAGTGCTTATTCTCACAAGAGAAATTCTAACGCGCGCAAGCTTCTGTGCTTGACACAGGTCTCGACAATTGGATAAGTGGATACACAGATACGCTTTTGACCGGACCAAGGACGTGGCAGCAGACGCAATCGAGCCGTTGGGTATCACGACCGCCGAGGAGGAGGCTTATCGCCACATTCAGCGGGCTCTGAGGATGGGGCGTTACCGGGCCGGGGACCGGCTGATCCCGGAAGAGATCGCGACGGAAATCGGCATGAGCCGCATGCCGGTTCGCGAAGCATTCCGCCAACTGGCTGCGGAAGGTCTTGTGGTCATTCGCCCGAACCGTGGCTGCATCGTCGCCGGGCTTACCCTCGATGAGATCTACGAAACCTTTGAAATACGCTCCGTGCTCGAAGGGTTGGCGGTGAGGCTTGCCATGCCGCACATCGATGTCGAAGTGCTTGAAGAACTGGAACGCCAGCTCGACCGGATGGAGCGCGCCAGCCAGACCGGCAGCAGCGACTGGGTCGTGCGCCATCAGGCCTTCCATCTGCAGATTTGCCAATTGAGCAACAGAGCCAAGCTGGTCCGGCAGATTGCCAGCCTGCACGTCGTGATCGAGCCCTACCTGCGCATCTGGTTCGACTATGTCGACAAACCGGCCAGCGCGCGCGCCGAGCACGAGATCCTGATCGAGGTGTTGCGGTCAGGTGATGCCGGCAAGGCAGAGATCGTCATGCGGGATCATATCGTCGAGACAGCGCCGCTTCTGGCTAGCTTTGCAAGTCCCGGCCGCCGCTAGGAATACCATCTAAATCGTTGAAGCCGGAAGATAATCCGGCACGACGGAAGGGAACTGCCATACCGGCAAAAGAGGAGATTGACATGAAAATTAGCCGCATCGCAGCCATTGCGTCGGTCCTGTTCGGCCTGGTCCACGCCGCTGTCGCACAAGAAACGCCAAAGGCAATTACCATTGCCACCGAAGGAGCCTACGCGCCTTGGAACTTCACAACGGCCGACGGCAAACTGGACGGCTTCGAGGTCGATCTCGCCAATGATCTGTGCGGGCGAATGAAGATCGAGTGCAAGATAGTCGCACAGGACTGGGACGGCATGATCCCCGCGCTGACCGTCGGCAAGTTCGACGTGATCATGGCGAGCATGTTCATCACCGAAAAACGTCTGAAGGTCATCGATTTTACCCAGCCATATGCGGTGGATCCCTCAGGTTTCGCGGTCGCCAAGGATAGCGAACTGGGCAAGCTCGGCATTTCCAACGAGCGGTTCAAGCTGGACAATGAAGCCTCTGCGCAAGCGGCAATCGACAGGCTCAAGCCATTGCTGAAGGGAAAGATCATTGGAGTTCAGGCTGCGACGGCAAACCTGGAATTTGTAAGAAAATACTTCTCGGACGTCGCCGAGATTCGCGAATACAAGACCACCGAGCAACACGATCTCGATCTCGCCGCGGGTCGCATCGACGCGCTCTTCGCACAGCAGACAGCGCTGGCTGCCACGCTGAGCAAACCGGAGTTCAGCGACTATACGCTTGCAGGACCAGGATTTGTCGGGGGTCTCTTCGGTCTTGGCTCCGGGGCCGGTATCCGCAAAGAGGACACCAAGCTGAAAGACATGCTCAACGGCGCCATCGACGCCGCGACCGCCGACGGCACGATCAAAACCCTGTCGCTTAAATGGCTCAAGAGCGACGTCACTCCAGTCAAGTAGGCGCTTGCCGGCGAACGGCCATTCCTGACCCGTTTCGGAGCTGAGCCGTTCGTCCTGCCGGGGATATCAATGGTTGACGCATTCCGGCTGCTTGGTTTCCAGAACGGAGGTTGGGGGGCTGCTCTTCTCATGGCGGCCTCGATCACAGTGCTCCTGTCTGTGCTGGGCTTTGCGCTTGGCGCTGTATTTGGCGGGCTGGCAGCGGCCGGGCGTCTCCACAACTCCCAACTGCTAAGGTTCTTGGCCCTTGGCTATTGCACGGTTTTCAGGGGCGTGCCCGACCTTCTGACCATTTATCTGCTTTACTATGGAGGTAGTGTCGCCCTGACCTCGCTTGGTCATAGCCTGGGCGGGTCCGGATTCGTTGGCGTTCCGGCCTTTGCCACTGGAACCTTGGCTATCGCAATCATCTCGGGCGCCTATCAAGCCGAGGTCTATCGAGGGGCTTACGTCGCCATCGACCAGGGACAGCACGATGCCGCTTGCGCGCTTGGTCTCAACCGGCTGCAGCGGCTGCGCCAGATTATTTTTCCCCAGCTCCTGAGATACGCGCTGCCAGGCCTCGGCAATGTGTGGCAATTGGTTCTGAAGGACTCGTCGCTGATATCGGTAATCGGCCTCGTTGAACTGATGCGCCAGGCACAGATCGCCGCAGGTTCGACCCGTGAACCGTTCATCTTCTACATTGCTGCAGCCTTGCTCTATCTGGCTATCGCTTCCGTCACGGGCAATGCCTTTTACCGTCTGGAACGAAAGGCGCCGTGGCGCGTCCGGTCGGCATGATAGATTTCAGGTTTTTCCTCGAAATCCTGCCGAAACTACTCGCCGGCCTGCCGCTTACGATGGAACTGGCCCTGACTTCCATCGTTGCCGGCTTCGTTCTTGCCGTCACATTGGCGCTTGCCCAGCAATCGGAATCGCCCTTCGTCGTCCTACCGATCCGTGGCTTCGTTGCCGTGTTCAGGGGGACGCCCCTGCTGGTGCAGATTTTTCTGACCTATTATGGCCTTGGTCAGTTCCGGCACCAACTGTCGGCAATTGGATTATGGGCCGTTTTCCGCGAACCCTACTGGTGCGCAATCATCGCGCTGACACTCAACACCACCGCCTATGGCAGCGAAATCCTGCGCGGCGCGATTCAATCGGTGCCACACGGCCTTGTCGAAGCGGCCCGGTCTGTCGGCCTGTCCACCTGTTTGACCTATCGGCACGTTATCCTGCCGCTGGCCTTTCGCCAGGCGCTGCCGAGTTACGGCAATGAAATCATCCTGATGATCAAGGGCACGTCTCTGGCTTCCATCGTAACCTTGATGGAGGTGACTGGAATTGCCCAGGGATTGATCTCCCAGACCTACCGCGCCTTTGAAGTCTTCATCTGCGCGGGCGCCATTTATCTCACTTTGAACTTCGCGATCATCCGTGCCTTGGCGGCACTCGAATACTGGATGTCGCGGCATCTGCGGCACCGCCCCTCGACGATGAGCGACGCCGCCTCTTGAGCACGACCAGAAGGGCATAGCATGCGAAATTTTGAGAAACCAACGCGCTCGGTTGTCGTTTCACGCGAGGCCATGGCCGCCACCTCTCATCCGTCGGCGACCCTGACGGCGGTGGAGATCATGGCGGCCGGCGGCAACGCCATGGATGCCGCCATCGCAGCCTGCGCGGTGCAATGTGTCGTCGAGCCAGCCTCGACCGGCATTGGAGGCGACTGCTTCGCTCTTCTGTCGCGAAACGGATCCGGCGAGGTCATCGCCTACAACGGATCGGGCAGGACACCCGCCGCCCTGACAATTGACTGGTTCCTTGAACGTGGCATGGCGGAGGTGGCCCGTAATTCTCCTGGCTCCGTCACCATCCCGGGGGCGATCGATGCCTGGACCAGATTGCACGCTGATCACGGGCATATGCCCTTCGATCAAATCCTGGCCCCCGCTATACGTTTCGCCGAGGAAGGCTACGCCATTTCACCGCGGGTCCATCGTGATTGGGCGTTGGAAGAAGAACTTCTGGCCTCTGATGTTACGGCGAAACGGATTTTCCTGCCAAACGGCCGCGCGCCAGACGTTGGCGAAGTGCATCGCCAGCCTGAGTTGGCTGCAACGCTGCGGCTGATCGCCAAGAAGGGACGAGAGGCCTTCTACACTGGCCCTGTGGCCGAAGACATGGTCGCCTATCTTCGTGGGCTCGGCGGATTGCACACACTCGAAGATTTCGCCGCGGCAACAGGCGAGTACGTGACCCCGATCAGCGCGGCGTTTCGAGGCTGCGATGTGTTCGAATGTCCGCCGAATGGCCAGGGTGTGATCGCCCTGCTGATTCTAAACATCCTCTCGCGCTTCGAAGCCCACGGCGATCCGCAATCCGCGGACCGGCTTCACCTGGAAATTGAAGCAACGCGCCTCGCTTACGCCGCGCGTGACCTGCTCGTCGCCGATCCCGACATGTCCGAGGTCCCGGTGGCCGACATGTTGTCGAATGCCTGGGCCGATCGTCTGGCCGGCATGATTGACCTAAAGCGCGCCCGCGCGGATCTGCCGGCGTTCGATATGCCGCTGCACAGCGACACGGTCTATATTTCGGTTGTCGACAAGGATCGCAATGCGGTCAGTTTCATCAACTCGGTCTTCGACAGCTTTGGCTCGGGCCTGGTCTCGCCACGCTCCGGTGTCGTCCTGCACAATCGCGGGCAAAGCTTTTCGCTTGACCCCAGGCACCCCAATGCGGTGGCACCGAACAAGCGACCTTTGCATACCATCATACCCGGGATGCTTGCGAGAGGCGGCCGGGCAGAAATGCCTTTTGGTGTCATGGGTGGCTACTACCAGGCAATGGGCCATGCGCACCTGCTGACGAAAGTGCTCGACTTCGGGATGGATCTGCAGGAGGCGATCGATCTTCCGCGGATCGCCCCCGTCAGCGGCACGATGAAGGTCCAGGCCGAACACGGGCTTGCTGGCGAAACCCTAGCTGAACTTAGCCGACGCGGTTTCGAAATCATTCCCGCCACGGACCCGATCGGCGGTGCGCAGGCCATTCGCATCGATTGGGCAAACGGGACCCTGCTGGGCGGTTCTGAACCGCGCAAGGACGGCTGCGCCCTCGGTCTGTAGGTTGTGGCCAGAGCGGGATCCGAGATGCCGAAGACGTTTTCATCGACATTTGACCGGCGTCGCTGGCGCCATGGTCCAGATAATTCTCGCACGCCATCGACAACGGCAGGCAGCTGGATGTAGCGACAAATCATAAGTCGCGACTTGGGCTAATCTGGTGAATTGAGCGTGGCAAAATCGATCTGACTCAGGCGAGCGGGATCGCCGATCACTTCAATGGCTCGGATTTTCTCCCCTGCCGCGTCTATCGTCAGTGCATATCGCGCACGTCCGGTCGGCGCCACAACAATCCCTGGCGCCCCGTTCAGAAGCATTGGCGTCGCGAATTGCGTACGTGCCGCGAAGGCAAGAGCCCCCCTCGCAACTGTTGTGGACCCATGTGCTTCCACCGCTCTTCCGTCAGGAGCCGCAGACGAATCAACACGGATAACGACGTCCGGGTCGAGGAGGGCCACGATCGCATCAATGTTGCCGGAACGAACTGCGTTAAGAAACTCATCCACAAGCCGCCGCCGCCCGTTCAATTCAGCAGCGGAAACAGTGGGCTGACCCCGTATGCGACGACGAGCTCGGCTTGCCAGTTGCCGCGCCATGACCGGGGTGCGGCCGACGATAGGGGCAATCTCTTCGAAGGGCACATCAAAGACGTCGTGCAGCACGAAGGCGACACGTTCGGCAGGAGCAAGCTTTTCGAGTACGACACTCAACGCAAGGCCGACCGAATCGGCAATCGCTAATTCCTTGTCGAGGTCCGCGGCGTCTCCCGAATCCGCGCCCCACGCGGAGAGCGCCTGCAGAGTCTCCGCGCGTGATTTGCGCGCCCGCAGCATGTCGAGGCAGACGCGCGCAACGACAGTAGTGAGCCAAGCGGTAAGATTGTCGACGCTCCGGGCATCTGAGCGGCTGAGGCGCAGCCACGCTTCTTGCACTGCATCGTCGGCCTCTGTCGATGAACCGAGCAGGCGGTATGCAACCTTCCGCAGACGCGTGCGGTCAGCTTCGAAGCGCTCTGCCAGCCATTCATCCGGTTCCATCTGTCACATTTTCCCATCGCTGTCCGTCACAGTGATGACGGAGGAGGCTCATCCGATGTGACAACTCCCTTTCAACGGCCTGGGGTGAGACAAAGGAGATATCATCATGGAACCGACCAACCCACTGATTCCGATCTTTGTTGCCTTGCTCGGGACTTGGTTCGGCGCAGCCGTGTTTTATGTGGTGGTCATAGCCCCCGCCGTCGTTCAAGCGGGGCCGTCCGGCGTCGGATTCCTGCAGACGCTCGCGCGACGCTACGGCACCGGCCCCTTCTATGCCGTCTTGGCCTTTCTGACGGTTGCGACCGGCATGTGGATGTACGTGGCCGGTGCCCGCGGCGTGTGGACAACGCTGAGCGTAGGCTTGGCAACACTGGCGCTGTTTCTCGGTGCATCGGCCAATCGGATCGCCGAGAGGAAGTGGGTCCACCTGGTCGGGACCATCCGGGGCTCTGCAACAGGAGACCAAGGCAGCGACGTGGCGACAGCAATCGCCAAAGCCGAAAGGGTCAACGTCGTGACAACGGTCGTGCTTGGGCTCGCGCTCCTCTGCGTGGTTCTGAGTCGAACTATGGCGTAACAACTCGCAAACGCGCGGCAATCCACATTGATCGCGGGAATTCGTATTCCCTCAACCACCGGCTATTTGTTCAAGCTCAGTCCTTCTTGAACTCGAATAGCTCGATGACGTTGCCCGATGGATCTTCGAGCAAGATGGCGCGACCGGCACCGCCGTCGCTGATGTCGCCGCGGAATCTTGCATCAGCCCGGCGCAACCGCTCAATGAGCACATCGAGTCCCTTCGTAACGATCATAAATCGGTTCCACCCGCCCGGCTTCGGATCGCCGCCCGCCTGACCACCGCTCCCCGCACCTGGGGCGCTGAGATACAGCGTCAAGTCGTCACGCAGCAGCGCGGCGAACTTGCCCGGATTGTGCATTTCGATCTTGAAATCGAGATAGTCTCGATAGAATGCGACCGCCTCATCGACGTCCGCAACGATGTATCGGACGGAAGCCATTCAACCTTCTCCTCTGTCTTGGAGCTACAACAGTCAACTTCGGCAAAGGTTTCCCTGTCGGTCGAGCTGAGTGCAGAAGCGGGCCTTCTGGATGCCAGCCGAAAAAGTCGGATGAGGTTTTTGGACAAAAAGATCAACCTCAGCAGGTCTTCGCTGACCAGACCGTCGGCATCAAACAGGGCGAGGACCATATCTGGCTGGTCAGTTTCGTGGACTATGATCTGGGATATATCGACCTGGAACAGAGAACGTTGCAGACCATCGACAACCCGTTCGGCACGAGGTTGTCACCCATGTCTCCGGTATAAACCGTAACCTATGTGTCCAGAATGGACCGGAGGTGGATGGTGCCCAGAGGCGGATTCGAACCACCGACACGCGGATTTTCAGTCAAACGTTGAGCGGCCTATATCAAAGGCTTGCGGCGAAACAATCGTCAAACCCACGATCGAAGATCAATCACTTAGCGCCGATTTGTCAAACCCGGCGACGTTCCCAAATGTACCGGAAAATTGGCAACTCCTAGCCGCCAAAGCGAGCGTCGTCGACGCTGCATGTCGCGTGTTCGGACAGAAGGCAGCCAAACAGCTTTGGCATGAGCTGGGCCTCCCGCTGGTCGCCGGCAGGGCCGCCCCCGGAAGCCCGGATTTAAGGTTGCTGCAGCATGTCGCCGCATTCGTCGACGCGCGCCTGGTGGCCGATAGTCGGGTCGGCATTGCCGCGCGGCAGCTATACAGAGCCTACAGCAATTGGGCCGTCGAGGCATGTGCGCCCCAGCTATCCCTCACACGATTTGGCTTGCTGATGCAGCAGACAGGCATTCGACGTGTGGCGGGCCGCACCGTTACCTATGAGGCGAGGTTCAAATGACCAAAACCCCGCACCCCCGTTTTGGGTTGGCGCGCGGCCGAAGACTAGCGCTTTCGTTGTTTTCATTAGCTTTTTCGCCGCGACACTTGCGGCAGTTTGCGACACTTCGCGACAGTTCATGCAGCGACGAAAGGACAATAAAATCAAATGGTTGCGACAGTATGCGACAGTTTTTCCGGGTCTATACGTAGAGAAAACAGGGTGCGGGATTTATTTTCTCAAATCTATAGCGACTAAAAAGTATCGCGACTATCGAACCTATTGATATATAACAATAAAACTATCGCTAAACTATCGCTAAACTATCGCTAAGTGGTGTAGGGAATGGACAAGCTTAATACTAGACAGATCGGGACGCGGAAGCTTCGACAGCTGCTTTGGCTCCGCTTGCCATTCTTTGAAGAGCAACCGGAGCGAATTCGCCTGTTGCCGTTCGACCTGCAGGCGGAGGCTTGCCGGCTACTGTTAGAGCGAGGCTGGAGCATCGATGAAGTTTCATCTGCCACCGGTTTCAAAACCAAGCAGGTCCGGCGGTTAGTCGGCACCTTCCCAAAACATCAGGCTGCTGCCCGACCGACCCCCACCCCCGGTGTAGGGACCGTATCAGCGTTTCCGCCCCATACGGGCCCGGGGGAGCCCGGGATTTTTCTAGTAAGCGACTTCGCAAGCGGTACACGCAAACACGCGTTCCCACGCGTGCAGCACAGATCATGCAACCTGAAGGAGAATGCGAAATGATGACTGAGAAGACCGTCACCCTGTCCCGCCGCTATGAGGCGCATGGCGCTGTTTTTGAAACAGTGAAGGTGCGCGAGCCGCGGTTCAACGATCTCATGCAGCTGGGCGAGCCCTACGAGCTGCAGCGCGCTGCGGGCAACAACGTCGTCATTGAGAACGTCGAAACGGTCGCCGCCTATGTCCGCCGTTGCGTCGTCGAGCCCGGCTTCGACATGCTCGGCGAGCTCGGCATCAAAGACGCCAGGGCGGTTCGGGTCGCTGTGCTCGATTTTTTTACGTATGGCGAGCCAGCCACCGCCTCGCCTGCCTCGAAGTCGGAACCCGCGCCGACGAGCTGATCTTCCGGTTTGGTATGCGAGCGGGGGATGTCGCCTGCATGCCGATGTCGGAGATCCTCGCCTGGTTCGCACGAGCCGTCGAATACTACAATCGTAGGAGCCAAAAATGAGCAACCGTACTGTCGAAGCCGTGATGCGGCTTTCCGCCAAGCTGGGCCCGATGGGCGCCTTCGATAAGATGGGCGCCAAGCTGAACCAGGTCAATCAGAAGTCGATCGCGTTCAACAGGACGCAAGGCCTGCTCAATCGCACGATGTCGGCCATGCCGATCGGGCGCTTTATTGGACCTGCCGTCGCGGGGTACGCCCTCACGCAATCGATCAAGGAATTTGCCTCTGTCGAGCGCCAGCTCACGCGCATCGGCCTGACGCTTGGCGCGTCGCGCGACGACATGCAGGGCCTGTATCAGGACGTGAACCACTATGCCAAAGCCTACGCCCTGCAGTCTGACCAGGTCATGGAAACGGTTGGCGCCTATGCGGCCGCCGGCGCCAGCCTGACGGACATACGCAACGATCTGGACCTGCTCACCAAGTCGCAACAGGCGCTCGGGGCATCGGGCGAGGATGTCGTGAACAGCTGGAACACGGCGCGCCTGTCGCTCGGTTTGACCACCAAGGACGCCGAGAAGTTCTTCTCGATCATCGCCGCCGGCAGTTCGGCCGGCAAATTCGAAGCGCCCGACATGGCGCGCTTCCTTCCTTCACTGCTGCCGTCGGCGGCCAAGCAGGGGTTTCAGGGGATCGAGGGCGCGCAGCGCATGGTCGGATTCCTCGAGGTGATGGCGAACTATACCGGCACTGTCGGCGAGGCCGCGACGTCGGTCGGCGATTTCCTCGAAAAGCTTTCCAGTCCGGACGTCGAGAAGCGGCTCTCAAAAATCAGCGGAAGCTTTCTGAAGCGCATGTCGGCCGCTCGCGAAAATGGCGAGGACATGCTCAAGGTGACGCATGATATTTTGATGGAGGCCACCGGCGGCAAGGCGGACCGGCTTGGCCAGATTTTCGGCGACAAGGAAGCCCGCCAGGCCGCAACCGTGATCCTCACCAAATATGACGAGATCGTCGCCGCCCAAAAGGAGATCGCGGCGAATGCGCCTGGCGTCCTCGATCGCAACAACGCGCAGCTGCTGAAGAACACGCAAGCCGGTCTTGACCGGATCAAGGAAACGCTTAGCGAGCTGCAGATTCAGGCCGGCGATTTCGCCGCATCGCTCGGCGTCGTCGACGGGCTGAAATACATCGTCGACACACTCGGCTATGCCAACTCGGTCAATGCCGGTCTCGAAAAAAGCGGCGTTCACGGGTTTGCCGCCCGCACGGCCTGGGGCATCACGCACGGCGACGAGGACAAGGACATGATGGCCCGGCGCGGCGGCTATCGCTCCGATGAAGAGCTTCGCGCGGCCGCCGCATATAAGCAATATGGAGATTCGCGGCGCGGCGGCTTGCCGCGTGATCCGAGCTTCAGCGCCGGCACTGACGCCAATGGCGTGCCCATTCCGCTGCCCTATGGCGCGCCGACGCCGCTCGGTCCTGTGGTGCGCAGCAACCTCTACCCAGCCCAGCACGGCCGAGGATCCTCGTACCGGCCGGATAGCGCCTGGTCGCTTCCACCAGGTGGGGGCGGCGGGTCGCAGCCATCTGGCGACTGGTTTGCCCCCGTTGGCGCCGAGATCGAGGATAAGATCGCCAGTGGCGGCCAGCAGGCCGGCCAATCGATCACCGACGGCGCCAAACAGGCCGGAGGGATATTTGCAGCGATGGTCGCCGGCATAGGCAAGCAGCTCGGCACCGAGGCCGGTGCAGCGTTCAACGCGACGGCAAGGGCGCCGACGCCTGCCGTGCGCGCGGATACTGGACGCTCGAGTGCTGGCCGTTTGATGGGGCCGAGGTGATGGCGGTCGATGTCGACTATTTCACGGAACGCGTTCGCCTCATCGCCGAGGAGCAGGCGGACATGATCCGGATGGCGTGCGCCATGGCCGCAATCGACGATCGAGAGGATCGCCTGTTTCGTGGCGCGGTGATCGTCGAGGCAGGTTCACGCATCGCCGACCTCTGGAAGGAGATCGCAGCGCACATAGCGGGCGGGGGCTCGGGGGTCGATGCGTAAGAGAGCGGTCTCATTAGCTGGAGGCGCCGCCTCGGCGCCGTTTCAGTGCTCTTCCCGTGAAACATTGCCGACGTTTCACGCTCGGGTCGCGCCATTGCTGCCGACATTGAGCATCGGCACGGCGCAAGCTGCTGCGGGGCGACTGGGGACCGCGCGAGGCCACACCATGGGCCCGTGGCATCGCGACAAGGGCGAATGGCGCAGCGCTTGCGTCCGGTGCGGGGAAACGCTCGACCTGGCGACTGGCGCGCTCAGCGCCGCAGGCGTGGCTGCCGTGAAGGCGCAGGGCGGCATTGTGGGCGAGATGGACGGCACAGTCGTTTATGCGCTTGGCGCTGCCTTGGAGCCCTGTCTTGTCGATGTTTAGAGGCGATAGTTTGTGGGCGGGGCTTGGAGACCTGTGGGGGGCAGGGGGTAAGCCTCTCCTCAACGTCAAGGCTTGAGCGAAATGGGTGCGCCGCTCGACAAAGATGTCATCGAGACTGCGTGTCGGTTTCGACGTATCGCCGACCAGATCGCGGCCGGCAATTTTCCCGAGACCGAAGACGTGTTGGCCGGCCTCTTGATCCTGCGGCAGCTCGTCGACGACGACGCCGACCGGATTATTCCTGACGCGCGGGCTCTACGAAGAAATATTCTCCGTCGCGTCTGGAACGTGTTTTATCCCGGCAAGGCCATCACAGTGGCCGCTAAGCTCATCGCGGCTGACTGGCATATGGCTGGCGACCTTGCCGCTGAAGATCCTCTTCCTGGGACAAAGGCTGCATATTTCGCGCGCCTTGCTCGAGCCCGGATCAGCCCAAAATCATGGAACACGATCTGGGCCGACCTGGACGCCTCGCAGGACGGTCATCGGGATTAAAAATTTTTAAAACATTGCTGCCGCGACGATCCATCTGGCGCACTTGTTCCAGGCGTTCTCCCTCAGGCACCGTCATGGCTGATGGTGAACAAGAGGCCTCCCCTGTTGCTGACGAACCGGGGAGGCCTCGCCCCAAAAAGGGAGGTATTTTCCGAATGCGCAAATTTTCAGTTGATCAGCAAAGGCTGTCTGCCCGCATCGCTGCCGCCGAAGGGGCGAACGCCGCCTGCTTGTCGGCAGGCGAGGACGAACGGGCTGTGCGCGACAAACTGGCCGCTGTCAGGGCAAAAGCCCAACGTGATTCCGAGAGGTATCGTCTTTCGAACGATGATTTCGCCAAGCATCGGGAAGAAATCGCAAAGCTCGAGGCCGAGATTGTACGTCTCAAAGCCGCGAAAGACCTGTTGAACGACAAATGGGTGCATCTCGGAGCGATCGCCGATCGGTGCCAGGAGTACGCGGAACCGCGCAAATCGATGTTCTTCTTGGCTGGGGCGATCGCATGAAAAACGTCATCAAAAACACTGCGGCATTGCTGGAGCGCACCTTCCGCAGCGCGCGCTCTGATCTTGACACGATCCGCGATCGAATTGCCGATCTTCAGGCTGAGCGTCACCTAGTGGAGATCGCGCCGAACGACCTCGGTACGAGCGAAAGGGAAATTGATCGAGCGATTGAGGCCGCAATTCAAACGCGGCCGCTCTTTATGCCGGTCCTTCTCCGTGGTGAAGGCTATTATCTGCCTGTCGCCGGGGCGTTCAACACGGCGCTTCAGCAGAACGCTTTTGGAGTGTTCGCCGCGCTGGATGCGCCGCGCTTGAAAGCAGCCATGCTTGCGGCGTTGCCGACGGATGGCATCACGGCTGAAACGCGTTCGGCGCGCCTGGCTAAAATGGATGCTGAGATTTTGTCGGCAGAGATTGCCGAAGAAGTCGCCTGCCGGGAAATGGAACGTGCTTTGAGTGCCGACATGCCTCGTCGCATCGACGCAAGCCCGGCCATTCTGTTGGCGCCGGATGGCGAGCTCGGAATGACATCATCCGACAGCGCCGCCTGACCAAAAAGTTCTCGGAAAAACAGGTTCTGGATAGGGGTGACAGGCAATGCCAAGCTATGCGGCCATTCTCGAAATCCCCAATGTCGTCATCGTGCCTGGCCCGGCCGGGCAGTCCTTCCTGCCCGTCGATGATGCCTCGGAGCTGACCGCCGATTTCGGCCGCGACCGCGACCGCGCCATCATCCGCAGCAATGGCGACGAGTGGCTGAAGACGGCAGGCGTCTGGGCCGCGACCGGCGAAAATTTCTGGGGCACGCTGCTGGCGCAGGGTGCCGCACAGGTCGACCAAGCGCGCCAGGCGGCCGAGCAGGCGCAAACCATCGCCGTCGAGTTCGGCGACCTCGAGACCGGCGTGACGCTGGCGCAGGCGGCCGCCGAATCGGCTGCGCAGGATGCCGGCCAGACCGCGGCCGATCGCATCGCCACTGCCGCCGACCGCGCGCAGACCGGTCTCGATCGCGCGGCGACCGGCGCTGATGCCGGCCAAACCGCGGCCGATCGCATCGCCACTGCCGCCGACCGCGCGCAGACCGGTCTCGATCGCGCCGCGACCGCCGCCGATGCCGGCCAGACGGCGGCCGATCGCATTGCCACAGGGCTCGATAGGGCGGCGACTGGCGTCGACGCGGGTCAGACTGCAGACGATCGTCTGGCGACGGGAGCGGATGCGGCAGCCGCCGGACTGTTTGCGACACAGGCTGCGGCCGCAGTTGGTGGAGTGACCTACGATACTACCGCCGCAGGCATCGCCGCGACCGTCAACGGCCAGTTCTTCATCGTGAAGGGCGATGGCGTCAACACATATGCCTTGTCCTACAAGAACGTCGCCGGCGCTGCGACCTTGATCGCCAGCTATCCGAGCAAGGCGGCACTCGACGCGGTTTTCGACATCGTTCGCGAGTGGATCGCATTCGGCGGTTTGCTCGGTATCGCGCTGAAGGACAAAGATGGCAAAATCTACGCTGGGTGGCGCCAGGACGATGCAATCCTGCGCGGCCGCCTCGGACTCATCAGCAGCGACATCACGCTGACCTACGACCCGGTGACCGGTCTGACGGCGGCCGCCGTCACGGGGCTGACCGCAGAGACCGCCGAGTTGGTGATTAAGGGTCGGGCAGCGTCGATCGTCCTGCGCGACGCCAACAACCAGGTTTTCGCCGCGGCAATGAAGGATACTGGCGGCTGGTACGTGCCGAAGCTCGAGGCCGACAGCATCGACGGGCTGCTCGCCGGCGGTCCGGCCGACGGTACCGGCTATTATTTTGCTGTCGAGAGTGTGGCCGGCGTCAATCAGATCGTCCGCTACGACAAGTCATCGGGAGTGCGGGCCCAGGTAACGACCTTGGGCGCCAACGTTGCGCCGCATCTGTCGGCAGATGGCAGCAAGGTGGTCTACAAGTCCAGCCGCACCACGCCGGCCAGCGAGTTCTTTCAACCAGTTGGCGGTGGTGCCGAGGTGCCGCTGAAATCCGATGCGACGCTCGCCCCATGGGGTAACTCGCTTTCGACGATCAATTATTGGGTGGGCAAGGCCGATCGGCCAATCGTCTCACAGGGCGTCGGCGGCCAGAACGATGATCATGTGGCTGCCCGCATGGATGCCATTCCGCTGACTTGCGTCGTTGCCGGCAATCAGATCCCGGCAGCCGGCAGCGTCGTCGTTTCGGCATTTGCGCCCAATATCTGGTTTCATTGGAACTTCACCCTGGGGGCGTTCCGGGCGACGATCATCGGCGCTGGCGGCGAGGTCATTCCGGGGACGCTGACCTATAGCTCTGGCGCGCTGGCGTTCGTGCGTGACACGGCCGGTGTCGCTGTGAACGTGCCAAATCCCGCGACAGTGCATATCACATCAGGCAAGGTAGAGGGATCAACCGACGCCAGCAGTGCGCCGTCTCTGTTCTCGCTGCTGAATTCGACAGCGATCCTCTATCCCAATTACAACTCGATCACGCAAGCACTCGCGGCTGGCTACACCCTCGCCGATATCTTTAACCGCGAGGTGGCCGATTTTGCCCGCATCCAGCCATTGCTGAAGCGCTTCATTATCCTCGGCGACTATATGGGGCAGGCGCGGCTTACGGCAGCGATGGCGCCAGGCATAGGAACCTCCGCTTCCGACGCGGTGGCAAAACAGTTGCTTGATGCGACAATCGCCCTGAATGCAATGCGTAAGGCGCAGTGGCCGCAAAATTTCTGCGATCTTCATGCGTCGCTGGTCGCAGGAGGGCACAGCTCGCAATTCACCGTGCTGGGGACAACCTACGACATCGTCGACAACACGACGCTGGTCGACGGCACGCACCCCACATCGGCCGGTTCAACAACGGTGTGGACCATCATCAAAGCATTCCTCACGTCGCTAGGGTTCTGACATGCGCGCGAAAATCTGGTTTCCGGAACGGCAAGTGATCGAGGATCACGATGTCCACCACGCCGCCGCTTTCGACCCGAACGAGGTGGAAACTGTCGAGATTGAAGGGGTTGTCTACGTCCTGACCCCAATCGTCGAAGATCCCAATGCTGACTTCACAGCGAGCCGCAAGGGCGTCGCATGATCGCGAGGAACTGAAATGGCACGCACGCTTTCCATCGTCTCGCCGGCCGCTATGGCGGCAGGGCTGAACAACCCAATCGCAAAGGCGGATGGCCTGCTCAACGTGGGTTCGCTCTGGCTTGTCGACGCTCTGCGCCTCGGCAGCTGGGACCCGGCGAGTGATATTGTCGCCAATGATGCTGCCGTCAGGAACCTGGTCGCCGGAGCGCCGAATGCGTTGCTTAAAGTGCCGGTCGCCGGCGATATCGTCTTTGATGCCGCCGCAAAAGGCTTCAAGCTCAAGGCCTCGGTCGGGCTCGGCCGTGTCCAGCTCGGCACTGGAACGCAATATTTTCAGACCAACCTGGCGCACGATTTCCTGATCACGACCATCGTCACATACCCCACAGTCGATCCGACTGGGCATGTCGGCTTCCTGATCACCAAGCACACCAGCGCCTCCTACTCCGGCGTCGGCCCTTGGATGGCGCATCGCTATGCGGCCAACTACCTGTTTGGCAGGATGGATGCCTTCGTAAGTGGCAGCCCCGCCGGGGTCGCGGCTGTCGGCGCGCCGACCGGGCTAGAGCAGGTGGCAATCGCCAAGGTCGGAACCAACCTGGTCTATTTCAAGAACGGCGCCCAGGTGAACAGTGTTGCGCTGGGTACTCCCGATCTTGCCGCCAACAGCACACCGCTCAATTGGGGGAACGGCGGCTCGGCCAATCAATACGCCTGTCCCGGACTGGTGATGCACCGGACCTATGGCGAAGATCTGACCATCTCCGGACGGACTGCCGCCGACGTGATCGCACAGGATTACGCCGAAAACTTCGCCCGCTTCGCAGCCTGATCGGCCGCCGCCCGGATTGCCTCGCTCACTAGCGGATCCCAATAAGAATACCCGACAGGCGAGATGTGCACGCCGTCGGTGAAACCCTCGTCATAGGCGAGGCCGGATTTGGACACAGCTGCTTCAAATTGCGCGGCAATGTCGAAGACGTGCGCATTGGTTGCACTCTGTATTTCCCTATTTTGCAAGGCGATCAGGGCTCGATTGAAGCGAGGAACCAAGGCGCCCGCTGAAGCAATTTCGGTGATAGTCAGCAACACCAATGGCTTTTCGCCCAAGGAACGGGCCAGCGCGTCCAGTGCCGATCGGAAGTAACGCTGCCGGCCTTCGAGGTCCTCGCCTTCGGCAGTCTGAGCGTCGTTGACGCCGACGGCGACGACCGCACCAGCCACCTTGTTCCACAAAAAAGCTCCTTTGATTCGGCTGATCGTGGCCAGTAGGTCGGCGATGCGTGATCCCCCATAGGCTCCCCTCGCAACACGAGGATCACCGACACCTGCACGAGATGCGTCGATCAAGCTATCGCCCAGCAGCAATATCTTTGGCGACGCAGCTTTTCTTAGCGTATCAAGAAGGTCGGCTTCTCGATCAGCCCGCGAAGTCCCCACAATTTTGCGCAGAATCATTCGAGATCTTGAGACGACGTGCTCAAGCGTCATGGTACAGCCTCCCCAAACCCATCTTCTACTTAGCCGGTTTCGCTGACGCCGGCTAGATCACGTGAGTTGAAGAAAAATACGTTCGCCTGCGGTGACCGGTTGGCGCACTGGTTGTTATTTTGCCTTTGCCGCGCCCGGCCTCTGCCTGGGGTTTTTCACCGCTTTTCTAAGCCGGTGTTCCATTCTCATGTATGGGGAAAAAATGTCCGATCCCTCATAGTAGAACTGGGTGAACTCCATCGAAAGACGCGATTTCAACTCTAGCTGCTTTCTCCGCTCCTCGCCTTCGGTCCCTTCAATCATCGCGCATGCCGCGCCCAGCCTGACGAACCGCTCCCACATCTTATCGAGATAGTCGCGAACGTCTTGGCCGAATAGGAACTCAGCAGAATTCATGGCTTCAAGGAGATCGATTTCGGCCTCGCGGCTCGTCCTCCCATGGGTATTGACGAATGATATTGCCTTCCTCGTCTGCTCGTAGACAGCGAGGCGCTTTTCAAAAAGGTCGAGCACCAATCGGCTGTGAGCGGTGCGCCATTGCCGATACGCAATGAAACCTACTGCTAGAGCGATCACTGGAGTTAGCAGCGCCTGAAGAATTTGGGCCCATTGCGGCAAATTAGTCATCGCGCTTTCCTCAGTCGCACGCCTGGCCCTTCGCCGTTCTCGTCGACGAAGATCACGCCGGCCGCCTCGAGGGCTGCTCTGACATCCTCCAACGTGCGATCGTAGGGGGTGCGTTTCCCACGCTCGAAATCCGCAAGGGTTTTAGTTGCGACCTTCGCAGCATCCGCGAGCTGCGCTTGCGACCAGTCTACTAGACCTCTCGCCGCGCGGCATTGCGCCGGGGTAAGTGACATGTTTTGGGAAACCTTACATAAAATAGGTTGACTTTAAACCGGTAACATTACATGAAATGGGTTATCGCACAATGCGAACCTAGGAGCAAATGCAATGCCGAACGCACTCGTTGCGGCAGCCGCCGAAGGCTTGCCGTCAATCAACCGCCGCCAGGTCCTTCATAGCCTGGCAGCATCGTCAGCCGTCGCCGCTGCGTTGGTAGCGGCTATTCCGGCCGCGCCTGCCGCCGAGCATCCCGACGCCGATCTGTTCTGGCTCGATCAGGAAATGGCCGAAGCTGAGGCCCAAATGAATCGGGCTAACAACGCCTGCTGTCGAGTGAGCAGGAAGGCCGATAAGCTCTATCCCCCGGAGCCTGCGGCATGGAAGGAACGGCGCATGCCGGACGATCTTCATGAGATGACGGGCGGCATGCTTGTGCGCGACCTTGCGTTTCCGGAAAAACAGCCGGCGCCTTTGCGCGATTTTCACAGGGCGCGTGAAGAGCAGCGGGCCGCGCACAGGGCTTTGCAGGATGCCTTCGTCGACAAAGTGGCTCAGATCAATCACCAGGCCGGCGTTGATGCCGCAGAAGCTGCCTACAGCACGCGATCCGCCGAGTTTTACCAGGTCGGCGAACGCATCTTGGCAACCCAGGCCCACACGTTGGACGGGATCCTGGTCAAGCTCCGAGCGGCCGACAGGATGGGTTGCAACTCGGCTGACAAAAACGATGCATTGATGTCGATTGCCACCGATATCAGGCACCTCGCAGGTGAGGCGGTGTGATGGGCAAAACCGACGCAAAGCTCTTGCGGCTCGAGGCAAAGTTCAACGCCGCGGACGATCGACGGAAGGAGGCCACCGCCAGGACGGCGGAACTGGAGGAGGAGCTTGATCGTCTCATGTCACTTGTTCGCAAGGCGGAAGAGAAAGAAGCCAAAAAGGCGGCAGCGACGGCCCGCGCGTTCGATCGCGTCATGGAGGCTCGAGCAAGGAGTTTGGCGGGTCTGCTTGTCAAGGTGAGGGTTAGAAAGCGGTGGAACACCGATGACGAGGAAAGCGAGATAACGATCCTCAAAAGCCTCGTCGCGGACATAGAGGCGATGACGACGACTGCCTTATGATCGCTCAGCGTGAGCACACGTCGCGCGATAAGTCTTGATTGTTCCCGGGCGGCCCTTTCGGTCGCCCGTTTCGCGATAGTTGTGCGGTTGAGCCGTTGGACACAAGAAGGGGAGCGGGGAAATCCCCTCGTCTTATTCTTTTTTCTCAGACCTGTTCTTGCGCAGCTCGTCGAACTTTATCTTGATGACTGAGAGCATCGACAGCATGTCGCGCCGGATCAGATCATCGGCATCTTTTTTGTACATGTTGATCAGGAAATCGACCTGTTCGAAAATCTCTTCGAGCGAAGGCGCCACAGGAAACTCGCGGTCCAAAACCTCTATGATCTCGGCATTCATTGATCGCCCGTTTCGGTGAGCCTCGATCGCAATGCGCTCCCGCATGCCGTCTGGCATGCGCAACACGAATTTGTCGACGAGATCGGAAGGGGAGATTTTCGCTGCCATTTGCCAAGCCTATTTGGTCTAGTGGCGGTCCGCTAGTAAAAAAACATTGCCCGATCGTTGACAATGATAGCGCTCCGCCATGATAGTTGCGGCTCGGAATGATTTGCCCAAAGGAGGCCCCCAGCCGTGGCACAGCAGAAGCAGCCCTCGGATTTGCTGGAGAAGTTCGTTGTTCGCATGCCCGACGGAATGCGAAACCGCATCGCGGAAGTTGCGCGCGACAACATGCGGACAATGAACGGTCAGATCAATTTCATGCTGCAGAAGGCGCTCGACGCTCGAGGCGATGAACATGACAATCGCAACACTTAATCTGCGCGTTGCACCGCGCCGTATGCTTTCAGAGCGCGAGGCGGCGGCATATTGCGGTATTCCCGCCAAGCGCATTGCGGCTGCCGTGCCGCCCATCGTGATGCCGGGCGGTGCCAAGCTCTACGATATGCACGACTGCGATGCATGGCTCGACGGACTGAAAGGCGGCGACGTCGCCGCCGATGACGACATTCTCGGCAAGCTCGACTGATGGCCATTGTGCGCGCCAAGGGCTTCGCCATCTGGCAGGACCGGAAGCCGCCCTACAAGTGGCGCTGTCGGCACCGCAAGACCGGAACCATGATCGACCTTGCAAAGTTTCCCCTCGGCGGCCTGACCTTCCTTGCCGAGTGTGGGCGCATCGTGGCGCTCAACGACAAGGCGGATGATCCGAAGCCCGGCACACTCGGCCAGCTCATCGCCCGCTATCGCGCCAGTGTGTTTTTCACCGACCTAGCCGCGCGCACGCGCGCCGATTACCAGCGCTGCTTTGATTATCTACAGCCGATAGCCGGCACGATGCTGGAGCGCTTCACGCCGCCGCTGGTCGTCAAGATCCGCGATAAGGCGGCAGCAAAGCACGGCCGGCGATTTGGCAACTACGTCAAGACCGTTCTCGCCCTGACATTCGCGTGGGGCGTGGAGCGCGGCTATTTGAAAATCAACCCGGCGATGAAGATTAAGGGCATCCGTCGGCCGCGCGGATTGGCTGATGCGAATCGGCCATGGTCTGATAGCGAGCGCGATGCCGTCGCCGCCGCGCTGCCGGCGCATATGCGCGTGCCGATCGCTCTGATGATGTATTGCGGCCTCGATCCGCAGGACGCGCTTAAAATCCCGCCTACGGCCGTTTCCGAGGGCATGATCGACGCGAGGCGAGGCAAGACAGGCGTTCCGATGTGGTTTCCCCTGCCGGCGCCCGTTGTGGCCGAGCTGGCGTTGGCGCCGAAGCATGCCGCCATCACGCTCTGCGCCAACAGCTACGGCAAGCCCTGGACTCCATCAGGCTTTCGCGCGTCCTGGCGCCCGATTCGGCAGCAGCTCGAGCGCTCGGGCGCCGTGCAGCTGGGGCTGACGCTGAAAGGCCTCCGCCACACCGTAGCGACCATCCTTGCCGAAATGGGATACGACGAGCGGACGATTGCCGACATGCTCGGGCAGAAGACAATCGAGATGGCGAGGCACTATTCCAAGCGCGCCAACAAGAGCCAGAAAATGAGCGCTGTTGTCACCAATTTTGACGCCGAAGTGAACAGGCGGCGAACAAAAACTGTCAAACCCGCCTAAAGAAAACGTCAAACCGATGGACATCGACACCATGAGTGGAGCCGAAAACGACAATGGAAACAAAGCGGTAGGATGGTGCCCAGAGGCGGATTCGAACCACCGACACGCGGATTTTCAGTCCGCTGCTCTACCAACTGAGCTATCTGGGCCTGCTCCGGCGGGCGGCAATCTGCACACCGGGTTCATGAAAGCGCCGTCGGCACCCCTTGAAAGCGCGTGGGTTATAGCACGGGAATTCGGCCTGTCCAGCGCTTAGAGCATGATCCCGAAAAGTGGAATCCGGTTTTCGGAAAAAAGATTATGCTCAGACAAAAAGCATGATCCCGAAAAGTGGAATCCGGTTTTCGGAAAAAGATTATGCTCAGACAAAAAGCATGATCCCGAAAGTGGAATCCGGTTTTCGGAAAAGATCATGCTCAGACAAAAGTACGCCTCCGGCGAAGGCCGCCTTGCGCGAGCACGGCACGGTAGCGAGGCTGCGCTCTTAAGATCGTCCTTACGACCGTAGCTAGCAGCACAGCATGAGCCATGTGACATTATTGACCGGGCCGGAGCGGCGGCGTCGTTGGAGTGAAGAGGATCAGTGCCGGATACTGGCCGCGGCATTCGCGCCCGGAGCCACGGTGGCGGCGGTGGCGCGTCAGTGCGATGTCGCGACCAGCCTGATCTATAAGTGGCGCCGCACGGTGAGAGCCCGCGAGACGGGCTTTGCCGAAGTTGTCGTGGTTCCCGATAAGCTTGTCGCCGCTTCGGTGCCGGCGGCGCCGCCAGCGGTGATCGAGCTGGAGATCGCCGGCAAGGTGCGGCTGCGGATTCCGCTGACCACGCCGCCGACACTGGCGGCGGCGATGGTGAAGGCGCTGGGCGTTTCATGATCCCGGTTCCGAGCCAGGTGCGGATCTGGTTGGCGGTCGGCCGGACCGATATGCGTCGCGGGATGCAAGGGCTCGCTCTGCAGGTTCAGGAGACGTTGGGCCGGGATCCGCATGCCGGCGATCTTTATGTCTTCCTTATCTGGCATGATGGGCTCGGCATGTCGCTATATGCAAAACGGCTCGAGAAGGGCCGGTTTCTATGGCCGTCGCCGGCGGACGGCACGGTTTCCATATCGCCTTCTCAGTTGGCGTACATGCTCGACGGGATCGATTGGCGCAACCCGCGCCACACGTTCCGCCCCCAGCGCGCGGGCTGAGTTTTTCTTTGAGTTTGCGCCATTTTCCGCGAGTCAGCGGACGCGTTTTATGATTCATTCCAGGGCATGGTTGCCACTGCCCAGGATGCTGTTCCGGACGATATCGGCGCGCTGAGAGCGGCGTTGGCCAGAGCCGAAGACGAGGCCGCGCGCGCTGCGCTGGTGGAGGCCGAACTGGCGGTCGCCAGGGCCAAGGCATCGGGTGATGCGGCGCTGATCGCACATCAGGATCTGACGATCCGGAAGCTGCAGCGGGCGCTGCATGGTCAGAGTTCTGAACGCTCAGCCCGTCTGCACGACCAGATGGAGCTCACCTTCGAGGAACTCGAGAGCACGGCGACGGAAGACGAGATCGCCGCCGAACAGGCCGCGGCCCGGACCACCGAGGTGGCGCCTTATGTGCGCAAACGACCAGCGCGCCAGCCATTTCCCGAGCATCTGCCACGCGAACGCGTGGTCGAGCCGGCGCCGAGCGCTTGCCACTGCTGTGGCGGTCATCGGCTGCGCAAGCTTGGTGAGGATATCACCGAGACGCTGGAGGTGGTGCCGCGGCAATGGAAGGTGATCCAGCACGTGCGGGAGAAGTTCACCTGCCGCGACTGCGAGACGATCAGCCAGGCTCCGGCGCCCTTCCACGCCACCCCGCGCGGCTGGGCCGGTCCTGGCCTGCTGGCGATGATCCTGTTCGAGAAGTTCGGCCAGCATCATCCGCTCAACCGCCAGGCTGAACGCTATGCCCGCGAAGGCGTGCCGCTCAGCCTGTCGACGCTCGCCGACCAGGTCGGCGCCGGCGCCGCGGCGCTGATGCCGCTGTTCAAGCGGCTCGAAGCCCATGTGCTGGCCGCTTCACGTCTGCACGGCGACGACACGACGGTTCCGGTCCTGGCCAAGGGCAAGACCGATACCGGCCGATTATGGACCTATGTGCGCGATGACCGACCGTTCGGCGGCGCCGATCCGCCGGCGGTGGTGTTCTACTATTCCCGTGATCGTCGAGGCGAACATCCCGCGGCGCATCTCGCCGGCTGGAGCGGCATTCTGCAGGCCGATGCCTATGGCGGTTATGGCGATCTCTATGCGACGGGCCGTCAGCCGGCGCCTGTTCTGGAAGCCAGCTGCTGGGCCCACAGCCGGCGCAAAGTGTTCGAGCTGGCCGATATCGAAGCGGCGGCGCGCAAGAAGGCGCGCGGCGAGAAGCCCAACCTAGTCTATCCGCTAGCGGTTGAAGCCGTGAAGCGCATCGATGCCCTGTTCGATGTCGAACGCGAGATCAACGGCCTGTCGCCAGGCCAATGCCACGCCGTGCGCCAGGAGCGGAGCCTGCCGCTGGTCACCGAGCTCGAGAGCTGGATGATCGAGACGCGCGACAAGCTCTCGCGCGGGCACGACCTGATCAAGGCGTTCAACTACATACTGCGCGCTGGTCATCCTTCACCCGGTTCCTCGACGATGGGCGGATCTGCCTATCCAACAATGCAGCCGAGCGAGCCCTGCGCGGCATCGCTCTCGGCAGAAAGTCCTGGCTGTTCTGCGGTTCCGATCGCGGCGGACAGCGCGCTGCCGTTCTCTACAGCATGATCGTCAGCGCCAAGATGAACGATATCGACCCGCAGGCCTGGCTCGCCGACGTCCTCGCCCGGATTAACGATTACCCGGAATTGAAGCTTGACGAACTGCTGCCCTGGAACTGGCGGCCGTTCGTAAATCAGACCAAGCTTGTAGCATGACCCCTACGGCGCCTTCCGATCACGTGGCACTGCGCAACACGTTTGTGCGCCCCTTTTACCTTAGTCTCCTGCATGCAAATTTCAGACGCCCCGATCGGGCTGATGGCAGCGGCATCAGACAAGCGATCGTAAATGCCGCGAACACCATTTCGGACGAACAAATCGAAAGACTTTTGATCGAGCGCGAGTGGCGGGGTCGCCTCTGTGCTGCTTGGTTTATAGGTCTCAGCAAACGTACTCGCTTCGTCAACTTGATCGGCAAGCTGCTCCTCGCAAGCGAGATGGTTTACTCCGGGCAAGGATACTGCGTAGCGTTGGGCTTAGTCGGAGGCGAGCATTGTGCCGGCCTTTTAAGATCATACCTCAATGCCTACCTACCTCTAAATGGTCGAGTTTATAACCAGAATTGGGCGATAGGAGCACTCGCTCACATCGAAGCTGTCCCCGCTCCAGAATTCCTCGATCAGGCTCTTTGGCGGCATGGTGATTACTTCATGGATCCTCAAAATGGGATCGAAGAATTTAGCAGGATAATCTCTTACCTTTACCAGAACCACATGATCCATGACGCGAGCTGACGACGCCCGAGCCGCTATCTTCACTCGGTGCGCTTAATACCTGCGGTCTTCACCGGATGCGTACAGGCAAAACGCCAGAACCTGTTCCGTCCGACAGTGCCCGGATGGAACAAGTTCTGGACATTGATTTCAGTCGGAAGCGACAGGCAGTCCGCAAGGCCGATCATCGGTCACGATCGCGGCTGCGAAACCGTCCCAAGCCTGTGGAAAACCGCAGGTGGACGGTGCTATTTCTGGTCGTCGTTCTCATCCTCGTCGTCGCGGCCCGGGATGACGTAGACCCCCTTCAGCCAGCGGTTGAGGTCGATGTCCTTGCAGCGCGTCGAGCAGAACGGATAGGTTTCGCGCGCCGATGGTTTGCCGCATTCCGGGCAGGGCCGCTTGGGACGCAGCGGCGTGACCTTGTCGTCCGAGCTCATATCCGTGCACCCGACAGCCAGTTGGCGTGCACCTTGAAGCCTTCGCCGCTGAGCAGCGCCACCGTCTCGTAGAGAGGCAGGCCGACGACGTTCGTGTAGGAGCCGACAAGCTTGACGACGAAGGCGCCGGCAAGCCCCTGGACGCCATAGCCGCCGGCCTTGCCGCGCCATTCTCCGGATGCGATGTAGGCCTCGATCTCCTCGCGCGGCAGCCGCTTGAAACGCACCCTGGTCTCGACCAGCCGCAAGCGCTGCTTGCCGCCCGGCGTGATCAGGCAGATGCCGGAATAGACGCGGTGCGAACGGCCGGACAAAAGC
The DNA here is from genome assembly GCF_040322275.1 of Mesorhizobium sp. M0174. Classification (NCBI taxonomy): domain Bacteria; kingdom Pseudomonadati; phylum Pseudomonadota; class Alphaproteobacteria; order Hyphomicrobiales; family Phyllobacteriaceae; genus Mesorhizobium; species Mesorhizobium sp. M0174. The sequence continues at coordinate 26,885 of NZ_JAMYTB010000012.1, forward strand.
CCGAGGCAGTTGGCGGCGTCGTCGAACGTCTCGGCCTTGGGCAGGATGCGCCGCCCGACGGCGACCACGGTGTCGGCGGCCAGCACGAATGTCGGCACGTAGTCGGTCTCGGTCTTCAGCGAGGCCAGCGCCTTCTCGGCCTTCTGCGTCGCCAACCGCTTGGCCAGCGAGCGCGGATGCTCGGCACGCAGCGGCGTCTCGTCGACATCAGCCGGCAACACACGGTCCGGCTCGATGCCGGCCTGCTGCAGCAGCTCTATCCGGCGTGGCGAACCCGAGGCAAGCACGAGCTTCTGCAAAATGCCCATCGCGATCCCGGCCGGGTCCTTGAACTTACTTGAAGCGGTAGGTGATGCGGCCCTTGGTCAGGTCGTAGGGCGTCATCTCGACCAGGACCTTGTCGCCGGTCAGAACGCGGATGCGGTTCTTGCGCATGCGGCCGGCCGTATGGGCGATGATTTCATGTTCGTTTTCGAGCTTGACCCTGAACATGGCGTTGGGCAGCAGTTCTGTCACGACACCCGGAAACTCGAGGACTTCTTCCTTCGGCATTCGATACCTTTGCTTGGATGGATACTTCCAGCGCCCCGGCCGGAAAGTTGCGCGGAACCTATATGATAAACGTCCGCTTGTGAACATGCTTAATCCGCAGCGTTTTCAGCCCCGTTGCCGAGAAAACGGCGGCCGATCCGCGCCTTCAGCCGCTCGCGCACGTCGCGATAGGCAGCCATGATCTGCTCGCGCGTGCCGCTGACGCCGGTCGGGTCGGGCATCGGCCAATATTCGACTTCGACGGCCAGCGAACGGGTGAGCTCGAGCGCGGTGTGGTGGGCTTCCGGCGCCAGCGTCACGATCAGGTCGAAATAATCGTCCTCAAGGTCGTCCATCGTTCTCGGGTGCCGTTCGCCCAGTGAAAGGCCCTCTTCGGCCAGCACGGCATCGACGAACGGATCGCGTTCCCCGCCGCGCACCCCGGCCGAGGCAACGAAGGTGGTGGGCGGGAGCACCTTGCGTGCCAGCAATTCGGCCATCGGCGAGCGCACTGCGTTCATGCCGCAGACAAACAGGATCGAGCGGGGCAGGATCGGGCGGGGCAGCGGGGCGGCCAGTTCAGCCTCGCCAGTGCAGCACGCAAACCAGCGTGAACAGCCGGCGCGCCGTGTCGAAGTCAATCTCGATCTTGCCGGCAAGCCGGTCCATCAGCGTTTGCGAGCCTTCATTGTGCAGGCCGCGCCGGCCCATGTCGATCGCCTCGATATGGCTGGGCGTCGCGGTTCGGATGGCATCATAATAGCTTTCGCAGATCATGTAGTAATCCTTGACGATGCGCCTGAGCGGCGTCAGCGACAGGATGTGGGTGACCACGGCTGCGCCGTCCTCGCGCGTCACGGCGAAAACCAGCCGGGATTGGGCCAGCGACAGTTTTAGTCGGTACGGCCCGGCGCCATCGTCATTGACCGGTTGAAAACGGTTCTCCTCGATCAGGTCGAAGATCGCCACCGCCCGCTCATGCTCGACATCGGGCGTCGAGCGGCCGATCGTCTCGTCGAGCTCGACATCGATCAGCCTGGCGCGGGTTTGGTCGTAGTCGGACATGTCTACATGTTCAGCCGGATGCCGACGGAGCGTCCATGCGCATCGAGGCCTTCCGCCTTGGCGAGCGTAATCGCCGCCGGCGCCAGCGCCCGCAACTGCTCCGGCCCGAGCTTCAGGACCGAAGTGCGCTTGACGAAATCGAGCACCGAAAGTCCGGACGAGAAGCGCGCCGAGCGCGCTGTCGGCAGCACGTGGTTGGAGCCGGCGACATAGTCGCCGATGGCCTCCGGCGTATGGCGGCCGAGAAACACCGCACCGGCATTGCGCATTCGCGCCAGGAAAGCTTCGGGGTCGTCGATGGCAAGCTCGACATGTTCGGCGGCGATGCGGTCGACCAGCGGCAGTGCCGCCTCGATCGTCGGCACCAGGATCACGGCGCCGAAATCGCGCCAGCTCGCCGCCGCCGTTTCTCCGCGCGGCAGGTTCTGCAACTGCCGCTCCACCGCCTGTTCGACCGCCTCGCCAAAGGCAGAATCGTCGGTGATCAGGATCGACTGCGACGATACGTCGTGCTCGGCCTGGGCGAGCAGGTCGGCAGCGATCCAGTCCGGATCGTTGCTGCCGTCCGCCACAACCAGCACTTCCGAAGGCCCGGCGATCATGTCGATGCCGACCGTTCCGAACACCTGGCGCTTGGCCGCCGCGACATAGGCATTGCCGGGGCCGACGATCTTGGCGACAGGCTTTATCGTTTCGGTGCCAAAGGCAAGGGCGGCGATCGCCTGGGCGCCACCGACGCGGTAGATTTCGGAGACGCCGGCAAGGTCGGCCGCCACCAGCACCAGCGGCGGCACGTCGCCGCCGGAGGCCGGCACCACCATGGCGATGCGCTCGACGCCGGCGACCTTGGCCGGCACCGCGTTCATCAGCACCGAGCTCGGATAGCTCGCCGTGCCGCCCGGCACATAGAGCCCCACGGCCTCGATCGCCGTCCAGCGCGAGCCGAGCTCGACGCCGGCGGCATCGGTGTAGCGGTCGTCCTGCGGCAGCTGGCGCTGGTGATGGGCGCGGATGCGCTCGCGGGCGAATTTCAGCGCCTCGACCGTTTGCGGATCGGCTGCATCGTAAGCCTGGGCAATGTCGTCCCTGGAGACGGCGATGCCGAGCTCGGCCAGGTCGCCGCCGCCGAATTTCTGCGTGTACTCGACCAGCGCGGCGTCGCCCTCGGCGCGCACCTTGGCGATGATCTCGCGCACCACGGCGTCGACATCGGCCGAGACCTCCCGCTTGGTCAGCAGGAACGCGGCAAAGCGCTGCTCGAAATCGGCGTCGGACTGGCGAAGCGTGATGGCCATCGGCTCAAACCCTGTGGGCCGGGCGCGACGTCGCTTCCCAGGCGCCGCCGACATCGGCAAGCCGCGCCTCGATGCATTCGACATCGAGCATGATCGCGCCGCCGCCCGAAAAGATCAGCTCGACGATGCCGGCCGGCTTGTCGAGCGCGAGAAAGCTGATCGCCAGCAGCGACAGCACTTCGTCGGGTTTGTCGCGGGCAATGCCGCTGGTCTTGGCGCCGAGCACCCGGTCGAAATGGAGCACAGCCTGCCGCCGCTCGTTGTGCTGGCGAAAGAAGCCGGATTTGGCCTCCCAGACGAAGCGATTCATGGTCAGCACGAAGCGCTTTACCGAAGGCAGGTATTCGAGATCGCTGACCTTCATGACGGCATCCTGGACATGCGCCGAGATGATGCTCAGATCCTGATCGTCGAGCGCGACAAGCTTGAGGGCCATGCGGATTTCACACCTGAAGGTTGGACTATTCAGCCTTCTGTTAGGCGGTCTTTCCGGTCCGTGCAACCGCGCCACAAGCCCTGCGGAAAGGCTCTAGCCCGAAATGCGCTCGATCTCCGCGCCGCAGCCGGACAGCTTTTCCTCCAGCCGCTCGAAGCCGCGGTCGAGATGGTAGACGCGGTTGACCGTGGTTTCGCCTTCGGCGGCGAGGCCGGCGATGACCAGCGACACCGAGGCGCGAAGATCGGTCGCCATGACCGGCGCGCCCTTCAGCTTCGCCACCCCGTCAACGATCGCGGTCTGGCCGGACAGCGTGATGTGGGCGCCGAGCCGGGCGAGTTCCTGGACGTGCATGAAGCGGTTTTCGAAGATCGTCTCGGTGATGCGCGACTTGCCCTTGGCCATCGTCATCAGGCCCATGAACTGCGCCTGCAGATCGGTCGGGAAAGCCGGGAAGGGCGCCGTCGTCACGTCAACCGGTGAAATGCCGGCGCCGTTGCGCCTGACGCGGATGCCGGAATTGGTCTGCGTGATCTCGGCGCCGGTCTGCGAAATGATGTCCAGCACCGTCTGCAACAGGTCGGGCCGCGCGCCTTCCAGCACGACGTCGCCGCCGGTCATCGCCACCGCCATCGCATAGGTGCCGGTCTCGATACGGTCGGGGATCACCCTGACGCGGGCGCCCGACAGCGCCTCGACGCCGTCGATGGTGATGGTCGCCGTGCCGGCGCCGGAGATCTTCGCGCCCATGGCGTTGAGGCATTCGGCGAGGTTGACGATCTCCGGCTCGCGTGCGGCGTTTTCGAGCACCGTCTCGCCCTTGGCCAGCGAGGCCGCCATCATCAGCACATGGGTGGCGCCGACCGAGACTTTCGGGAACACATAACGGTTGCCGACAAGCCGGCCGTTCCTGGTTTTGGCGATCACGTAGCCGGTGTCGACGTCGATATCGGCGCCCAGCGCCTGCAGGCCTTCGAGGAAGAGGTCGACTGGGCGCGTGCCGATCGCGCAGCCGCCGGGCAGCGACACTTTGGCTTCGCCCATGCGGGCCAGCAGCGGCCCGATCACCCAGAACGACGCGCGCATCTTCGACACCAGCTCGTAAGGCGCCGTCGTGTCGACAATGTTGCGGGCGGAGAAAGTGATAGTGCGCGAATAGCCTTCCTGCTGCTTTTCGCGGCGGCCATTGACCGAGTAGTCGACGCCGTGATTGCCGAGGATGCGGATGAGCTGTTCGACATCGGCCAGATGCGGCACGTTTTCCAGCGTCAGCGTGTCGTCGGTCAAAAGCGCGGCGATCATCAGCGGCAGCGCGGCGTTTTTCGCGCCCGAGATCGGGATGCTTCCGGCAAGCTTGTTGCCGCCGACAATTCTGATGCGATCCATGAAGAGCGTCCCCTCGGCTAAAAGGCCGGTTTAAATCGGTTGAGTCTGTTGCCGCCCATCTAGACCATTGGCCGGCTTGGTTCAAGAAACAGGCTATTCCCCACTTTGGCCCACGCTGATTTGGCTAAAATACCGGCGACCAACATAGCCGATTCGCGTTAATCTTTTTTCATCGCGGCCTGCAGCCCGTCCGGCCGCTGGTCGGCGTCGCCGGTCCTTCGTGAGCGCAATTGCGCCTTGCGCTTCTGCAGATTGGCGCGCAACTGCTCGGCCAGGCGGTCCTTGCGGCCAGTTCCTGCCTTTTTCGCGGAACCATCCTTCTTCGGTGGCTTGTTCGGAGAAACTGCCTTGTCGTTCATCGTTCCGTCCCCGGCCCGGCGACCCGCCGGTACGGATCAAGGGATAGCCAACATTGTGGCACGGCCATGTCCGCAACGATCGCCTGGTGCGGCCTTTCAACCCGGCCCCGTTTGTGCCCCTTGTCTTGGCCTTGCGCTTGCCGGTTCGATATGGCAGAAGCCCCGCCATCGGCGGCTGCGGTAGCTCAGTGGTAGAGCACTCCCTTGGTAAGGGAGAGGTCGAGAGTTCAATCCTCTCTCGCAGCACCAGATCACCTACCCAGCACACGTCAGGCCAACGGCGAAGGTGGGTCTTTGTCAGCAGGGAGGCGCCGTTCCTGGGCGACACGCGGCTGACCCGACCGACTTTGTTGCCACCGACAGAGCCCCGGAACATAATACCCGCAGCGCACCCTATGGAGTTACGCCCAGGGCGCGCAGTGCCTTGCTTGCCGCGACATATTCGATGAAATCGCGGGGGCAGTCGCGGACGGCTAGCCGGTAAAGTCGCAAGGCCTTGTCGGGATGGCCCTTGAGTTGGTGGAACTCCGCGGCATAAAAATCGGCCTCACACACATTTCCCCGGTTCCTGCTCGGGACCGGGTCGTCTGCTTCGGCGAGTGCCGATTCGGGCGTCTGCTCCCCAAGGAACATGCGAACGAGCGGGGCAGGCCATTTGGTCATGTCCAACTTACTGGTAGCCTCACGCAAATTGCTAACGCCGCTATTGCGCTGCTCCGCCAGATCCGCCCAAATCGCATAATAGGCATTGTCGGGTGCTAGTGCTGCCGCCGTGGCAAGATCGGCTTGCGCTTTCGCCGGATCTCGGCCGTAGAAATAGTAAATTCCCCTGCTTCCATACGGGTTGACATAGGTCGGATCGAGTGTGATCGCCTGGCTATAATCGGCGACGGCGCGCTCTGCATCACCCTTTGCGCCCCATGAAATGGCCCGGTTATTGTAAGCGCAGGGGTGTTGGGGATTGAGGCTGATCGTCTCGTCGAAATCGGCGATGGCGCGGTCGAATTCGCCCATCCTGTTGAAAACGAAGCCGCGGTTGTTGTAGGCCTCCAGATATTTCGGATCGAGCTCGATGGCGTGGCTGTAGTCGGCGATGGCGCGAGTGTCGTGGCCCTTGTGAGCCCAAGCGAGACCGCGGTTATAGATGGCCATGGCTTTTTCCGGATCGAGCTCGATCGCCCGGTCGAAGTCGCTGATGGCGCTGTCGTTCTCGCCCTTATCGAGCCAAAGAAGTCCGCGCTCGTTGTAGGCATCGGTGTCGTTCGGATCGAGGGCGATGGCGTTGTCGTAGTCCACCATGGCCAGGTCATTGTCGCCGCTGTCAGCCCAGGCGATCGCCCGGTTGTGGTAAGCGTTGGCGCGACTCTTCGGGCTTCGCGCCCCGTCCTCGATGATCCGCGTGCAGGCGGCGATCCGCTGTGAGCCTGCAGCGGCGCCTCCGCAATCGTCAGTATCCTCAGCCAAGGTAGGGGCAGCGAGCGCAAGCAGCACAACAAGACCGACCAGCACCCGCTGTGCCGCTTGAATTGACCGTTCGATTGGCCGCCCATCAAACATCATGCCAGCAGATTTCGGATCACAATTGCGGGTTGTTGGTCTCCTGCCAATCTGATCAAACAAATCCTGGTTCTGCGCAAGGCATCGCCGCAAAGAAAATGGGTTGATAAATATTGGATTGAGCTGATCGCGAGATGTGGGCTTGCTCGCGCTCGAGTCCGCGCTCCAAAGGAGGCTAGGTCGTAAACTCATAAATGCGGAATGACCAAGATGGGTGAAATGGGAGCTGTCCTTAAAGGTTGCGGAGGTTCAGCCGGGGATAGGGGTGCGGAAGCCGTGAGTGTCGCAAAGCTTTTTGGCCCTGCCATCGACTTTGGAGTCACTATCAATTTCTTCGACTTCGACAGCCCCATCCGTCTTATGCGCAAAGAAGAGAATGGAGGTCGACATGCTGCCACCATCCGTAAGCCCACAAAGGTAGACAACCCCACTTTCTCCCATGCGAGCCATCGCGATCCACACTGTTGGTTCCGTCGAGATGGCAAGGTGCTTCCGGATTGCAAGCTTCAAGGGAGCTACATCGCTAAGCGTGGTGTCGTGGGGAAAGGTTTTCTCGGTGGCGTCTTGAGCTAATGCCGAACTAGTCCACGCTCCGACGACAATCCATGCAAGAAGAATCAAACCTCGTGTCATCCGAACTTCACCAGTGCAGGTTGCCTTTTGTGATTAGGATGTTTGCGAAGGGAAGGTATACAAGTCGGAAAGCGTCCGCAATGCGTCGGTGAGACCACATGGCACGCGATGCTCCCAGTGAAACTCTGGCAAGAAATAGATCGCTTAGGGCACTTAGCTAGGCCTCGATACCCTGCTTACTGTCGTCTACGTGCGGAGTCAGTTCTGGTGGGGTATCAAAATGAAAGACCGTAACTCGGCGATCCTGCATCGGCTCAGTTCCATCGCAAAGAAACAGGCACTGAGCACCACGAAACGGCGCCGGACCACAGGTGGACTGCTCATCGGGTTCGTGGCTGTGTTTCCTCTCGCAGCACCATCGAATTCAGCATGCACCTGTTAGCGTCAACTGGTCGCTAGTATCCTGGGCAGACTCCCGCATCATTCGAACCACACTGAAGCGATCGATGACAATCGCACCCTGGTGCGCTTCTCGTGTTTGGGCCGTACTTCACCAGACGACCGTGAATGCCGAGGAGGAGTTGTCTTTGCCATTGGCTTAGGTGACCGCGACCCAGCGCAATCTCGATGCGGGGTCTGAGGCCAGGGACCCTGGCGAGGCTGAGGCGACCAAGGCCAAGGCCGTTGTGGAGGCCAAGCAGCTCACGGCCTCCATTGGGCCGCTGAAGGGGCCGGTTGGAACCCCAGTCAGATCGCGGCAACGCTCGCTGGCCTGGGAGTGGCGACGCCCCCGAGCGGGAAGTGGACGGCTATGGGTCAGGCGAACCCAATCCGATGGCGTTGGGGCCAAAACCCAACACCCTGAAGGACCCGAGTTCGACCCCAGGGCAGACATTCTCAGCTTGTTGACCGATTGTCTGCAACAGAGCGGAAGTACCACCCTGGGAAATGTCGCCTCAGTCGAGGCTGGCCGGCGACGAAAACGGCTGATTGGCGTCGACCACGAAGATCGCCAGCTCATCGAGATTGGTTGTGCCGGCGCTGAACACCTCCATCGGCGTGTTGGCCCCGTGTCCGATCATGGCCGTACCAGCTTCAGCATAGGTCACTCCGTGGGGCGTTCTCTGGCCGAGCTTGCCGGTCAGCACATAGAAGGCCTCCGGTCCCGGATGCGTATGGATCTTCGTCTTGACGCCGGGCGCTCCACCGGCGCGGTTGACGCGCAGCAAGTACTCGCTTGCCCTGATCGGAGGGACCGGTCCGATCTCGACGACCTTGGTTCCGCCGGTCGTAGGGCCATCCTTCGGTCCAAGCGTGAACAGCCAGACCTTGCCTGCGACCTCCGCCGCAAGCGAGGTCGGGCCCGCAGCGCTTTGGGCCTGCGCCAGCGTTGGGAAATTTTCCAGCCGCCAGTACAACGGTCCGGAGGGCAGTTCCTTCACCTTTTTCTCAACCACCGGCTCGACGGCGAATTTGCTGTCTGCGGGCATTGCGGCTGACGTTATCAGCCCGAAAGCACACACCGAGAATATAAGCAGGCCAATACGGCGGGCGCTGAGGGAATGCGGCTTCATGGTTGGTCCTCCCTTTCATGGTCGCCCCCTCGACCCAATATTAGCTATAGCATATGTACCGCCTTACAGCACTGACCAAGTTTCGGGTCACCCTAGAGCGCCTGCCGCCAAAGAAGACTGTTCATGATGCCAAACCGTCTAGGGAGAGTTTTCAAATAGTTTTCAAATATTGGAACTCGGTCGTCGCGGTGGCACTGGCTGCGATGGCGATTGTCAGGGGCGGAAGGCGTGGCTCCTCCGCGTCGTCAAATGGGTAGCCGACGGCCCCTTTAGGGTTCGAAGCAGTCTTTACCCCAGCCTACTGTGTCTGACGTGAGCCCAACGGTCCAGCCGTCCGAAATCGGCCCGCGCATGGCGGCCAGCGCCGTTCGGGCGGGCGTCCGAAAATGCCTGAATGCCAAGCATCTCGCCATGATAGAAAATGCCAAGGTCGAGCCACAGCTCGCGCTCGCACGCGCCATGATGCGCGTGGGGAAGCGTTCTGGTCTGCCCCCGCTGCAGGCGGCTTGACAAAGCCTGCAGCCGGGAACAATCGCTCAATGACTCGCGTTTCTTGCGAAGACCCGCTTCTTTTGCACGGGCAGCGGCCTCGAAGGCTCGCAAATGTCGCGCCGGCGTTTCAATCGCACCCGCCTCAGCCCTCACGATTTGGCTATTTGTGAACGCGTGTTCGATCAGGTTTGCGCAGATGAGCACATTGACCCTCCAAGCATGGCTGCCGAAGCCTTAGCGGTGATGATTGTCGCAATCTTCCGAAACGTGACTACCAATGAGCGCGAACTGCTGGAGGAAGTTAGGTCTCTTCGTGGCTCAAAAGGCACAGAGAAGGCGCACTAGCTTCGCAACGTTCTGGGGAGAATTGGCCTAGTCCCGCTTTGGCACAGCCATTTGGTATCTGAATTGCTCATTGAGAATCGCCAGAGTGTAGCCACCGAGCTTGCGAAGGGGATGGAAATGGGCTTAGCCGAAGACTTATCAGATGTCGCGCTCACATTCGAATGTCCGGATTGCTTGCATCCGGCGGTAAGAAAGGGCTCTGCACTAAGAACAATCGCGCACTTCAAATGCGACGGGTGCAACGCAAAGGTGCGGATCACCTATCCGCAGAAGCTAGCGATCTTCGAAAAGCACAGGCTATTGGCCGCAGGCGACCGCCGCCAGCAAGGCCAGGAACACTACGGTGCCCGCAACAACATCGATCGGGCCGCCGATGCGGCCGAAATGGCTTCGCGACCGCTGCCGCGCGCGGCGACGCGTGCTTAAGCCTTCCTCATCCGCGCGACCTTTACGCATGTTGACCACAGCAATGCCGTCCATCGGAATAATTCGGACGAAGGGTGCGTTAGTTCATTAGATGATGCTAAAAATACGGCGACGTGTCCGAATGTCACTTCATGAAGCCCGCCAGACAGGCTGCGGCTTGCTCTGGCCTAACCTCGAAGGGAACCAGGGATGAAAATTTCGACCTCTTTGACAAGACGAAGTGTTGTCGCCGGGCTGGCGCTGGCCGCCGCATCGACGTCGGTATTGCCTGCCGACAACGCACTCGCCCAGGCTAAGAAAACCACATCGGGGAAGACTCTATATGAGCGCCTGGGTGGTGTGTTCGCCATCGCGGCGGTGATCGATCATTTCAGCGACGCCGTCGTGATGAACCCGATTGTCGGCAAGAAGTCCAAGAACCCACAATTGCGCAAATGGCACACCAAGAACCTTGAAAGGTTGCCCGGCCTCAAGTTCATGCGGACGCTGTGGGTCTGCGACGTTTCTGGCGGGCCCTTCAAGTTCGTCGCCACCAAGCCCGGCACGACGCCGCTCGGCCTCGAGGAGGCACATCGCGACCTGCGGATTTCCCCCGCGGAATTCGATGAGGTCGCAGCGGAACTCGGGCGGACCTTGGATCATTTCAAAATTCCGAAGCCTGAGAAAACCGAAGTCCTGGAAGCTTTCGCCGCTCACAAGGACGAGGTCACCGCCGGCTACGTCAAGCCGGGCTGAAGCGCTTATATCGCGCGGGCATTCGTTCTGAGCATGGGGCGCGGCGCCGTGGCTATGCGGCGCAGCCGCACCGCGCAATTTTCCGATGGTTCCTACTCCGAACCCGCCCGAGCTGTCTCCACTCTGAGCGACCCTTCCGGCAACGGGCGCAGGAGTTCAGCCTCGGACCTCGTCAAGTGGATCCAGGCCGCCCAGTCCGATGGCCGCAGCACAACCACTTGCCGGTTGTGATATGGCGCCACGTCCGGCCCCGGCTCGCTCGTCAGCATCGTGAACGTCGGCGGCTTGTTGCCGATACCCTCGCGCCACAACCCGGCAATCGCCATGAACGAATGGCCATTCAGCGTGAACCTGTGCTTGGTTTTTGGATATTTCGTTCCCGTGAATTCGAAGAATGCCGACGCCGGAACGAGACAGCGCTTGCTGTTGCCGAACTGCCGGCCCTCCGAGCGAAAGTTGAATACAGGTCCGCCTTTTGGCCCGGCCGGGGGAAAGCCGAACGTCATCGACGCCAGTTCGATTGCGTCGCCGGCGGCGCGCATTACAGGCGCGGGGTCGTTGATGTGGATGTCATCCGCCTGCGGCAGATCCAGTTCGGTTTGATGGCTGGGGATTTTGAGCGCCAGCGATTCCATCATCCTGCAGTATTCGGCCCAGGCGATGTGCTGCTCGTAGTCGTTGCACATGGAAAGGCTCCGGACGCTCGACCGAGATCAGTTCAATCCATAGCGTCTGGTTGGCGCTGATTGCCGGCGGATTTGATATAAGCCTATTTGGGCCGGCGTGCGGCAGCGATGGTCTGCAACAGATTGATGCTGTTCACGTCGGGTTGACTGGATGCGGCGACCGCAAGTGCGGCGGCCTCGGCTATTTTCGCGACGTCGTCGCTGCTGATCGTTCCGCGCTTTTCCAGCAGGTTTACAAGCTCGACAACGAGAAGAAAGGCGTTCACACCATATCGTTCGGCTTTGAGCTCGAACTCGCCTCGGGCCAATTTCTCCCTGTCTCCTTCAGCCCGTTTGTCCACGTCGGCGTCCTCTCCTATGGCTACAAGCTATTAACGCTTAGCACGAATGGTTTAATCCTTCGAACTGGCCACAACCTTCGCCAATTGCCGGGCATAGTGTCGCCGGTGGCAAGGGCATGGGTTCGGTTCAGCCAAGGATGAGACCAGCCAACAGAACGGTAAGAATAAAGGACAACTCGACGGTAAGTAGCCCGCATGCTTCCAAAGTGTTGGTTTGCCAAGCTTTCGTCGGGCGCCTCCGGTTTGAATTCCTGTTTCGCGAACCAACTTCATCGGGCACCAGATCGGACGCGGCGCCGGCTTGAATTTGGCAAAGCGCTCCTCTTCATCGGCCCGGAAGGCATCTCCGCGAAACTCCGGAGCACCGTATGCGCGGCGCCGGCCTGCCTTTCATCGACCCGGGCCATCACCAGTATGACACCCTCAGCGATCCTCGGCTTGCGCGGCTTCTGGGCGAAATTGGCGAAAGTTCCGAGAAGCACGCCGGCAAAGCCGCCCCACGCCGCACCGACCAGAGCCATGCCGGTCATCCCCGCAGGATCGACGTCTTGAGCTCCAAAAGCGCTGAAACCGGCCAACAGACCAGCCGTGGCGCCAAGTGCGGCACCGGCGACGGCGCTCCGCCAGACAGCGCTCATCTCATCGTCGTAATATCCAGCAACGCTGATCGGTTCATCGTTGTCGTTGTAAGATCCGACGACGCTGATCTGGCGGCGGCGAATCCCGGCAGCCTGAAGCGCGGCAACGGCACGTGCTGCCTGGGCATGGGAATTGAACAGTCTGCTGATTGTTTGCATTTACGCCCAGGCCCGACGCTCGTTAGCAGCGTCGGGCCTCTCCTCCCTGGCTTTGAACTCTTCCGCCCGGACGCATCTTCGTCGCGCCAAAGCTCACCACAACGTGAGCCAGCCGGCTACGTTCCTCAGCCGAGGCTTCGGTCCAACCCCAGAGTGTCTTGCTTGGGACCTAAGTCTGACCAGCTTGGGCGTGCTGAGGCCATGCCGCGCGGGGACGGTCGCCGGCTCGAAGAGAGGGTTCAGATGCTATCGCAGACCCAAAAAACTCAAAATGGCTATTATGATCACGATCGCGCCGACCAGCCAGATAATGTTGTTCATGATTGCACTCCTTCGCCTCCGGGCGGGGCGCACGCCGGGGCGAAGCCCGCCACGCAAGTAGAACATTAGATACGGCTAAAGGTTCCTCGCGGGGCCTCGCTGTCGAAAGAGCCCACCGCACCAGTCGGCACGGCGGGCGAGGCAGAGTTTCACCCCGGTGGGGGCAGAAGACGGCGTTGCGTCCAAGGCTCAGCTGATGCTTCTGGACCAGTCATCAACCTGGCGCTCCGCCTCTTCCTTGGCGATGCCATATCGCTCCTGGATACGCCCCAAGAGCTGGTCCCGGTTGCCCTCGATCCGATCAAGATCATCGTCGGTTAAGTCACCCCACTGCTCTTTCGCCTTGCCTTTGAACTGCGTCCATTTTCCCTTGATTTGATCCCAGTTCATATGTTCCTCCTTGCTTCCTGGGCCCGCACTGAAGCGGAGCGCGGACCGATCGGCATTTCAATGTCGGTGACGAATGAAGATTAGCGGCCGCTAAAAGTTCCGGTGCCGGCGCAAAAAGCCCGCCGTGCCCGTGCCGGACTGCGAGGTGATGTTGATGATGCCTGGAGCTTGATGCTCCTTGCAGCGCCACCCTATCCCGTTGAAGTCGCTGAGCTTCTTCCTGGTTGGCTTTGGCTGGCAAGTCTCGACAGGCTGCCCAGCAGCATCGTTCTGTCCTTGCCGATCATCAGCACGCCGCTGTCGGGCGCCAACAGTGCCGAGAACGGCAGCATCGCCGCGCCGATCGGCGAAGCCTCGGGGCCGAATTGTCCCGATACGATTTCCGGCGCCACGATGCCGATGGCGCTGATCCTGTTGAACTGGGTCTGCACCTTTGCCAGCAGCTCGAGATGGATCGGCCGCGGCAGGATGCTGTCGAGAACGATCGCCTCGATGTCGATGACCGAGGTGATGGCGATGATCGCCTCGATCAGCGCATTGGCGCAATCGTCGATCCATTCGGACAGCGGCTCGCGCGCCCCCGGCGGCAAGGGGTCGAGTTCGCGCACGCGATTGATTTCGATGCCGCGCGATTTGAGATGATTGACCAGCACATAGATCGAAGCGCGATGCAGCAGGCTCTGGTAGCGCGCCGGCTTGGCCGCCACCGAATCGAGGCTTGAAGGCGAGACCGGCAAAGGACCGAGCGCGGCGCTGTTGCCGTGCGGCCCGGTGTGGACCTTGCCGCCTTGCACCAGTCCGCCGCCGACAAAGGTGTCGATCGAGATATGCATGAAGTCGCGGAACCGTGCGCCGGTCCCCTGGATGAGCTCTGCGAGTGCAGCCGATGACGCGTCGTTTTCCACGAAGACCGGGGTCTTCGGCTTTGTGGCGAAGAAAGTCGTCAGATCGATTGCTTCCCAGCGGCTGCCAAGGTCGTCGGGAAAGCCGAGCTCCTCGCTCCAGCCGCCGAGGAAATAGGGCGAGGCGATGCCGACGCCGACGATGCTGGCATCGCCAAGCCCCTCGATCAACTTGTCGAAATTGGCCAGCGACATGTTGCCGGCCTTAAGCACCATGTTGGGATCCGGAAAGCGATATTCGTGCGACTCGCGCGAGCGGACCTCGCCGGCGAAGTCGACGAGCACGGCTTCCAGCGCGCGCCGGCCGATCTTGATCCCGACGCTGTAGATGCGCTCCGGTGCAAGTCGGTAGAGAGTGGACGGCGATCCGCGTTGTCCGAACCTTTTTCCCACTTGCTTTACAAATCCTGACGATTCCAGCCCGTCGACAATAGTGGCGACCGCGGCCGGCGTCAGATTTGCGGCGCGCGCCAGATCTGACTTGGATGCCTCCTTCAGGCGGCGGATGGCATCAAGCACGAAGCGCTCGTTATAATGCCGTACCTTGACCGAATTGCTGCCTTTTCCGGACAAAACCGGCGCCTCCCCATTCATTCCCGCAGAGTCACTCCAGTCGTCGGCAGCTTTAGGGCTGCCGCGGGAGAGAGCACTCCAATCGGACCCGTGCGCGACGCGACAGTGCCTTTCGAGGCCATGGAAGTCAATTTTCCAGTTGCGACATTCAGTCATTTAATATAGCAAATTGAAAAAACAGGACCAGGGAGGAAAGGTGCTGCACTTGGGCGCATTAGGCGAAGCCGACGCCATGGTGAAGAGCGACACGGCTGTCCCCGTTGCCCTGGTTCATGCCACAAAAGCCTTCGGCGGCACGATTGCCCTCAAGGACGCGTCCTTCGAATTGCGCTCAGGCGAGGTGCTGGCTCTGCTTGGCGAAAACGGCGCCGGCAAGAGCACCTGCGTAAAGCTGCTGGCCGGCGTGTATCTCCCGACCGGCGGCCATGTCGAAGTCGATGGCAAGCCTGTGGTCTTCCATTCACCGCACGACGCCCAGGCTGCCGGCATCTCGGTCATGCACCAGCACCCCGGTCTTTTCCCTGATCTTTCGGTGGCGGAGAACATCTATCTCGGCCATATGCCGCGCGACCGCTTCGGCGGCATCGACAACGCCGCCATGCTTACGGGCGCCCGCAGGGTGCTGTCGACAGTCGGCCTCGACGTGCCGGCCGAAACCCGGCTCGGAACGTTGCGCACCTCCGAACAGCAGCTGGTCGAGATCGCCCGTGCCCTGTCGCTCGACGCACGGGTGCTGATCATGGACGAGCCGACGGCCGCCCTGTCGCAACGCGAAGTCGAGCGGCTGTTCACTGTCGTCGCCGACCTGCGGCGGCACGGCGTGGCGATGATGTTCGTCGGCCACCGCATGGACGAGATCTTCCGCATCGCCGACCGCATCGCGGTGCTGCGCGACGGACGTCTCATTGGCGTCAAGCCGAAGGCCGAGCTTGGCCGCGCCGCCGCCATCGGCATGATGGTCGGCCGCGAGGTGACCGACCTCTATCCGCAACGAAGCCACGCCACCGGCGCACTGGTGCTGGAGGCGAGGGGGCTTTCGCACGCCGGTGGCTTTTCCAATATCGACCTCAAGCTCCATGCCGGCGAGGTGCTCGGGTTCGGCGGCCTGGTCGGCAGCGGTCGGACCGAGATCGCGCGCGTGCTGTTCGGCATCGACCAGCCCGATGCCGGCGAAATCCTGATCGACGGCGAAGCTGTGCGCCTCGCCTCGGCACGCGACGCCATGGATGCGCGCATCGCCTATGTCTCGGAAGACCGCATGGGCCAGAGCCTGGTGATGGATTTTTCCATCCTCGACAATGCGGTGCTGCCCGTCCTCGACAAGGCAGCCCGCTCCGGCTTCTACGGCACGAACCGCGCGATCGATCTGGTTTCGGGTTGGCTGAAACGCATGAAGCTTCGTTTTTCCGGCTACGCGCAGCCGGTGAAGGAACTGTCCGGCGGCAACCAGCAGAAGGTCGTGTTGGCCAAATGGCTGCGCACCGAACCGCGCGTCCTCATCCTCGACGAGCCGACGCAAGGCATCGATGTCGGCACCAAGGCGGAAGTGCATGCGATGATCGCCGACCTTGCCGCGCAGGGCATGGCCATCATCCTGATCTCCTCCGAAATGCCCGAACTCATCGGCATGTGCGACCGCATTATCGTCCTGCGCGAAGGCCATCGGACGGCCGAATTTGCCAGGGGCGAAGCCACCCAGGAAAAGGTGCTGGAAGCAGCGACGAAAGCCGGCGAAAGCGCCGATGCGGCGGCACAGGCCGCTGGCGAGGAGAAGAGAAAAGGGGCGCTCGACATACTGAAGCGGCGGGAGTTCGGGCTGCTCGCCGCGATGCTGGCGGTCGCGATCCCGGTCACCATCATCAACCCGCGCATGGTGAGCGCGGCAAACCTGACCGCCGTGTCGATGGATGCCGCGCTGCTCGTGGTTGCAGCACTCGCGCAGATGCTGGTGCTGATTACCCGCAACATCGACCTTTCGATCGCCGCGGTGATTGGCCTGTCGGCCTACATGGCGGCCAGCATGGTCCAGGCCTATCCAGGGCTCGACATCGGCATCGGGCTGATGACCGCATGCGCCGTCGGTGGCGTCGCCGGCCTGATCAACGGCCTCGTCGTCACCAGGGGAAAGATCCCGGCGATCGTCGTCACGCTGGCCTCGATGTCTATCTTCCGCGGCTTCAACTCGATCTGGGCAGCCGGCGACCAGATCAGCGCCGACGAAGTCACGCAAGCCTGGCTCGACATGACCGGCCTGAAGATCGCCGGCGTGCCGCTGATCGTCGTCATCGCAATCGTCATCCTGTGCCTGGGCTACGTGCTGCTCTATCGCACCGCCTTCGGGCGCGAATTGTTCGCCGCCGGCTCCAATCCCGACGGCGCGCGTCTGATCGGCATCCCTGTCGACCGGCGCATTCTGCTGGCCTTTGGCATGGCCGGCCTGCTCGGCGGCCTGTGCGGCGCGCTGTGGGCATCGCGCTATGCGACCATCGACGCCCGCGTTGCGCTCGGCTTCGAACTCACGGTGATCGCGTCAGCGGTGGTCGGCGGCGTCGCCATCCGTGGTGGTTCGGGCACGCTGCTCGGCATCATCCTCGGAGCCCTCACGCTGCTGGTCATCAAAAACGGGCTGACGCTGGTGCGCGTCGATCCGCTGTGGCTGCAGGGCGTCTACGGCCTGGTGATCCTGGTCGCCATCGGCATCGACACCTTCATCGTACGGCGCGCCGAGCAGGCAAGACAGGCGAGGGCGCGGTGAAAAAGTTCCTCCGTTCGATCGACTTCTGGGATCTGCTGCTGGCGACCTCTTGCCTGGCCATCTTCCTCTACGCGGCGATCTTCGTGCCGAATTTCGTCTCCGGCTTCAATCTCTCGCAACTGGCCGCGAGCGCCTCGGAAAAGGCATTGCTGATCCTGCCGATGACGCTGCTCATCATCACCCGCGAAATCGACCTGTCGATCGCCTCGGTGCTGGCGCTGACGTCCGTGATCTTTGGGCTGCTCCTCCAGGCCGGCGTGCCGACGCTCGCCGCAATCCCGCTGACGCTTGTCTTCGGCGGCCTGCTCGGCGCCTTCAACGGCTATCTGGTTTCAGGGCTGGGCCTGCAGTCGTTGGTGGTGACGCTCGGCACCATGGCGCTCTATCGCGGCATTGGCTACATCCTGCTCGGAACCGGCTCGGTCAACATGCTGCCGCCCGCAATCGTGGATTTCGGCATCAACAACCTGCCGGGCACCCAGATACCGTGGACCATCGTGCCCTTCCTGGTGCTGGCGCCGGTGTTTGCGGTCGTGCTGCAGAAGACGCCGACCGGCAAGCGCATCTACGCGCTCGGCGGCAGTCCCGAAGTGGCGCGCTATTCCGGCATAAACACGCGCCGGATGGTCCTGAAGTTGTTCGTTGTCTCGGGCGTCGTCGCCGCCATAGCCGGCATCGTCTATACCGCGCGCCTCTCCAACGCCCGCGCCAACAATGCGCTCGGCATGGAGCTCGACGTCATCACCATTGTTCTGCTCGGCGGCGTCAGCGTCTTTGGCGGCAAGGGCCGCCTGACCGGCGTCATGCTGGCGCTGGTCCTGATCGCCATCATCCGCAACGTGCTGGCGCTCAACCAGATCGGTGGCGACGCGCAGGGCATGATCATCGGCCTGCTTCTGATCGGCTCGCTGCTGGTCGGCAATTACTGGCGCTCCACACAGGAGCTGCTCAGCAGATCCCGCGCAATGCGCGAGACAAAGGGGTGATCTCGGGCCCCTTCCTTCAAGCCCGAATTTTGACGGAGGAGTCACAATGAAAGCGTTTAGATTAGCCCTGCTCGCGTCCGCGGTTCTGCTCGCGCCAACCTCGCTGGCGTTCAGCCAGGAATGCGCCAAGGAACCGGTAACGGTCGGTTTCCTGCCCAAGCTCGACACAGACCCCTACTTCAAGGTGGCCTTTGGCGGCGCACAGGAGGCAGCCAAGGAAATTGGCGGCACCGCCACCCAGGTCGCCCCATCGCAGGCGACTGCCGAGGCGCAGATCGAATTCATCAACAGCCTCGTGTCGCAGAAGGTCGGGGTCATCGCAATTGCCGGCAACGACGCCAATGCCGTCGCGCCGGCGCTGAAGCGCGCCGTTCAGCAGGGCGTCAGGGTGATTTCGTATGATTCCGACGTGGCCGCCGATGCCCGCGCGGTGTTTGTCAATCAGGTGAAGGGCGACAGCCTCGCCGAGATGATGCTGGAAAGTGCATTCGCCCTCAGCGGCGGTGAAGGCGAATTCGCGATCCTGTCGTCGACGCCGACGGCGACCAACCAGAATGCCTGGATCGACTTCATGAAGGCGAAGATGGCGGCCGAGCCGAAGTTCTCCAAGATGAAGCTGGTGCAGGTGGCCTATGGTGAAGAAAGCGAACAGATCAACCAGCAGCAGGCATTGGCGCTGGTCCAGGCGTTTCCCGATCTCAAGGTGATCATCGTCCCGGCAGGCATTGGCCTTCCGGCGGCCGCGCGTGCACTCGAGGAAGCGGGCATGATCGGCAAGGTCAAGCTGACCGGCCTCGCGCCGGCCACTCTGATCTCGAAATACATCAAGGACGGGGCGGCTCAGGATATCTGGTGGAACGTCACCGATCTTGGCTATCTTACCTATCAGACAGCCCAGGCGCTTGCGCAGTGCAAGATCACCGGCAAGGAGGGTGAGAAGTTCACGGCAGGCAGGCTCGGCGAATACACGATTGGCGCCGGCGGCGAACTGATCCTTGGTCCGGCCAAGATCGTGACCCCCGAAAATCTGGCCGAGTTCAAGTTCTGATTCTATGGAGCTCAAGCTCCAGAGGGGCGCCGGTCGATCCGGCGCCCTTCCTAAAACATCTCGAATGAAAACAGTGCGGGGCGGCAATGAAGATCTTGCTTGCAGGCGAAACCTTTGCAGCGACGACGTCGGTTGCCATCGGCAGCGACGTGCTTACAAGTGCGGCCTCGACCAATGGCGCTATGGCCTTCAATGCCGCGCTGGCCACTGAAGGCATCGCCGTCACGCAGATCGGCGGCGAGCGTTGCAGCGCGGAGTTCCCTTATGACCTCGATGGGCTCGCCCAATATCAGGCGGTGGTGATCTCCGATGTCGGCGCCCTGACATTGCTGGTCACGCCGGATGCCCGCGCCGGGCGTGTCGGCGTCAACCGCCTCGATGTGCTCAAGGCCTATGTCGAAGCTGGCGGCGGGCTGATGCTGGCCGGCGGTTACATGGGCTTTCAGGGCATGTTCGGGACGGCGCGTTTCCACGACACCCCGGTCGAGGACGTTCTGCCCGTCCGCTGCCTACCCTACTGCGACGGCATGGAGGTGCCGCAAGGTCTGCAGGCCTCCATCCTGCAGTCGTCACATCCGATTTTTTCCGGGGTGGAGGGGCCTTTGCCGCCGATTCTCGGCATGAACAAGCTGGAATTCAGGCGCGACAGTTCGTCCCGGCTTCTGGCGACCTGCCACCATCGCGGCACCGACTGGCCGCTCCTTGCCGTCGGCAGCCATGGCCGCGGCCGCGCGATTGCCTGGGCAACCGACATCGGCCCGCATTGGCTCTCGCAGGATTTCCTCGCATGGCCGTTCTACGGAAAACTGATGGCGAACATGGTCCGTTGGCTCGCCGGCAATGAATGAGAAAGCTGGTTTGACCAGTGCGGTGCCCAATCCTCCAACGAAAGACCAGGCCATTAAGCATGCGTTGAATCAGGACGGCAGTGGCTCATAAACCGAAACCCCGATGTATCGATCGTATGAGCCGCGATCTTTCTCAGGAAGCTTGTCTCGGGTTACGCGCAATGTGAATCCCCCATGCAAGTGCCCCGCGTCGAGAACCATCCAATCGAAAATATCGTCGCCTTCAAATGCAAGTCGCTGTCCGACTTGATGCCATTTCTGAAGCTCGGGTGGCACCCCGAAAAACGTACCCGAAAATAGCCGCTCCTCAGCATGATAATGCACTGCGGCAAGCCAAAGGAAAACAAAGTTGTCCTCCCCAAGACGTTCGGACTCGTCGGGATCGCGAAACCGAAGCTTCGCGGAACAGAAGGCATCTGCATTTCTCTCGATGTGTTCGACAAATGTCGGCACACTCGCAAGTGCGCGATCGTAAGCTGCAAGGAAGGCGGGGTCTGTCTGCGAGATAGTCGTGAAGAGTGGCTCATTCCGCGGTTCGTCGAATTCACTGTTCGATTGAGATTTTTCGCCCATAAAAGACCTCTTGGACTAACCTTGAACCGCTCAACGACCTGCGAAGTCCGCGCGCTTCTTCCGGTGTGGGGAGGCGGCACTCGCGAGGCGGTGTCGCACTACCAGCCAAAGAGCCCTATCACGCTAGCGACCAACCGCCATCCACCAATATATTCGCGCCAGTGATCAGTGACGCCGCCGGCAAGGCGAAGAACACCACGGTGCCGGCGACGTCGATCGGGTCGCCTATGCGGCCGAGCGGGATGTGGCCGAGCACATGCAGGCGAGTGCGCAGGCGCGGCCGATGCCGCGCGAGGCGCCGGTAACCAGCACCACCTTGCCGGCCAGGTCGAATTTCGGCGTGAGTTCATTTGTCATGCGATTCCACCTTGTTCTTCAAATCGGTCCGGCTGCCGTGTCGGACCGAATAGGCTCGCGTGAATTCGGCGCCCAGCAGAAATATCTCCGCCGAATAATAGACCCATAACAGCACGACGAGCAGCGCGCCGGCCGCGCCGTATGACGATAAGATGGCGCTGGTTCCGATATACCAGCCAATCAGCGACTTGCCGATGGTGAACAGAAACCCGGTGACCACGGCGCCGAGGCCGACATCGCGCCATTGCAGGCTGCGGTCGGGCAGCACCTTGTAGATCGCGGCAAACAGCAGCGTGATCAGGGCAAACGAGACGATCCCGTTGATGGCGCTCAGGATGATGGTGCCGAACGGCAGATAGGCGTTGATGACCTCTCCGAGCGCCGAAATCACGGCGCTTACGACCAGCGACACCAGGAGCAGGAAACCAAGCGCGGCGACCAGGCCCAGGCTTGCAATGCGTGCCCGAACCAGCCGCGAGATCGTTGCCCCGCTCGGTTTGACTTTCCAGATTTCGTTCAGCGCCAGCTGCATTTCGCCGAACACGCCGGATGCGGCGACGAACAGCGTGACCAGCCCCAGAATGCTGGCAAGGGTTCCCGCTTCCTTCTGCGAGGCGTTCTCGATCGTCGCCTGCAGCAGCTCGGCACTTTGCGGCCCCATCAGGCCGGCGATCTGTGCCGAAAGGGCGAGTTGCGCCGCCTCGTGCCCGAAGGCCATGCCGGCGATAGCGACAACGATGAGCAGGATCGGCGCAAGCGAAGTCGTAGCATAAAACGCTATCGCCGCCCCATGGCTCAGCGCATTGTCGTTGACGAAGCCGAGGATGCTCTGCCTGAGGAGTACCCAGCCCTCCGTCGCCAAGTTCCACATGTGGGCCTCGCATACTTGTCATTAAACAAGTAGCGGCGAGATAGAAGTGGGCGAGGGGTAGTGGACGACCTGGCCCCCGGCTCTGAAAAAAACCTCGCCGAGGCGCAGGTGTTGCTGGCCGAATTGCGGTAGCCCGCGAGAAACCGACGCAGCCACTTTCGTTGAGCCGCTCGCCCCTTATTGCGTAAGGAAATTGGACGCGCTCATGATCCAACCAATGGAACTGCGACAGTCGTCCCATAATTTATCGGATACCGATCGAAGTACGGGAACTCGATAACGAAAGCATACCTGGCCGTGAGATGTGCCATTCGAAAGCCGCCGCTGGGGGCGTCGATTGCTATTGTTACGTCTACGTCTTTCAATCCCAAAGTCAGCAATTTTGCCGTGGCTATGGCTTCTATCTCGGCCTGCGTCAGCGAGTTCTTCATCTGCAGCGCACGCGCGGACGTTTCCAGCGTATACCGAACGCTGGACATGGCATTCAAGGCCCAGCCGAATGCGAAGACGCCGATCAAGACCATTATCAGAACAGGGGCGATCAGCGCGAACTCCAACGCAGCTCCGCCTGATGCTCCCCGTATGAAGGCCCTCGCTTTAGCGAACACGGATCACCTGTTGGTGAGTGAGCTCGCGCGAGAGCGAAAACGCGCCGAAACTGAAGGGCGGTGACCAGGTGGCTGTCGCTTGGATTTCGACGAAAACCGCGGGAGCTTTCAAACTGTCGCACAGGACAGATGGATCGACCACGGTGGTCCCGCACATATATTTCCGGCTCAGCGTCACCTGCGCGTCGCCGGGATGGTTTTCCCAGCCTGAAAGAGCGACAGCTTGGATAGTCGCATCCTCGGCTGCTCCCTGCATCACGAGATTCGCCGCCGTTTTGACGCCTGCACGCATCGACAACGCGTTCGACACAAAAGACCAGCCGTCAATGATGCCAAGGAGTACCAGGCAAAGGATCGGCACAATCAGCGCAAACTCTACCGCGGCAGCACCCGAATCGCTGCGGAACATCCGGACTGCTGACCCTGTCACGAAGATTACTCGACAAGCTTAATGGATTGCGTCGCCGGAATGTCTCGCATTCCAAGGCTCGTGCAGTCCTGATTGACGTTCGCGTTGCCGGACCACTGCACGGTACTGGCGACGACCTGAGTGCAACCGCCTTTGCCCGAGAAATTGCCGAGATAATTAACGTCTTGCGTTGGAAAATACAAAGCGCCGGTCAAAAGCGAATCTGCCGTGCCATTAACCGTGTTCGATCCAGTCAGGTTGGCTTTGTCGCCGTAAAACAGCACCCCCGAATAGGTGCCCGACGTTGGTGCGCTGAGCTTGATGGTGGCCGTGCCGTTCATGCTGACGCCGGAGCTGCCGGCCAGATAAATGATGACTCCGTCGCCGGAAATATTCGCGTTCGAGTTCGCTTTGAAATCACCGCCTTGAATGACGTATATCCCGGGCGAAAGCGTTACATTGCCGCTCAAGCTGAGCCCCCTGCAGTATGTTCCTGGTTGCAACACCGACTGATTGCTGTTTCGACAGGGGTTCGTGGCCGGTGGCGCCGGCAAGTCGACAAAAGGATCGGCAGCGGGCAACGCCTGGGTTATCGGCCTGGCGCACACGGTCGTCACGGGGTTGCTCAACGAAACACCGCCTGCCGATACCAGGCAATCGACCTGAAGGCTTGCCGATCCCTGAAGCTTGATGGCGTCCGCGGCTATCGAATTCGACATCACGACGCAGCCGTTCAGTTTGAGATTCGAACTGCCGGAAAAGAGCGCCGCTTTCGGAGCGGAATGATTGAGAGCTAGAGCGCAGGCCTTTGAGGCGTCGGTGATAAGAGCCACCGCTCTTGCCTGTGCGCCGACCGCATTTTGCGTGAATATCGATGTAAAAAACCGATCGAGGGTCTGATGAACGATGACCTCGACAGCCTTTTGGGCCACATTCGGGCCGGAGGACGGGGGCGTGAAGATTTCGATTGTGCCTGTCGACGGGTCCCAGCCATTCGTTGTCGCAGACAATGTCGCGGCGGAGACTATCGTTGGTTTGTCGGATCCTGAAACCTTTTCCAAAGCGCCAGCATAGGCTGCCGCATCCGCCACCGCTTGTAGCTTCAGGCCGCTGTAATACCAGTACGAAGTCTCAACGCCGAGACCCGCGCCGCCGACGACGATCGGCAACGACAGGGCAAAAATAGTGGCAACGTTGCCACTCTTGCCGGTTCGTCGCATGCAGAAAAAACGCCTGAAGATACGGGCACGCCAGTCCATTCCTCATTTAAGCCGGGATGCATAAAGGAATAACTAAGAATTTCCGTCCATTTCTTGGCTGTGATCCATTCAAACGGCGCTTAGCGGTTCTGCTGCACCCGTTCGCCGGTTGTGCCCTGAGAGGCATTTTCTAATATCTGAGAACGCGGACGTTGGGCCCACAGGACCGTCGGTAACACTTTGGCCGGGTGCATTGTCTTCACAGAAAGCAATCCGAATTTTGGGGCCAAGCGCAAGAAAACACCGCCGGCGGCCGGTTTCGTTGGCAAACCGTTACCGTTCCCTGCTATTCCCGCATCCTGATGCATGTTGCCCAAGTGTGCCGCGGTTTTGGGACAGCGACATGCACAAAACAAAGACGTAAAGCAGTGGACGCTCTCGTATGACCAATGTCGCCTTGACCGGGCTTGCCCGCGATCTTGCCAAGCGCGCCGCACAAGGCCGCCCGGTGCGCATCGGCGTCATCGGTTCCGGCGAGATGGGAACCGACCTGGTGACGCAAGGCATGCTGATGCCGGGCATTTCGGTTTGCGCGATCTCGACGCGCCGCCCGCATACGGCGCGTGATGCCATCCGCATCGCCTATGGCGACGAGGCGATGGCACGGGAGGCCAATACGCCGTCGAAGCTCAGCCAGGCGATCGAAAGCGGCAAGATCGCCATCACCTCGAACGAAATGCTGGTCACCAATCCGCTTATCGATGTCGTCATCGATGCTACCGGCAAGCCCGGCGTCGCCGCCGATTTCGACCTGATGGCGATGCAGCACGGCAAGCATCTGGTGATGATGAATGTCGAGGCCGACGTCACTATCGGCTGTTATCTGAAGCAGCAGGCCGACCGGCTCGGCGTCGTCTATTCGGTCGGCGCCGGCGACGAGCCGTCGAGCTGCATGGAGCTGATCGAGTTCGCCTCGGCGCTCGGCTACACCATCGTCTCCGCCGGCAAGGGCAAGAACAACCCGCTCAACCACGACGCCGTTCCCGACGACTATCGCGAGGAAGCGCTACGCCGCAACATGAATCCGCGCATGCTGGTCGAGTTCGTCGACGGCTCGAAAACCATGGTTGAGATGTGCGCCATTGCCAACGCCACCGGGCTGGTGCCCGACGTTCCCGGCATGCACGGCCCCAAGGCCGATCGCGACGAGCTGGTCAAGGTGCTGATCCCGCGCGAGCAGGGCGGCATCCTGTCGAAGAACGGCGTCGTCGACTACACCGTCGGCAAGGGCGTGGCGCCCGGCGTCTTCGTAATCGTCGAGGCGACGCATCCGCGCATCATCGAGCGCATGGACGATCTGCATATCGGCCACGGCCCCTATTACAGCTTCTTCAGGCCCTACCATCTGACCTCGCTGGAAGTGCCGCTGACGGCCGCTCGCATCGCGCTTTATGGCAAGCCCGACATGGTGCCGCTGCCACGGCCGGTGGCCGAGGTCTGCGCCGTGGCCAAGCGCGATCTGGCGACGGGCGAGACGTTCGATGCGATCGGCGAGACCTGCTACCGCTCCTGGACCATGACCGTCGAAGAAGCCCGCGCCCATCGCGCCGTGCCCGTCGGCCTGCTCGAAGGCGGCAAGGTGCTGAAACAGGTGCGGAAAGGCGAATTGCTCACCGCCGACAATGCCGCGCCCGACCCGACGACCAGGCTGTTCGCCTTGCGCCGGCTGCAGGACGGGATGCTGTATGGAGCGTAAGGCTCTCGACCGGTGAGCCGTCGCAATGGCCTCCGGCCGAGCACTGGCTTTGTCATGACGAATTCGCTATATTGTAGTGACGATGAAGGCGGAGGCGATTACATGAATCTTCAGATCAGGGATCCGCGCGCACGCGAACTGGCGCGAGAGCTTGCTGCCAAACGCAAGATTTCTATGACGGAAGCGGTCATCGAAGCGCTTGAATCCGAGTTGAAGCGGGAGAGCGGACGCATTCCCTTGGCCGAGCGGCTTGCTGCCATTGCCAACGACTTCAAGGCCAAGGCAGGCCAAGATGGTCGGGCTATGACGAAGGATGAGATCGATGAGATGTGGAGCCATTCCTGATGTTCGTCGACACCTCCGTGGTTGTCGCGATTCTTTCAGGCGAAGAGGATGCCCGCGAGTGGAGCAACCGAATCGAGGCAGCGCCCGCAAGAATAACTTCGGCGTTGGTGGTGCTTGAAGCGGCGATGCGGCTTTCGACCATGCTTGCCGTGCCGCCGGTTGTCGCCGGAGATGCGATAGAGGCGTTTCTTCGCGAGGCTGAAATCGAAATTGTGCCTATCGACGCCAGCGATGCCAAGCTCGCAATCCATACATTTTCAGATTACGGAAAGGGGCGCGGACATCCCGCCCAGCTCAACTTAGCCGACTGCCTTTCTTATGCTTGCGCAAAAAGTCATGGCTCCGCACTGCTCTACAAGGGCAACGACTTTTCGCATACCGATCTCGCGTAATCCGAAATCAGCTGTTACTTCCCCAGTTCGATCGACCGCAGCCGCGCCGCTTCCACCGCCTCAGTGAGCAGGCGCGTCAGACGGTCCTCGCCCATCAGCACGGCAAGGGCGGCAGCCGTGGTGCCGTTGGGGCTGGTCACCTGCTGTCTAAGCACGCCGGGCTCCTCGCCGCTTTCGGCGGCAAGCGAGGCGGCGCCGTAGACCGTTTGCATGGCCAGGAGCTTTGCGACCTTGCCAGGCAGGCCAGCCTTCTCGGCGGCCACGGTCAGCGCTTCGATGAAGTGGAAGATATAGGCCGGCCCCGACCCGGAGACCGCCGTCACCGCGTCCATCAGGCCCTCGTCGTCGATATCGGCCACTTGCCCGCTCGCCGAGAGCAGGTCGGCGACGAAACGTTTAGTCTCGTCGGAAACCAGCCTGTTGGAAAACACCACCATCATGCCCTTGCCGATCGCCGCCGGCGTATTGGGCATGCAGCGCAGGATCGGCGCGCGATCGCCGAGAATGCCTTCGAACGTAGCGACCGGCGTCCCGGCGGCGATGCTGAGGAAAGTGGTTCGGCCATCGTTGAAGCGGATGTAGCCAGCCGTCACGTTACGGATCACCTGCGGCTTGACCGCAATGACGACGAGGGCCGGCACGGCGTCCGCCGGGATGGCGCCGGCGTCCGCGGCAGCAGAGCAGCCCAGTGCTTCGGCACGCTTGCGCAACTCGGCATTGGGCTCGACCACGAACACCGCAGCCGGAGCGAGCTTGCCGGCTTTCAGCCAGCCCGAGAGCATGGCGGAGCCCATATTGCCGCAACCGGCGAGAACAAGCCTGATCGTCATCGAAAGCCTCCATAGAGATGGCTTCCCCATAGACGTTCGCGGCAGGGCGGGGAAGCCCTTTTGGGACCGTGATCAGGCGGAAACCCGGACCTTGCGGTTGGGATGCGCATGTAGTCGCGCAGGGGCGCGGCGACCACATTAACCTTTTATTTCCTATGCCTGTTTAGCATCGCTTAACCAGTGGCGGTCGCTACGTCCCAGCCCGAGGGGGAAGCTCCAGAAACCATGGCTTATAGGAATAATCGTGAACACTGGAGGAACGAGCAGTCCCTGCTGTCGTTCGTCGAGGCAGCGCGCGACGAAGACGAAGCAGCGCTGGTTTCCCTGGAGGACCGTACAGCCCGGTCATGGCGCGAGGATGCCGCCACACGCCATCGTCTGGCCCGCTCGCGCCGCGAAGCGCGTGCCAGCCCGATCCTGTTGGCAGCCGCAGGCATAGGCCAGCCCCATCCTGATGCGTCAAAGGCCGGCCCCATACTGATGGAAGAGGCTACAGCTGCCGATGCATTTTTCGACCCCGTAGGCTCCCTTGACGGCCCCGATTCCGGTTCCGCCGATCGCGCCGCATACCCGGCAGCGCCGCCTCTCGCTCTGCTCGAGGTCGCGCGCACCAAACGGCCGGGTCCAATCGGTGCCGTGTTGTCGGCGCTGGGCCGGCTCATGCCCGGCAGAGCGCAGGAGGAGATGACGTCGGGTGAAACTTCCACCGCGACAAACTCAAGCGCAGCCATGTCGCCTGCCTTCTACCCGCAGCCGCTCTATGCCGGTCGGGCACCGTATCCGCAGCAACCCACGCCGCCGCATTCGGCACATACTCAGGCCTGGTCGAGGGACGCAATTCAGGCCTCGGAAGCCGCCGATCAGCAAAGCCAGATCGAGGAAATCCGCGCCAGCCTGCGCGAATTCCGCGAGGCGGTTCGCGAGCTCACCGAAAACCGCACGCATCGCCGCTATTTCTGAGCGTCGAATAAAACATGCCGGTTTCGAGTTAACGGCATGGGACGGCGCATTGACGGGATTGCCCGGCTCGATTTTCGTGAAAATGCCGCGCTGCATGTCCGCCCGCCCGCGCATGGTTCTGGGCAACGACCTGCATAAAAACATATCTGGAGCACGCCGCATGGATGCGGCAGGCTTAGCAATAGGCGTCGAGGGTGGTTCATGGCCGAGTTGATTGACGGAAAAAGCGTCGCCGAAGACGTGGTGCGGCGGGTCAAGACACTGACCGCCGAACTAGCGGAAAAAGGTGGGCAGCAGCCCGGTCTCGCGGTGGTCATCGTCGGCGAGGATCCGGCGAGCCAGGTCTATGTCGCATCCAAATCCCGTACCGCCAAGGAATGCGGCTTCCATTCGGTTCAGCACACACTGCCGGCCGAAACCTCCGAGCCGGACCTTTTGAAGATCATCGGCCAGCTCAATGCCGATCCGGCCATCAACGGCATCCTGGTGCAGCTTCCGCTTCCCGGCCATATCGACGCCGGCAAGATCATCCAGACCATCGCGCCGGAGAAGGATGTCGACGGCTTCCACTTCATCAATGTCGGCAAGCTCGGCACCGGCGAGCTTGAGACCGCCTTCGTGCCTTGCACGCCGGCCGGCTCGATGCTGCTGATCGAACGGGTGCGTGGCAAGGACCTGTCCGGCCTCAATGCGGTCGTCGTCGGGCGTTCGAACATCGTCGGCAAACCGATGGCCAATCTTCTGCTTGCCGCCAACTGCACCGTCACTATCGCACACAGCCGCACCAGGGACCTGCCGGCGCTTGCCCGCACCGCCGATATTCTAGTTGCAGCCGTCGGCCGGCCCGAAATGGTCCGCGGCGACTGGGTCAAGCCTGGCGCAACCGTCATCGACGTCGGCATCAACCGCATCGCCGCACCTGAGAAGGGTGAAGGCAAGACCCGCCTCGTCGGCGATGTCGCCTTTGCCGAAGCAGCGACGGCGGCCGGCGCCATCACGCCGGTGCCTGGCGGCGTCGGACCGATGACCATTGCCATGCTGATGGCCAACACGCTAGCTTCCGCCTATCTCGCGGCCGGGTTGAAACGGCCTTCCTTCTGACCAGAAAGCAGCGTCCTTGCCGAACCTCACTGTTCCCTTAGAACGGCCGGTCACCAATGATCCCGTTCAGGGCGGCCGGCAGTTCGGGTTTCTGCTGGTCGACAAGTTCTCTATGTTCTCGCTGGCCGCGGCAATCGACACGTTCCGGTCGGCGAACCGGCTGCTCGGCCGCGATTTCTATGGCTGGACGACGGTGTCGGCCGACGGCGATGCCGTCATGGCGTCCAACGGCCTGCCGCTCAAGATCGACTACGCCGTCGCCGATCTGCCGCCGGTCGATATCCTGTTCGTCTCGGTCGGGCTGACGACGGAATTTCCGGGCAAGAGCAAGGTGCTGGCAGCGCTGCGCAGTTGGGGCCGGCGCGGCAATGCGCTCGGCGCGCTTTCGGTCGGCTCCTATTTGCTTGCCGAAGCAGGCCAGCTCGATGGCTATCGCTGCACCATCCATTGGGAAAACCGCGCCGGCTTCCTCGAACGCTTTCCGGACATCAACTGCACCGGCAACGTCTTCGAGATCGACCGCAAGCGCTACACCTGCGCCGGCGGCACCACATCGATCGACCTGATGCTGGAGATCGTGCGCGGTGATTTCGGCTCGAGCCTCGCCAATGGCGTCGCCAACCAGTTCCAGCATGAGCGCATCCGCTCGGCCGGGGACCGCCAGCGCGTCGGCCCGGAACGCGACCTCACCGGCAAGTCGGAGAAGCTGCGCCGCATCGTCGAGCTGATGGCCGACCATCTCGACGAGCCGCTGTCGGCGGTGCAGCTCGCCAAGTCGGCGGGCCTGTCGGTGCGCCAGGTCGAGCGCCTGTTCCTGCGCCATCTCAGTGTGACGCCCGGGCGCTATTATATGCGGCTCAGGCTCGAGCGGGCGCGCGAATTGCTGCGCCAGACCAACATGCCGATCCTCGACGTGGCAATCGCCACCGGCTTCACCTCGCATTCCTATTTTGCCCAGAGCTACCGGCTGCAATTCGGCCGGCCGCCTTCCGATGAACGCCGCACGGCCTATTGAGGGTTTGGCAGAGAGGCGACGCAGCTTCGTACTCCGTCCGGGCTTGTGTCGCGACCCGGCGTCAAATAGCTTTCCGGCGCCGAGCGGCGGCGACTGACGGGGGAGATTTTTGATGGCGGGATTTGTGCAGAGCGTCGCTGCGGCGGCCTTGTTGCTGTGGACGACGGGGTTCGGCTTCGCCGCCGATCGCGTCATCGTCGTTCTCGATGCCTCCGGCTCGATGTGGGCGCAGATCGACGGCAAGCCCAAGCTCGAAATCGCCCGTCAATCGCTGCGGAACGTGCTGCAATCGGTCCCGGCCGAGGAGGAAATAGGCTTCATGGCCTATGGCCATCGCGAGAAGGCCAGTTGCGACGACATCGAACTCATCGTGCCACCGCAGGCAGGCTCGGCAAGTGCGATCTCAGCCGCGGCCGACAGCTTGAAATTTCAGGGCAAGACGCCGCTGACCGCTGCGGTCAAGCAAGCGGCGGAAGCATTGAAATACACCGAGGACAAGGCGACGGTCGTTCTCATCACCGATGGCATCGAGACATGTAGCGGCGATCCCTGTGCGCTCGGCAAGGAACTGGAGGCTGCTGGCGTCGACTTCACCGTCAATGTCGTCGGCTTCGGCCTGACGGCGGCCGAGGGCAAGCAGGTCGGTTGCCTCGCCGACAATACCGGCGGCAAATATATCGAAGCGTCGGATGAAAAGGCATTGCAGGACGCCCTCGTCGAGACCGTTGCGCCTCCGCCACGCGCCCCTGAACCGACTCCCGCCCCGCAGCCTGCTCCCCAGCCGGCGCCCGCCCAGCCGGCGGAGTCCAATTTCGTGCCCACCGTCGTGCTTGCCGAGGGTGGCGATCCCGTCACCGACGGCAATGCCTGGGAGATCTACAAGGCGAATTCCGACGGCACGCGCGGCGATCCCGTCACCACCGAATATGGCACCTACAAGGGCAATCTGGAGCCGGGCGACTATATCGTCGTCGCGCGTGCCGGCGAGGCCAGGGCCGAACAGAAGATCAAGATAGAGCCTGGCCAGGTCGCCAAACCGCACTTCAACCTGAATGCCGGCACGCTGGTCATCCACCCGCGGCCAAGCGAAGGAGCGGACGTTGATGACGGCGCGGCTGTCGTAATCGGCTATCCCGGCGTCGACACCCCGCCGACCTACTACGGTGACACGAAAGTCGTGCTGCCGGCCGGTGACCAGAAGGTGACGGTCACGATCGGCCAGGGCATGGTTATCGAGACGATCCCGCTTGCCGCCGGCAGGGTCATCGACAAGGACATCATCGTCGGCGTCGGGCGTATCGTCGCCAACGCCTATTATGCTGCCGGCGGCGACAAGGCCGAGGGTTCTGGCGTCGGCTTCAAGGTGCTCCAGGCGAAAAAGAACATCGACGGAACCAGGCAGGAGGTGACCTATGCCTACGGTCCGGACAGCAAGTTCGATCTGCCGCCCGACGATTATGTAATGGTCGCGACGGTCGACCTTGCGGTGGCCGAGCAGCCGTTCAGCGTCAAGGTTGGCGACCATCAGGATCTGAAGATCGCGATGAACGCCGGCATGCTGACGATAACCGCGCCAGGGGCCTCGAAGATCGAGATATTCGAGGCCAGGAAGGCCATCGACGGAACCCGCAAGTCGGTCGGCTACGCCTACGACCAAAAGTATCAAGCCACCCTGTCGGCCGGCGACTACGCGGTGGTTTCGGAGAAATCGGACAACAGCTCGAGGGAAGGCACGGTAACGGTCAGGGCCGGCGCGCGAGCCGAGCTGACCGTTCAGTAGATATAAGGGAGAGCGGCCACCAGCCGCTCTTCCATGGTCGAAAAGTCACGCCGTACCGAAGGCGCTGGCGCCATGGTCGGCGCGTCCCACCAACTGCCGGAACCCGGCGAAAAGCTCGCGGCCGAAGCCGAATTCATTGCCTATGAGGTCGCTGTCCGCGGGGCGGCGCAGTGCGAAATCGCCGGCTGGCACCAGTACCTCCAGCGTCCCGGCCTCGGCGTCGAGCCTGATGATATCGCCGTCATGGATCCTGGCGATAGGCCCGTCCTCCGCCGCTTCCGGCGTCACGTGGATCGCCGCTGGCACCTTGCCTGAAGCGCCCGACATGCGGCCGTCGGTGACCAACGCCACATGCTGGCCGCGGTCCTGCAGGATGCCGAGCACGGTGGTCAGCCTGTGCAATTCTGGCATGCCGTTGGCCTTCGGTCCCTGGAACCGAATGACGGCGATGAAGTCGCCGGTCAGCGACCCCGCCTTGAACGCCTCGTTCAGGCCTTGCTGGCTGTCGAACACCTTGGCCGGCGCCTCGATGACGCGCCGCTCCGGCTTGACCGCCGATGTCTTGATGACGGCGTGGCCGAGATTGCCCGAAAGCACTTTTAGACCGCCGCTCGGCTGGAACGCCTTCTTGAACGGCGCCAGCACCTTCTCGTCCCCGCTCTCGCGCGGCGAAGCCTCGCGCACGACGCCGCCGTCCGCACCGAGCTTGGCCTCGACCGCGTAGGGGCGCAGCCCTTCGCCCCACACCGTCTGGACATTCTCGTGCAGGATGCCTGCGTCGAGCAGTTCGCGGATCAGGAAGCCGAGCCCGCCGGCGGCGTGGAAGTGGTTCACATCGGCAAGGCCGTTCGGATAGACCCGCGCCAGCAGCGGCACGGCTTCCGAGATGTCGGAAATATCCTGCCAGGTAATGGCGATGCCGGCCGCCGCCGCCATGGCGATCAGGTGGATGGTGTGGTTGGTCGAACCGCCGGTGGCGTGGAGGCCGACGATGCCGTTGACGATCGAGCGCTCATCGATCATCCGCCCGACCGGCGTGTAGGCGTTGCCGAGCGCGGTGATCGCCAGCGCCCGCTTGGTCGCTTCCCTGGTCAGCGCGTCGCGCAGCGGCGTGCCGGGATTGACGAAGGAAGCGCCAGGCGTGTGCAGGCCCATGATCTCCATCAGCATCTGGTTGGAATTGGCGGTACCGTAGAAAGTGCAGGTTCCCGGCCCGTGATAGGATTTTGATTCCGCTTCGAGCAGTTCGGCCCGCCCCGCCTTGCCCTCGGCATAGAGCTGGCGGATCTTGGCTTTTTCGTCGTTCGGAATGCCGGTCGTCATCGGCCCGGCCGGGATGAAGACCGCCGGCAGATGGCCGAAGGTCAGCGCCGCGATCACCAGCCCCGGCACGATCTTGTCGCAGACGCCGAGATAGACGGCGGCATCGAACATGTTGTGCGACAGGCCGATTGCCGCGGCCATGGCGATCACGTCGCGCGAGAACAGCGACAGCTCCATTCCGGGTTGGCCCTGGGTGACGCCGTCACACATCGCCGGCACGCCGCCGGCCACCTGGGCGATGCCGCCGGCCTCGCGCGCCGCGTCCTTGATCAGCGCCGGGAATGTCTCGAAAGGCTGATGCGCCGACAGCATGTCGTTATAGGAGGTGATGATGCCGAGGTTCGGCACCCGGTCGCCGCCAAGCGCCACCTTTTCGGAAGGGCTGCAGACGGCAAAGCCGTGGGCCAGGTTGCCGCAGGACAGCACGGCCCGGTTGGCGGTGCGGTTCGAGGCTTCGGCGATGCGGCCGAGATAGGCCTCGCGACCGGGCTTGGAGCGCTCACGGATGCGCTGGGTGATGGCTTCGATGTCACGTCTTGCGGTCATGGCGGTCGGTCCTTTCAGGCGAGGTCCCGCAACACCTTCCGGCTGTTGCCGGGACCTGCAGCCAAGTTGAGATCAGGGTGCCCAGAAAACCTCTACGGGCTTTAGAGTGGCTTCGAGCACGGCGCGAATGGGCTTTCGTGCTCCAGTTCCAAGCGCGGCCTCGAATGCGGCGCGTTTTTCCGCGCCCTCGATATGCAGCGCGATGAAGGCGGCATTGATGATCCGCGCCAATGACAGCGTCAGCCGTGGCTCGCCGGCGCTTGCCGCGTGAACCGGAAGCACGATCCTTTGCGACGACGGATCGAGCAATCTTGCCAGGTTGTCGGCATCCGGAAAGAACGAGGCGGTGTGGCCATCAGTTCCCATGCCGAG
Organism: Mesorhizobium sp. M0174; assembly: GCF_040322275.1. NCBI lineage: Bacteria > Pseudomonadati > Pseudomonadota > Alphaproteobacteria > Hyphomicrobiales > Phyllobacteriaceae > Mesorhizobium > Mesorhizobium sp. M0174. The sequence continues at coordinate 61,743 of NZ_JAMYTB010000012.1, forward strand.
CACAACGACGTCGAGTGGCCAGGGCAGCACTTGCAGCGCGTCACTATCGGAGACCGCTGCGCCCTCGATACTTGCCGCTGCGCGGTAGAGCGGCACGAAATTCGCGGCCGCGGCCGCGTTCTGCAGCAGGTTGGCGGCAACCAGGCCGGCATTGGAGCGCGGCGATGAGGGCGGCACGAAGCGCTCGTCGACCAATGTTATCGTCACCTTTTCCCAAGCGATCGGAACGGTCGAAAGCGCCTGGAAGAATTTCTCCGGCGTCGTGCCGCCCGAGACCGCGAGCAGTCCCGTGCCGCGCTCGGCGATCGCCTTTGACAGACGGCCGGCGACGTGGCCGGCAAGCGCTGTCGCCAGCTCCTTGCGTCCGGCAAATTCGTGCCAGTTGTAGGCGCCGCCTAATTGCTCTCGTGCCATGTCCGCCCGTCGCGTTCGATCAGCGCAATCGAGGCCGAGGGGCCCCATGTGCCGGCGGTGTAGCCTTGCGCCTCTTGCCTGCCGCTTTCCCAGGCGTCCTGGATCGGGTCGATCCATTTCCACGCCGCCTCGACCTCGTCGCGGCGCATGAACAGCGTCTGGTTGCCACGGATGACGTCCATGATCAGCCGCTCATAGGCATCGGGGGCGCGGCCGTCGAAGGATTGCGCAAAACTCATGTCGAGCGGAATCTGGCGCAGCCGCATGCCGCCCGGCCCCGGATCCTTGATCATGATGAACTGCTTGACGCCTTCGTCGGGCTGCAGCCTGATGACCAGCTGGTTGGCGGAGATCGGCCCGGCGCTCTCGCCGAAGATCGAGTGCGGGATCGGCTTGAATTCGATGACGATCTCCGAAACGCGGGTCGCAAGCCGCTTGCCGGTTCGGAGGTAGAACGGCACGCCCGCCCAGCGCCAGTTGCCGATCTCGGCCTTGAGCGCAACGAAAGTCTCGGTGTGGCTGTTCTTGCCGAGTTCCTCGACATAGCCTTTCACCGGCCCGCCGGCCGAGGCGCCGGCACGATATTGCCCGCGCACCGTGTGCTTCGGCGCTTCGTTGCCGTTGATGCGCTTCAGCGCCCGCAGCACCTTCAGCTTTTCGTCACGGACAGCATCGGCGTCCATCGACGACGGCGCCTCCATCGCGACCAGGCAGAGCAGCTGCAGCATGTGGTTCTGCACCATGTCGCGCAATGCGCCGGCCTTGTCGTAATAGGTGACGCGGTCTTCCAGGCCGACCGTCTCGGCCACGGTGATCTGCACATGATCGACATTGGCGGAATTCCAAAGCGGCTCGTAGAGCGCGTTGGCAAAGCGCAGCGCCATCAAATTCTGAACCGTCTCCTTGCCGAGATAATGGTCGATGCGGAAAATCTGGCTTTCATGGAAGTCGTCGCCGACCAGGTCGTTGAGCGCGCGCGCCGAAGCGAGATCGCGGCCGATCGGCTTTTCCAGCACGATGCGCGAATTCGGCGTGATCAGCCCGTGCTCCTTCAGCTTGTGCGAGATGTCGCCGAACAGCGCCGGCGCCACCGCCAGATAGAAAGCGCGGATGTGTTCGCTGTCGCCGATCGCCTTCTTCAGCCTGTCGAAGCCCGCACCTGTGGTTGCATCTGCCGGGACATAGGAGAGCCGCGCGAGGAACGTCTTCAGTTCCGTGGCGTCGATATCCTCCGGCTTCACATGATCGGCAATCGCCTGCCTGGCGAACGACTGGAATTCCTCGTCGGTCATCTTCGAACGTGATGTGCCGATGATGCGCGTCGGCTCGGAAAACTGGTGGTCGCGCTGCCGGTGATACAGCGACGGCAGAAGCTTACGTTCCGACAGGTCGCCGGTGCCGCCGAAAATGATGAAGTCGAAGGGGTCGACGGGAATGATCTGGCTGGTCATGGTCTGTCCGCTGTGACGCCGGTCGCGATAACGCGGCTGATATAATCTAATCGATTTAAACTTGCCAGTGCCATTGCGTCACATCCGCGTGTGCTCTTGACACGGGCGCTAGCCGGAGGCTTGTCGGCAAGCGATGCTTCCGGAGCCTTCGCAGGTGCAGCATAGTGCCGGATGGCAGCGAAAGCCAAAGGAGAAATCGTCGATGAACGCACATCTTTCGATGGCCTGGCCAAAGGCGTCGTCGATCGCCTTCAACGATGAGTGAGAAAAGCATGCGCCTGCAAAACAAAGTCGCCATCATCACCGGCGCTGCCTCGGGCTTTGGCGAGGGCATTGCCAGGCGCTTTGCCGAGGAGGGCGCGCGGGTGGTCGTCGCCGATCTGAACGCCAAGGGCGCGGAGCGCGTTGCCGGGGAGATCGGCGAAAAGGCGATCTGGACCCAGACCGACGTCTCGCTGCGGTCCGAATTCGACGACATGGTCCATGCCGCAATGAGCGCCTTCGGCCGCATCGACATCATGGTCAACAATGCCGGTTACACGCATCGCAACGGTGACCTGCTGGAAGTCGACGAAGCGACCTTCGACCTGATCACAGCTGTCAACATGAAGGCGATCTACCACGCAGCGCTTGCCGTGGTGCCGGTCATGGAACGGCAAGGCGGTGGCGTCATCCTGACGACGGCCTCCACGGCCGGTATCAGGCCGCGGCCTGGCCTCACCTGGTACAACGCATCGAAGGGCTGGGCGATCACCGCGACCAAATCGATGGCGGTGGAACTCGCGCCGAAGAACATCCGCGTCAACTGCCTCTGCCCAGTTGCCGGCGAGACCGGCATGCTCGCGAAATTCATGGGCGCCGACACACCCGAGATCCGCGAGAAGTTCCGCGCATCGATCCCGCTCGGCCGGCTTTCGACGCCGCTCGACATTGCCAATGCCGCGCTTTGGCTTGCTTCGGACGAAGCGGCTTTCATCACTGGCGTGGCGCTGGAAGTCGACGGCGGACGTTGTATTTGAACGGCCGGGTCCTCAGGCGCAGGACTGGCTGATGGCGAGCCACCCGCGATCGCTGTGCCGGCCTTACGCCCCGGTTTTGACGTAGCTCTTGTACACCCAGCCGCGCTTGCCGTTGTAGACGATCTGGCACCATTGCTTGCAGCTCACCACCTGCACCGAGGTCTTGGCAGGCACGGTGAGAATGGCGGCAGCATTCTTCTTCGGGCCGATCCGCATGGTGACGGATCTCAGGATGCGTCCGGTACCCGCAGTATTGGTTTTTTCGGATTTTGCCTTGGTACCGTCGGCGTCCTCACTCGCGGACTGCGCCGCCGGCAGTTGCGGCTTGGGTGTGGGGATGGCGGCGGTCTGAGCACCGTCAGGCCCTGTGCTTTTCGTCGAGCTGCCGGGAGCCGCCACTTTGGCAAACAGTGCCGCAGCGTCGGGCTTCGCTGCCGGGTCAGCAAACGCCACCGCGGCGGACGATTTATCGGCCGCCTGCTCGGTCTGGCTTGCCAGTTGGTCGGATGCTGCCGTGGCGGCGGCCGATGCCGTCTTTGGCCCCGTCCAGCGCGGATCGTTGGGAGCCAGCGCCGGTATCTCGGCTTCCGCCGCGGCAACCGCCGGGGAAACCGCATCTGCCTTGCCCGTCGTCCGCGGCGCCGCAGCGACCTTGGCAGGCATGATCTTCGTCGTCTTGACCGGGATGGTCGGAACGATCTGCTCAGGGCTTGCGGCCGCTTGTCGCTCATTTGCCGGCAATGCCAGCCACAGTGCCACCGCGGCAACGCCGAGCAGTGCGGCCGTGCCAAGCGCGGCGATTACCAGATGCGCGTTCGACCGGACCCCATGCCAGAACGTCGGCCGCATATCGTAACCGAATTGCATCGCAAGGCGCCGTCGTTCCGGCGCGCCGAAACTGAAGGGCTCTTTCACTCTTGCCACCTCCATTTGCGGGCCGATGTTCTTACGACCCCTTGCCGGAGAGCCGGCATTTCGGTCGGCATCGGTCCCAAACCAAAAGCGGGCAAGCCCGCAAAATTCCCCGTTCAGCTGCCCACGAGCATCATCTTTCGCCCGCGATTGTGGCATCACTGCGCCCTTGGCGGGAATTCTGCGCCCAGGTTAAGGATTCTGCAACGTCTGGTTAAATCCTGTCCCGCAACGCGTACCAGTTGAGCGCAAGAAAGAGCAGTGGCGCGCGCAAACGCCGGCCGCCGGGGAAGGGAGGAATTTTCAGGTCCTCGATCAGCTTCAGCCGGTCGCGGTTGCCGGCGACCGTCTCGGCATAAAGCTTGCCGAAAAAGTTCGACAGCATGACGCCATGGCCGGAATAACCGCCGATCGAGATCACATTGGGCATCACTTCGCGCACGAACGGCTTTCTCGGCACGGTGATGCCGACATAGCCGCCCCAGCCATGGGTGATCTCGACGTCCTTCAATGAGGGATAGATCTCGGCGATCTGCCGGCGGATGTGGATGTGGATGTCCTTGGGATCGTTGACCGCGTAGATCTCGCGCCCCCCAAACAGCAGCCGCCCATCCTTCGATTTGCGGAAATAGCGCACGACGAAGCGCGAATCGTCGACGGCCTCGCCACCCGGCAACACTTTGGAATCGGCTCCCAGCGGCACCGTTGCACCGATGAAGGAGCCGATCGGCATGATATGCGCGGCACTCACCGGTTCGAGCGTGCCGCCATAGGCGTTGACCCCGATCAGGCATTTAGCGGCGGTGATCGTGCCCTTCGGCGTCACAACCCTGACCTTGCCGCCGCCGGAGGTGATGCCGGTCGACGGCGTCTGCTCGAAAAGCTTTGCGCCGGCCTGTGTCGCGACTTTCGCGGTGCCGATCACCAGCTTCAGCGGATGGATGTGGCCGGTGCCGGTATCGCGGGTGCCGCCGAAATAATGCGTCGAGCCGAGCCGCTCGGCAGTCTCCGCGGCATCCATGAATGAGATGTGCGGATAACCGAACCGGTTTGCCATGATCTCGGCATGAGCCTTGTAGTCGTCGACATAGCGCTTCTTGTGCGCCACCGACATTTGGCCGGGCATATAGTCGATCTCGATCTGGTTCACCGCGGCGAAGTCGAGCAGATGCGCCTTGGCCTCTTCGGCCAGGTCGAACAGCGCCTTGGCGCGGGAAAAGCCGTATTCCGCTTCCAGCTCCTCTGCCCAGGCCCGCTGTCCGGTGCCGAGCTGGCCACCATTGCGGCCGGATGCGCCATCACCGAAACGATGCGTTTCGATAAGCACGACATCTGAGCCTGTCTTGGCGAGGTGAGCCGCCGCCGACAGGCCGGTAAAGCCGCCGCCGACGATCACCACATCGCATGTCCGGTCGCCGTCGAGCGCCGGATATTCGGGCCTTGGCCCGGCGGTGTCTTCGTACCAGGAGCGGCCGGGGGAGATTGGGGATTGGTAGGGCATGATGCAGCCAAGGCTCGGAGATTTTTGCAGAGGCGGAGAGAAATAGTGAGTAGTGAGTAGTAGTTGGTGAATAGGAACGGACAGTAACGGTCTTGGTGCGATCCAGCCCCGTTCACTACTCACTAATGACTACTCACTACTCACACATTCAGCAGCAAATACTCCCTCTCCCACGGGCTGATCACTTCCATGAAGGTCTCGAATTCCGCTCGCTTGATCGCCGCATAGGTCGCTGCGAAGGATTTGCCGAGCAGGGCGCAGAGTTCCTCGTCGGCCTCGAACAGGTCGACGGCTTCGAGCAGGCTGCGCGGCAGGTCGATCTGGTCCTCGTTGGCGGTCGTCAGAACCGGCGGCTCGGCCTGGATCTTGTTGGTCATGCCGATCAGCCCGCAGGCGAGCGATGCCGCCAGCGCTAGATAGGGGTTGGCGTCAGAGGAGGGGATGCGGTTTTCGACGCGCCGCGCCGCCGGGTCGGAGCGGGGCACGCGGAAGGCCGTGGTGCGGTTGTCGTAGCCCCATTTGTTGTTGACCGGCGCCGAGGCCGACTGCGTCAGCCGCCGGTAGGAATTGACGTAGGGCGCAAACATCACCAGCGCGTTCGGCACATGTTTCTGCATGCCGCCGATGAAGTGGAAGAAGGCGTCGGTCTCCGAGCCGTCCTCCGCCGAAAAGACGTTCTTGCCGGTCTTCTTGTCGATGATCGACTGATGGATATGCATGGCGGAACCGGGCTGGCCCTGGATCGGCTTGGCCATGAAGGTGGCGTAGATTTCGTGCTTCAGCGCCGCCTCGCGGATTGTGCGCTTGAACATGAACACCTGGTCGGCGAGCTCGATCGGATCGCCGTGACGCAGATTGATTTCGAGCTGGCCGGCGCCCTCCTCGTGGATCAGCGTGTCGATCTCCAGCCCTTGGCTTTCGGAGAAATGATAGATGTCGTCGATCAGTTCGTCGAATTCGTTGACCCCGGCGATCGAATAGCCAGCGCCGCCGCCGATCGGCCGCCCGGAGCGCCCGACAGGCGGGGTGAGCGGGTAGTCCGGATCGGGGTTCTTGCGCACCAGGTAGAACTCGATCTCAGGCGCCACGACCGGTCTCAGCCCGCGTCTGTCGTAAGCGGCGAGCACGCGCTTCAGCACGTTGCGCGGCGTGAACTCGACCGAGCGGCCGTCCTGGTGGACGAGGTCGCAGATAACCGCCGCCGTCGGGTCCTCCTCCCACGGCACCACGGTCAGCGTCGAGAGGTCAGGCATCAGCTTGAGGTCGCCATCGTCTTCCGGATAGTGGAAGCCATTGCCGTCCTCCGGATAGCCGCCGGAAATCGTCGTCATGAACACCGCCGAAGGCAGTGCCAGCGAGGTATTGGAGGTGAATTTCTTCGATGGCATCATCTTGCCGCGCGCAACCCCGGCCTGGTCGGGCGTGATGCATTCGATGTCTTCGATGCCGCGCCATTCCAGCCAGGCGCTGACTTCCTTCCAGTTCTTGACGCCACGTTGGTTTTTCACGAAGGCAGGCGTGCGGGCACGTCCTCCGCGGCTCGACGGACGGACTTCCTTTTTTGCAGGCGGCATCAATCACCAGATTTGTTGCAGATTGTGGAGTATAGCCGTTGCCGACGACGGAAGGGAAGGGGAGCCGGCGGGCGTGCGCCTCGATAATCGGGGAAACACAACGACTTCCGGATGAAAGCTTCCTGGTCTAGGGTCGGCCTCCCGCAACGCTGCAATTAATGGGCCACATGCAACACAGCCGCAAACTGACGACGATCGGCTTCGACGCCGATGACACGCTGTGGCAGAATGAACAGTTCTTCCGCATGACCGAGAAGCGCTTTGCCGCACTGCTCGCCGATCACGCCGAGGAGGACCGGATTTCAGCAAGGTTGTTAGAGGCCGAGAAGCGCAACCTCGCGGTCTACGGCTTCGGCATCAAGGGATTTACGCTGTCGATGATCGAGACGGCTATCGAGGTCACCGAGGGCCAGGTGCCGGCCTCAACGATCGCCGAAATTCTCGCCGCGGGCCGCGAGATGCTCAGCCATCCGATCGAGCCGCTTCCGTATGCGCGCGAGACCGTGGAAAAGCTGGCCGGCGCCTACCGCCTGGTGTTGATCACCAAGGGCGACCTGTTCGACCAGGAACGCAAGCTGGCGCAATCCGGACTGGGAGCGCTGTTCCATGCGGTCGAAATCGTCAGCGACAAGAGCGCTGCCACCTATAGCCGCATCTTCAGCCGCCACGGCGATGGCCCGGAAAAGGGCATGATGGTCGGCAACTCGCTCAAATCGGACGTCGTGCCGGCCATCGAAGCCGGCAGTTGGGGCATCCACGTGCCGCATGAACTGACCTGGGTGCTGGAGCATGTCGAGCCGCCGGTCTCAGCACCGCGCTTTCGCCAGATAGCCAATCTCGGTGAACTGCCAGGCCTGATCGAGCGTATCGGCGAGATTGATTGATCAGGTCTGCGGTCGGCGCGTCGCCGTAGAGGTCAGTTGCGGCCGACCCCGACCAGCCGGTCAATCACCGGCTGCAGCCGTTCGGTGGTGATCGGCTTGACGACCACCACATCGACGACGCTCGACAGGCCCAGGCTCTCCGGAGTGCCGGTCTTGACTGAAAGCAGGATCACTGACGGAAGCGATCTGCCTGACGCCCTTCGCAGTGCATCGATACCCGACAGCAAGGCGTCGCAGTCCCCGTTCTCCGCTCCGCCGTCGAGAACGACAGTCCCGGGTATCAGCGCGTACAAGGCCTTTGCCGCGGTTTCGGGAGTTTCCGAGATCGGTTTGAGGCCGGACCGCTCCACGATTTTTGAAACCACGACGCGGTTGATCGGTGATTTTCCGACCACCAGCACCCGCGAGAAATCCGGCAGCATCCGCGTCTCCATGTCTCGGCTAACGAAAGGCGGCTGTTTTGCAGTCTCGATATCGCGATTCGCTGGGCACATGGCGGGGCAGGCCGTTGTTCAACATTTCAATGCAGGGTTGAAACTCGAGCGGTAATTGGCGTGAGATCACTGCTTATGTCAAGCTCAAATGGCATATCAGGAGAATATCGCAAGAAACATTAAAATTAAAATTAAGTGCTTTCTTTGCCGCCGCCCGGAGGAGAAGTTGCCACCACGACGGGGCAGACTCCAGTGAACTTTAGCTTTGCAGCGCGAACGCACCAACTCGCAGCCGTAGCCGGGTTGACGAAAGGTTGGGATGAAGGCGAGGCAGGTCTGTCGCGAGCTTGTCGTATCGTCTCGGCGGACTACCCTTCCTCGTTGGCTAAGCACGTCTCTTTGATCGACGGGAGATGACAATGGAACTCGTGACTCACAAGAAATTCAAAAATGGCCGGTTGATGCCGTGGGGAAAGGGTACGGTCGTTACCGGCGCAAAGGGGTTTGTCTACCTTTCCGGAAACACCGCGACCGTCGAGGACTACGATCCGATCGGCAAAAGCGGCGGCGGCGCCGTCGGCGGTGCGGCCGCGCAGTGGCGCGAAATTCTCACCAACATCAAATCAGACCTGGAAGAGCTTGGTACTGCGCTCGACCATCTCATCAGACTGACCTTCTTTGTTAAGGGGCCATTTCCCGATGGCGGCGTTCTGAGCTCTCCCAATTTTCGCCTGCACGTCCTGGACGAATTCTTTGCCGAGCACTGCCCGAAGCACTGCAGCTACAACAACCCGCCGCCCTCGGAAGTTATCGGCGTTGCAGCACTTGCGCAGCCTGATCTTGTCATTGAAATCGTTGCACTAGCGGCTCTGCCGGACTAGGCAGAGCCGCGGCGTGCGGGGTGCGATAACATGCGCTCAAAAAAGGCGCGGTGCGGTAGAATTCATCAGTCGTGGCTCCGTTGCGTGACGATGACCGGGATCAGCAGGTCGCCCCAGTTGCCGTCGCCGCCATGGTGCCGTGCCGAGCGCACCAGTTCGACCGAGACGCCGGCCTCGACCGCCTTCATTACCGACTGATTGAGCCTGTGCAGATCGTTCGCTAGCATTCGGATGGTCGCCTGCTGGTCGACATTCATGCTGGTGGCCTGCTCTTCGGCCCGTTCCTTGACGCGGCTTACCGATGCCATTGGTCTTCTCCCTGTTTTGCCGTGCCTGTTGTGTTGCCATGCCAGTTTGGGCGTTCCCTCTGTTTGTCCGCTATTCCGCCGCCGGCCTGAATTGGGCGTGCTCGGTCGATCCATGCATGGCCGTGGTCGAAGACTGGCCACCGGTGATCGCCATCGAGACGGCGTCGAAATAGCCGGTGCCGACCTCGCGCTGGTGCTTGGTGGCGGTGTAGCCATTGGCTTCCGCGGCGAATTCCGCCTCCTGCAGTTCCGAATAGGCTGCCATCTGCCGCTCCTTGTAGCCGCGGGCGAGCTCGAACATGCCGAAATTGAGCTGGTGGAAACCGGCCAGCGTAATGAACTGGAACTTGTAACCCATGGCGCCGAGTTCCTTCTGGAACTTCGCAATCGTCGCGTCATCGAGATTCTTCTTCCAGTTGAAAGACGGCGAGCAATTATAGGCAAGCAGCTTGCCTGGATGATGCTTGCGCACGCCCTCGGCAAACGTCCTGGCCTGCCCCAGATCGGGCCTGGAGGTCTCGCACCAGATCAGGTCCGCATAGGGCGCATAGGCGACGGCACGGGCGATGCAGGGCTCGATGCCGTTGCTGACATGGTAGAAGCCCTCCGCCGTACGGCCGGCGCCATAATCGACGAAGGGCCGGTCGCGTTCGTCGATGTCGGAGGTCAGGAGCTTTGCCGCTTCCGCGTCGGTGCGCGCCACGACCAGTGTCGGCGTGCCCATGACGTCGGCGGCAAGGCGCGCCGCGTTGAGATTGCGGATGTGTGCGGCGGTTGGGATCAGCACCTTGCCGCCGAGATGGCCGCATTTCTTCTCCGAAGCCAGCTGGTCCTCGTAATGGACGCCGGCCGCACCCGCCTCGATGAATGCCTTCATGATCTCGAAGGCGTTGAGCGGCCCGCCGAAGCCGGCTTCCGCATCGGCGACGATCGGCGCGAACCAGGTGTCGACCGACAGCCCCTTACCTTCGCAAGTCTCGATCTGGTCGGCGCGCTGCAGGGTGCGGTTGATGCGCTTGACCAGTTCGGGCGCCGCATTGGCGGGATAGAGCGACTGGTCCGGGTACATGGCGGAAGCGGTGTTGGCATCTGCGGCGACCTGCCATCCCGACAGATAGATCGCCTTCAGCCCGGCCCGCACCTGCTGCATCGCCTGGTTGCCCGACATGGCACCCAGCGCGTTGACGAAATCCTCTTCATGGATGAGCTGCCACAGCCGGTTTGCCCCCATTTCGGCGAGGCTCTGCCGGATCTGCACCGAGCCGCGCAGCCGCTTCACCTCCTCCGGCGAATAGGGCCGCTCGATGCCATCAAAGCGGCCTTGCGGCGCCGACGGGACAAGGTTGTAAAAGTCGGTCATTGGTCACTCCAGGCGGGTTTGATGCCGGTTTTCGGATGGCGTCGCAGAGGGAAAAATGTGTGCGCCATGTGTGACATCATTTACACGCCGGCACGACGCAAGCGAGGTAAACCTCCAGATTAGCCAGAAAATAAGGGAAAACCTGTGTTGTGTTTGACTAATGGGAGCTGTAAATCTGTCATGATTGTAAAAGCCGCCGTGCCATCGGCGGATGTAAATTTCTGTCAAGGGCAGTCGATTGGCCGACCATAAAATCTTCGCCGGGCCGCGCATTCGTCGCATCCGCAACGCCAAGGGGCTAACCCAGACGGCGATGGCCGAAGGGCTCGGCATCTCGCCGTCCTATCTCAATCTCATCGAGCGCAACCAGCGGCCGCTGACGGTGCAACTGATCCTGAGGCTGGCATCCGTCTACAAGGTCGACCCGCACGAACTGCAAGGCGAGGCGCGGGGATCGGTCGCCGATTTGAAGGAAGTGTTTTCAGATCCGTTGCTGGCCGGCGAACTGCCGGGCGACCAGGAACTCGTCGAGCTTGCCGAGGCGGCGCCCAACGCTTCCGCCGCTGTGATAAAACTGTTTCGCGCCTATCGCGAGCAGGCTAAGCGATTATCGGATCTCAACGAGCTGCTCGCGCGCGAGGGCAAGGCCACCGCACTCTCCGGTGCCCGGCTGCCGATCGACGAGGTGCATGAGATTTTCGAACACCGGCCGAATCATTTTGCCGCGCTCGAAGAGGAAGCCGAGGCATTCACGTCGGTGCTCGATCCCGGCGACGATCTTTTCAGTGCGTTGAAGGCTTGGCTGCGGCGTGAATTCGGCATCGTCGTCAAGGTACTGCCGGTCGCCACCATGCCCAACTGGCGCCGTCGCTATGACCGTCACTCGCAACGCCTGTTCCTGTCCGAGCGCCTGTCGCCATTCGATCAACTGCGCGAGCTGGCTATGGAGGCCTGCCTGATCCGCATGAGCGTCGCTGTCGCCGCCGAGATCCAGGCGCTGAAGCTGACCACGGACGAAGCCCGCCGGCTGGCGCGTTTCGAGCTCGGCCGCTATGCCGCGCACGCTCTGATGATGCCCTATCAGCCTTTTCACGCCGCTGCTGTCCGCACCCGCTACGACATAGACATGTTGCGGTCGCGCTTCGGCGTTTCCTTCGAGCAGGCGGCGAACCGGCTGGCCACGCTGCAGCGGCCGGGTGCGTCAGGTGTGCCGTTCTTCATGCTCGAGGTCGACAGTGCCGGCAATCGGTTCCGCAAGGCGGGCAGCCACGGCTTTCCGCAAAGCCGCTTCGGCGGCGGCTGTCCGAGGCTGCCGGTCCATGCCGCCTTCGCCCAGCCCGGCCAGATCCTGGTCGAGGCGGTGGAAATGCCCGACGGCGCAGCGTTTCTCTGCATTGCCCGCACGCTCGAGGGGCCGCAGGGCTCGTTTGCCGAGCGGCCGCGCCGCACCGCGCTGCTGCTCGGCTGCGACATCGGTTTTAGCGACGAGGTCGTCTATGGAGCGGCGTTGCCGAGGCCAGCCGCCATCGGCAAGACCGGACAGAGCGCCACGGCGACGGCGACGCCGGTCGGCCCTGCCTGCCGGCTGTGCGAGCGCATCGGCTGCCTCGCCCGCGCCGAGCCACCCGTTACACGCCCGCTCGGCCTCGATGAGATGGTGACGGGGCTGTCGGCATTCGATTTTCAGTGATTCGGCTCCAGCAATATTGCGGCTGAATCTTCGACCGAAGAACCTCATCTGTTCCTGCAGCGGCAACCAGTAAGCTGGTTGGCAGCTGCCGGCCAAAATATTGGTTCGGCCAAAATATTGATTCAGCCGAATATTGATTCAGCATTGACAGTACGGTATCAAAAAAAAGAACTGCGCAACGGTCGGGGGATCAATGATGGGCAGGACTGTTTTTTGGCTTGGCTTGGCGCTCGCGTTTTCGGTGGCCGATCCCGCATTGGCTGAAAAGTCCTCGGATTTCTTCAAGTCCTATCAACAGTATAATGATGCCGGCAAGGCGTTCCTGGACAAGATCGATCCGAAGACCGGCGCGATAAATCTTGCCGAAGGCATCCATCTCGATCTCAAGGACAAGTTCTATTTTCTGGACAAGAAGGACACGCTCTCCGTCCTCACCGAAGCCTGGGGCAATCCGCCCGACTCTGGTTCCGATGCCCTCGGCATGATCTTTCCAGTCTCCCATGATCCCATTGCCGATAACAATTGGGGGATAGAGCTGCGCTGGGAAAAGATTGGTTACGTCGACGACAGTGACGCCGCGTCCATCGATTACAATGAACTGCTGCGCAACATGCAGTCAGACACTCTGTCCGGCAACGATCAGAGGGTAAAGGACGGCTACGCGCCCATTACGCTGATCGGCTGGGCGTCGCCGCCGGTTTATGACGCGGCCCACAAACGCCTGCACTGGGCCAAGGAGCTGCAATTTGGGAACGATGCCGCCCATACGCTCAACTACGACGTCCGTTTCCTTGGCAGGGAGGGCGTCTTCGTGATGAGCTATATCGCGACGGTGGAACAATTGCCGGAGATAAGGCAAAGCCTGGATGAAGTGCTTGGCCTCGCGGACTTCAACACCGGCAAGACATACGCCGATTTCGTGCCGGGCGTCGATACGGTTGCGGCGATTGGCGTCGGTGGCCTGATTGCCGGAAAGCTGGCGGCGAAAGCAGGTTTTCTGGTCGTGGCGCTGATCGCGCTGAAAAAGTTTGGCCTGCTCCTGCTGGTTCCGCTGGCCGGTCTCTGGCGCTTTATCCGCGGCAACAGGGGCACGTCCTAAAGCGATCGTCGACAGGTCGCCTCGGATCATCGCCGGGCGAGGGCGAGGCGCCCTCATCAGTGCGCCAAACGGAACATTGAACTGGATCACGCCCGGCCTTCTGCTTTGCGTTACGCGAATGAGGCACGTCTCTGTCGTCCATTGCCCGTCGTGCTGCTCCGAATTCGCCGACAGTCGCACCCATGACCGATACCGCATCATCTCCGGTTGCCGCCTCGCCGATCGTGTCGCCGCAAGGGGAACGCGTCGGTTTCCTGCTGGTATTCCTGTCGGCGCTGATGTGGAGTTTTGGCGGCACAATTGCGCGCTTCATCGACAACACTGACAGCTGGACGGTGGTGTTCTGGCGCTCAGTCTGGGCCGCTGCCTTCCTGCTCTGCTTCATGGTCTGGCGCGACGGCTGGCGTGGCACGCTGAAGCTGTTTCGTGGCATGGGCCTGGCCGGCCTTGCGGTGGCGTTCTGCTTCGCCACGGCGTCGACCTCTTTCGTCGTCGCGCTTGCCTATACCACCGTCGCCAACATCCTGTTGATGCAGGCCGGCGTGCCGCTTCTGGCGGCGCTGTTTGCCTGGGCGCTGTTTCGTGAACGGGTGGCGGTGGCGACCTGGTTGGCGATTGCCGCCGTCATTGCCGGTGTCGCCATCATGGTGTCGGAATCGCTCGATGGCGCGGTATCGCCGATCGGTGACGGGCTGGCGCTGCTCATCGCCGTCATGTTCTCGGTCGCCACCGTCATCACGCGCCGCTTTGCCCATGTGCGCATGACCCCGGCGACTTGCCTCGGCACGATGCTGGCGGCCGCCTTTGCGGCATCGCAAGCGTCGGCCCTCGGCGTCTCGAGCCACGACATGGGCTTTCTCTTTGCCTTTGGCGTGATCAATCTGGGACTCGGCCTCGCCTTCTTCGCCACCGGCGCCCGGCTTGTTCCGGCCGCCGTCGCGGCGCTGCTCGGCACGTTCGAACCGATCCTTGGCCCGATCTGGGTCTGGCTCATCCATTCCGAGATGCCGTCGGCGCGCACCATCCTCGGCGGTGCGGTCGTCGTCACCGCGCTGCTCGTCCATATCGGGCTCGAATTCAAGCGTCAGACGCGGCCCGCGCGAGCGGGCGTCACCGGTGTGCCGTCGCCTAATTGATGCAGCGCACGCGTCAAAGCGAGATGAACCATTGACAATGTCGCGGCCGCGCGGGCAGGCTGCGATCAGGCAACAACAAGACAGGCGTATCTTGCCAAGTCTCCATGCCGGCCGCATCGAGGCCGGACAACATCGTCGTCTCCCTGCCCGCGCCGTAGCGAAAGCTTCCGACGGCGCCGGAACACCAGCAACGCCACGCCAAGTCTTCGCTGTCGCCTCGTCGCCGAACCATAATGGCGCCGGCAATTCGCGCTTGTCGCCTGCCTGCAAGCCCAATACCCTGAAGCAAATGCCCAGCCGCGCGAACGCCGCGACGAGCTGGCGACGGAACACTCATCAAAGGAGAATAGCATGACCCGCAAAGCGCTCTGGCTTTCGGCGACTTCGGCGTTTCTGGCAGTTTTCACCCTAGGCGCGCATGCCGAGGATCGCGTCGTCAACGTGTTCAACTGGTCGGACTATATCGACAGTTCGATCATCGACGACTTCACCAAGGAAACCGGCATCAAGGTCGTCTACGACACTTTCGATTCCAACGAGATCCTGGAAACGAAGCTGCTCGCCGGCGGCAGCGGCTACGATGTCGTCGTGCCGAGCGGCAATTTCCTTGCACGCCAGATCCAGGCGGGTGTGTTCCAGAAGCTCGACAAGTCGAAACTGCCGAACATTTCCAATATGTGGGACACGGTCATGGAACGGACCGCCAAATATGATCCCGGCAACGAATATTCGATCAACTACATGTGGGGTACTGTCGGCATCGGCTACAACATCAAGAAGGTGCAGGCAGCGCTCGGCACCGACAAGATCGACAGCTGGGACGTGTTCTTCAATCCCGAAAGCCTGGCCAAATTGAAGGACTGCGGCGTCTATGTGCTGGATTCGCCGGCCGACATCATACCGGCGGCATTGAAATATCTGGGCCTCGACCCGAACAGCACATCGCCCGATGAGATCGCCAAGGCCGAAGAAACATTGCTGAAGGTCCGGCCCTATATCCGCAAGTTCCACTCGTCCGAATACATCAACGCTCTTGCCAATGGCGACATCTGCCTGGCGGTTGGCTGGTCGGGTGACGTCTTCCAGGCCCGCAACCGCGCCGACGAAGCCAAGCAGGGCGTCGAGATCGGCTACTCCGTGCCGAAGGAAGGTGCGCAGATGTGGTTCGACCAGATGGCGATCCCGGCCGACGCGCAGCATGTCGCCGAAGCGCATGAGTTCCTGAACTACATGATGAAGCCCGAAGTGATCGCCAAATCGTCGAACTATGTGCTCTACGCCAACGGCAACAAGGCTTCGCAGCAGTTCATCGACAAGGCGATCCTGGAAGATCCGGCGATCTATCCAGACGCCGCCACCTTGCAGAAGCTCTACACCGTCTCGCCTTACGATCCCAAGACCCAGCGCATCATCACCCGCACCTGGACCAAGATCGTCACTGGCCAATAACAATCTGACCAGGCCCCGGCCGCCGGCTGCCGGGCCCGCTTTCTCATGGGGCAAGCAGCAGGACGGAGTGGGACATGAAATCGCTTGGCAGCATCCGCAGGGATTTCGCGCCATGGAACGATCCGAACGCCAAGCCATACATCCAGTTCGACAACGTCACCAAGAAATTCGGTGAGTTCACGGCGGTCAACAACCTGTCGCTGACCATCTTCGAACGCGAATTCTTTGCCTTGCTTGGAGCCTCAGGCTGCGGGAAATCGACGCTGCTCAGGATGCTTGCCGGCTTCGAGGAGCCGACCGCCGGCCGCATCCTGCTCGATGGCCAGGATCTGCGCGGCATTCCGCCCTATCGGCGGCCGGTCAACATGATGTTCCAGTCCTACGCCTTGTTTCCGCATATGACGGTCGAGAACAACATCGCGTTCGGCCTCAAGCAGGAAGGCATGGTCAAGGCCGATATCGAAAAGCGCGTCGCCGAGATGCTGAAGCTGGTCAAGCTCGAGCAGTTCGCGAAGCGCAAGCCGCACCAATTGTCGGGCGGCCAGCGCCAGCGCGTCGCGCTCGCGCGCTCGGTGGCAAAGCGCCCGAAAGTCTTGCTGCTCGACGAGCCGCTTGGCGCGCTGGACAAGAAGCTGCGCGAGGAAACCCAGTTTGAGCTGATGGACCTGCAGCAGAATCTCGGCCTCACCTTCGTCGTCGTCACCCATGACCAGGAAGAGGCGATGACGATGGCCGACCGCATCGCCATCATCGACAAGGGCGAGGTGATGCAGGTGGCGACACCGGCCGAGGTCTACGAAGCGCCGGGCTCGCGCTTCGTCGCCGGCTTCGTCGGCAACGTGAATATGTTCTACGGGAGGATCGCGGCTGGCGAGGCCGGCAGCGCAAGCATCGATGCCGGCAACGGCATCACCATCCGAACCGAAAACGCCGGCAGTGCCGCCGCCGGGACATCCGTTACCTTCGCCATCAGGCCGGAGAAGATCAAGGTGTCCTCGACGAAACCCGCCGGTGCCGTCAATGCCATCGAGGGCGAGGTCTACGATATCGCCTATCTCGGTGACATGACCGTCTATCACGTCAGGCTGGACGATGGTCAGGTGGTGCGGGCAAGCACTATGAACGCGGCACGCCTCACCGAGGATCCGCTGAGCTGGAACGACCGCGCCTGGATTTCCTTCCGCCCTGACGCCGGCGTCGTGCTGACACGGTAGGGATTGATCATGTCCGCTGTCACTGCCGCAACAAGCTCTCCGGCAAATGCTGCCGGTAAATCCGCCCCGGCCAGGCTGAGCGCGGCTTTCGTCGGCCGTCTCGTCATTATCGTCCCCTATCTCTGGCTGCTGTTCTTCTTTCTTGTCCCCTTCATCATCGTCTTCAAGATTTCGCTGTCGCAGACGGCGATCGCCATGCCGCCCTATACTCCGGTGCTCGATTTCCGCGGCGGCATTTCGGGGTTCATCTCGGGGGTTGGCGCGCTCAATTTCGACAACTACACGTGGCTGACGCAGGATGCGCTCTACTTCAACGCCTATGTGACGAGCGTCGTCGTCGCCGCCATCTCGACGGTCCTGACATTGCTTGTCGGCTATCCCATTGCCTATGGCATGGCGCGCGCTCCGGCGACGATCCGCCCGACCTTGCTGATGCTGGTGATCCTGCCGTTCTGGACCTCGTTCCTGATCCGTGTCTATGCCTGGATCGGCATCCTCAAGCCCGAAGGCCTGCTCAACCAGCTGCTGCTCGCCAGCGGCATCATCAGCCAGCCGCTGATCATCCTCAACACCTATACGGCTATCTTCATCGGTATCGTCTACTCCTATCTGCCGTTCATGGTGCTGCCGCTCTATTCGTCGTTGGAGAAGATGGACCATACGCTGATCGAGGCGGCGAAGGATCTCGGGTGCCCGCCGACCAGCGCCTTCTGGAAGATCACCTTTCCGCTGTCGCTGCCCGGCGTCATCGCCGGCTGCCTCCTGGTGTTCATTCCCGCCGTCGGTGAGTTCGTCATTCCCGACCTGCTCGGCGGCTCGCAGACGCTGATGATCGGCAGGACGCTGTGGAACGAGTTCTTCGCCAACCGTGACTGGCCGGTGTCGTCCGCCGTTGCTGTCATCCTGCTGCTGCTGCTGATCGTGCCGATCATGATTTTCCAGCGGGCCCAGGCGCGTGCTCAGGAGCAGGACCAATGAACGCCACCTGGAGCCGCTTCAACGTCATTTCGATCGTGCTCGGCTTTGCCTTTCTCTACCTGCCGATCGTCCTGCTCGTCGTGTTCTCTTTCAACGAGTCGAAGCTGGTCACCGTCTGGGGCGGCTTCTCGACGAAATGGTACGTCTCGCTGTTCCACAACCGGGGTCTGATGGACGCCACCTGGGTGACGGCCCGGGTCGGCGTCATCTCGGCAACCGTGGCGACCGTGCTCGGCACGCTGGCGGCGCTCACCTTGACACGCTACACGCGCTTTCGCGGCCGGCTTCTGTTTTCGGGCATGGTGTTTGCGCCGCTGGTCATGCCCGAAGTCATCACCGGCCTGTCGCTGCTGCTGCTCTTCGTCGCCGTCGGCCTCGACCGCGGCTTTCTGACGGTGACGCTTGCCCACACCACGCTGACCATGTGCTTCGTCGCGGTGGTGGTGCAGTCGCGCCTGATCACCTTCGATCGGTCACTGGAAGAAGCCGCGATGGACCTCGGTGCACCGCCGGTAAGGACCTTCTTCCAGATCACGCTGCCGGTCATCATGCCGGCGATCGTCTCCGGCTGGATGCTGGCCTTCACGCTCTCGCTCGACGACCTGGTTATTGCCAGCTTCACCTCGGGTCCCGGCGCCACGACACTGCCGATGAAGATCTACAGCCAAGTTCGCCTCGGCGTGACGCCGGAAATCAACGCCGCCTGCACCATCCTGATCGCCGTTGTCGCCGTCGGTGTGATCATCGCTTCGCTTGTCAACAAGAGCCGCGAAGTGCAGCGCCAGCGCGACGAGCAGGCCGCGCAGCGCGGTTGAAGCTGCTGCTGCTGCTGCTTACTCTCCCGAAACGCCGCGGCTTATCGGCGAGATGAACGGCGTGCTCCACGTGCCGCCGACGAAGAACGACGACTGATTGGGTCCCTGGGCGTTCGTCTGCGTGGCAGCCTGGCTCGGCCGGACGATGCCGCCGGACAGTGCCAGCCCGCGTCCGGCATAGGATGCAATGCCGGAAAGCCAGATCTTGTATTGCGCGGAATTCACCTCGGCCTTGTCGATGCGTGCCACGCCGTTCGAAATGCTCGCCTTGAGCTCTGCCCCGTCGATCGGCAGCGTTCCGTCCGAGACGTCGTCCAGCGCGAAGAATCCGCCCTGTTCGGTGTGCTTGAGGAACGCCGGCAGGTTAAGCCGGCTCAGCGCACCCGCGCCGAACGTCGCGGACAGCGAGCCATTGGCGTTTTCGAAAATCGAGTCCCAGGTTCTGCCAGGCCCCTTGAGGATGACCGAAACGGTTCCAGTGCCGATCGGCACCAGCCGTGTCATCCCGGCCGCGGTGCCGAAAGCGCCGCCGTCGATATCGGAAGCAAGCAGCCGGATCTCGACTTCGGTGCCGGCGGGCTTGCGGTCGAAACGGACGCTGCTCTGGACGTTGCCGCCAAAGGCGGATGCATCCGAGATGTCGAAGACGGCAAGGCCGTTCTTGACCTGGGCGGTGGCGGCGACCTCGGCAAGCTGGATGGCGCCGGCCGTGGCATGCGCCGCCGACAGCCTGAGATCGAGATTGATCCGGTCGGCGAAGCTCGTATCGATTTCGCCCGGATCGGTGCCGCCGGCCGATGGCACCGGGGCAAAGGCGGAAAGAAATGATCTGAGGTCGAGCGTATCGAAGGCAAGTGTGCCGGAGATCACCGGCAATGCCTCGCCGTAGGTGAAGTCCAGCGCGCCCATTCCGGGGTTGTTGTCGAGGGTCAGGGCGGTGTTTTCGAATTTGACGCGCCCGGCCGTCGCCGTGATCTTGCTTGAAACCGAGATCGAGCCGATTGCCGCACCGGGCGCGATGCCGGCCTGCGACCATTCGAGCACGCGTCGGAGCGAAGGTGCGGCGAATTTTGCCTGGCCGTCGAAATAGCCGTTTTCCGACATGCTGGCGCGGCCGTCGAATGAAAAACTGGCCGGCGCCGCCTTGAAGGAAAACGTGACCGGTGCTGTGCCGCCACCAAACAACACAAGCGGGTTCGGCGATGCGGCGTCGATGGCAACACTTTCGCCGCGCCATATCCCGGTCGCCGACAGCGTCGCATTGCTGTTCATCGCGGCCCAGTTCGCCTGGCCGCTCAGGCTGCTCAATATCTCCTGGTCCTTGTCGCCGATGGCAGCCACCACGCGGCCGTCCCTGAACTCGACTGTGCCGAACGGATCTGTTGGCAGCTTGCCGAGATCCGGCTTGGCGGGATTTGTGTTGATCACCGCGCGGGCAGCATCGATCGAACGCGTAATGCGCCCGCCGCTGGGAATCGCAGGCAGGAAAAACCCGCTCGCGGTACGCTGAACCCGGATCGTCGGTCGTACCAGCCGCGCCGTCGAAAACACCACGTCGCCACGCAGCGCCGCCATCGCCGAGAGGTCGACCTCGACCCGTTCGGCTTCGACCACGGGCGGCGCATCCGTCTCTGTCCATTGCGACAGCGTCACGTCGCTCAGGATCGCCCGGAAATTCGGCCAGACCTCGATGCGCGGCGCGCCGTCGATGGTGACCCGGAAACCGCTCCAGGCGCTCATTTCCCATGCGATGCGGTCGCGTACGATGCGGGTCGAGGCGATCAACGGCAAGGCTGCGACGACCAGCGCGATGACGATGACGGCTGCGCCGATCGCCCATATTCCGCGTCGGATCAAAGGTGATGGCATATCGCCCTGTATGCTTCCATTCCGACAAAATCGCCCGACGGGTGTAACCGACGGCTGACGCATTTCAAGTCTTTATGGCCCGGCGATGGCATTTGCGCACACCCTGACCGGCGCGGTCCAACAAAATCTTGCTCTGCTGCATCGCGATATTGCATAAGCGATGCAGCCTGCGGAGGAACAATGATGGCTGACGACGCACCGCTCTGGATCCCGACGCAAGAGCAGATCGACGCGGCGCCGATGACCGCCTTCATGAACGCCGCGGCGAGCATGGCCGGCGAGTCTTTCTCCTCCTATGCCGACCTGCATCGCTGGTCGATCGATGACCGCGAGACCTTCTGGAGCTTGGTCTGGGACTTTTGTGGCATCGTCGGCGACAAGGGCGAACGCGTGCTGATCGATGGCGACAAGATGCCCGGCGCGACCTTCTTCCCTGATGCGAAGCTGAACTTCGCCGAGAATCTCCTCAAGAAAACCGGGCTTGGCGACGCAATCGTCTTTCGCGGCGAGGACAAGGTCGAGCGGCGGCTGTCCTGGAACGAGCTGCATGCGCTGACCTCGCGCCTGCAGCAGCTTTTCCTGTCGCTCAAGGTGAAGAAGGGCGACCGCATCGCCGCGATGATGCCCAACATGCCGGAGACCGTTGCTGCGATGCTGGCGGCCGCCTCGATCGGCGCGGTCTGGTCGTCCTGCTCCCCGGATTTCGGCGAGCAGGGGGTTCTCGACCGGTTCGGCCAGATCGAGCCTGTCGTGTTCATCGCGCCGGACGGCTACTGGTACAATGGCAAGGCGATCGAAGTCGCCGACAAGATCGCGGCCGTGGCGGGCAAGCTCGCCACCGTCCGCAAGGTCCTCATTGTCGACTATCTCGGCACCTCGCTCGACGTCGCGGCGACCATCGGCAAGGCGGCTGCGCTTGAAGAGGCGCTGTCACCCTTTGCCGCCAGGCCTGTCAGCTACGAGAGGCTGCCGTTTTCGCATCCGCTGTACATCCTGTTTTCGTCCGGCACGACCGGCATCCCCAAATGCATTGTCCATTCGGCCGGCGGAACGCTGATCCAGCACGTCAAGGAAGAACGGCTGCATGCCGGCCTGCTCGACGGCGACCGCTTCTTCTACTTCACCACCTGCGGGTGGATGATGTGGAACTGGCTGGTGTCGGGCCTGGCGTCGGGCGCCACCTTGCTGCTCTACGACGGCTCACCCTTGTACCCGGACGGCAATACGCTGTTCGACTTCGCCGATGCCGAGAAGATGACGTATTTCGGCACCTCGGCCAAATTCATAGATTCCGTGCGCAAGGCCGGCCTCAAGCCGATCCGCACGCATGATCTTTCCAGCGTGCGCGCCATCTCCTCGACCGGCTCGCCGCTATCGCCGGAAGATTTCCGCTTCGTCTACGAAGGCATCAAGAAGGACGTGCATCTGGCTTCGATTTCCGGCGGCACCGATATCGTCTCCTGCTTCGTGCTCGGCGTGCCGATCGAACCGGTATGGACCGGCGAGATCCAGGGGCCTGGGCTCGGTCTTGCCGTCGATGTCTGGGACGATGACGGCCGGCCGCTCCGCCAGGAGAAGGGCGAGCTCGTCTGCACCAAGGCGTTTCCCGCGATGCCGCTCGGCTTCTGGAACGACCCTGACGGCAGGAAATACCGAGCCGCCTATTTCGAACGGTTCGACAATGTCTGGTGCCACGGCGATTTCGCCGAATGGACCGCCCATGGCGGCCTGATCATCCATGGCCGTTCCGACGCCACGCTCAATCCGGGCGGTGTCAGGATCGGCACGGCGGAGATCTACAATCAGGTCGAGCAAATGCCGGAAATCCTCGAAGCACTATGCATCGGCCAGGATTTCGACAATGACGTTCGCGTGGTGCTGTTCGTGCGGCTGGCGGCAGGCGTCGAGCTCGATGCCGAGCTGGAAAAACGCATCCGCGCGAAAATCCGCATCGGGGCGAGCCCGCGCCACGTGCCGGCCAAGATCGTCGCCGTCAGCGATATTCCGCGCACCAAATCGGGCAAGATCACCGAGCTCGCGGTACGCGACATGGTGCATGGCCGCGCCATCAAGAACAAGGAAGCGCTCGCCAATCCCGAAGCGCTCGAGCTGTTCCGCAACCTGCCGCAGCTTGCCGACTGACCCGGGATCCAAGGCGGGAGCCGTTTTGAGGTCTCAGGTATCGTTAACAAATTATCTCTTCGGAATTTACCTAGATTTCATGAGTGGTACACATTGGTAAATTTTCCGGCGTGCCGGTAAGGATTTGTTAAGGCCCGGCATCGATAGTCGTGCGTAACTTGAGGGAGAAATCCCGTTCCTCTTAGCCCCGAGAGGATCTGATTCGCTCAAGCCCCGTTGTGACAGCAATCCTATCATTCAAGGCGTCCTGTTGGACGCCTTTTTTCTTTGCGCAACCATAGCTAACCGGCGAGCACACGGGTCGAGGGAAAGGCGACTTCGACCAGGGTTCCCTCGCCGGGCGTCGAGTTGATGGTGAACCGGGCCCGGTTCGCTTCGACCATCGCCTTGGTCAGCGGCAACCCAAGACCGGTGCCGTCGCCGCGGCCGCGCTTCAGCGCATTGATCTGCTTGAACGGCTTCAGCGCCTGCTCGATCTCGGACGGGCTCATGCCGATGCCGGTATCGCGCACGCGCATGACGACATCGCCGGAGAGCTCGTAGGCCGTCGACACGATCACCTGGCCGCCGGCCTGCGTGTAGCGGACGGCGTTCGACAGGATGTTGAGCGCGATCTGCCGAACGCTGCGCAGATCGGCCACCACTTCCGGCAGCCGGGAGGCGAAGCTGGAGCGGATGATGACGCGTTCCCGGTTGGCTTGCGGCTGCATCATCGCCACGGTTTCGGCCAGCGTGTCGTTAAGCGACACCGCCTCGTAGGCCATCTCCTGCTGGCCTGCCTCGATTTTCGAAATGTCGAGCAGGTCGTTGACCAGATCGAGCACGTGGTTGCCCGAACGGTTGATGTCGCGCAGATAGTCGCGATAGCGGTCATTGGCCACCGGCCCGAATTTCTCGTCCACCATCAGCTCGGAAAAGCCGATGATAGCGTTGAGCGGCGTGCGGATCTCGTGGCTGATGCGGGCCAGAAAATCGGTCTTCTGCGACGAGGCGCGCTCGGCGACCGCGCGCGCCTGGGTCAAGTCCTCTTCGGCCCGCTTCCACTGGGTGATATCGCGCACCACCGCGCAGAAGCCGCTGTCGTTGGGCAGCCTGCCGATGGTCATGAACAGCGGAATGAAACGCCCCTGCGCCTCGCGCCCGATCACCTCGCGGCCATCGTTCATCACGCTTGCAACGCCGGGCTCCGACAACCCCTCGAGATAGTCACGCGCCGCGCGCTGGCTTTCGATCGCAAACAGCGAGACGAACGGCTTGCCGGTCACCTCGTCGCTGTCGAAGCCGAATAGCGCTTCCGCCGGACGGCTAATTGAACGGATCGTTCCGTTACGGCCGATCAGCACGACGCCGTCGGTGGCGGTGTCGATGATGGTGCGCATTTCGGCAATGCGCGCCTTGAGCTCGGAAACATCCGGCTGCGTTTGGTCGTCGGCAGCGCCATGCGGAATGGCTGCTGCTTCGTCGTCGCCGGAACGGCGTACGACCAGCATCAGCGCCTTGCCGTTCCCCCACGGGACGGAACGCAAAATTGCGTCGATCGGAAACTCCTGACCGTCGCGCGTCTTCAGCCGCAATGCGCGGTCGCCGCCCTCCGAACTGCCGTCGTCGGCATAAGGGTCGGCAAACAGCGCGCCGAGCCCGCCGGCCTCGTCCAGGGCGTTGAGCGTCGCATAGCCTGTCAAGCCGAGGAATTCGTCGTTCGCGTAGTGCAGTTGATCGCCGGAATGGATAAGCACCGGCACCGGCAGCTTGCCGAGGATCGAGGTATCCGGCCCCTTGTTGTCCGCTCCGGCAAACGCCGACGGCACGAAGCCGCCGAGTTTGAGCGGTGGTGCCTGCGGCCGCTCGACGGGCGGCACCTGGCCGGCAGCGTCGGCTGCGCTGTCCTCGGACCAATCCTCGCTGTCCTCGGCGTCACGGAAATCTTCGGCCGTCATGCTATCGTCGTCGCCATCCCGCGGCGCTTCGGCGACGATCGTTCGACCGTCCGTGCTGGGCTCGTCGCCTTCCTGCGCTTCATCGCTGGGTTCGCGGTTGGCATAGTCGAGCAGCGATCCGGAAACAGGGCGAGTGACGGGTTCGCCGGCTTGCGCCTCTGCTACAGCCTCATATGGCTGCTCGCCGTCGAGCCGGGCGAGGTCCTTCTGGTCCTCGGCATCGGCCTCGGGCGGTTCGGCGGCAGCCGCCCCGCTTTCCGGACCTGGTTCCGGCATCTCACCCTTGTCCGTCGGGCCGGCTTCTTTCAGCTTTGGCTCGTCGGCATTGCCGGCAGCCTCGACTTTCTCAGCCGGCTTCTGCTTTCCGGCGCTGGGCTGTTCTTCGGCCGGGGTGCTGTCCTTCTTGAGACGCTCGCCAATCTCGCGAAACGCGCTGCGTTCCAGCGTCGACAGGCCCTTGTCGTTGGCCGGCTGCCGGTGCTCGGCCAGCCGGATCACCTTGTCGGCAAAGCGCCGCTCGGGCTTTGGCACGATGGTCAACGCCGGCACTTCGCCCCTGAACGGATCGGCGGGTTTCGGTGTCGCCGGGGCAGGTTCGACGGCTTCCGGCCCGACGCTCGCGGCGGGCTTTTCCTCGGCGACAAGGGCCATGCCGACGGCATCCGGATCGACCACCGCATCGCCGCTCCTGGCGACACCGAAACCGCGAAAACCTTCGAAAACCCGGCTGCGGCTGTAAACCGGGAGCGCCGCCAGATCGACGGGTATCTTCAGATCGGTGCCGGCGACCGGCCACAGCACGGAGCGCCCGGACCAGGTGTCGCGCCGTTCGAGCAGGCCGGCAATCTCGCCAGAAGCATCAAGGCCATAGGCGGCCGAAACATCCTCGAAGCGGCGGCCGATCACGTCGGCGGCAGGCCTGCCGACAAGCTCGGCAAATTCCGGCGACAGGGCGCTGAACCGGCCCTCCGCGTCGGTACGCCAGACGAAACGCATGGGCGCGGCGGTGCGATCGATCGCCGAAGCGCGGCGTTCGGCCGGGGAGGCGGCTTTGGTGGCTTTTGCGGCGCTTTCCGGCGAAGTATCCGCGCCGGCCTGCGAAGCGTCCGGGCTGTTCTCGGCTTTGCCGGACGCAGCTGCCCCGGGCGGGACCTGCGCGTCGTCGCCGGCATTGAAGTACCAATGATCATGCTGCGTCGGCGTTTCGCCAACCGTGTGTTGATTGTCAGCCGCGTCGACAGCTTCGTGCTCCGCCGATGCTGAGGTGCCTTCCATCGCTGCAAGGTTGATCTCCGCCGCGCCCATCCTGGCGATTGGCGGCTCGTTGTCTTGGCCCGTCGGCTGGGGAAGATCGCCACCGCTCGGTGCCGCTGCTGCTTCGCTGCCGGTTTCCCCCCCGGCGCGCTCGCCATCAGGGGCCCCGCCGTCGAGCCGGTCCTCGTCGATCACCACCAGCAGATGCCGCTCGTCCGTCAGCCGGGCAAGGCCCGCCGGATAGGAGCTGGATCCACCCGGGACCAGGCGCTTGACGATGCGGTCGCTCTCGTTCGCCACGTCGGCGACAAGCGCGGCCAGCGTCTCAGGCCGGATGCCGAGTGCCGAAAAGCCGTCCGATGCGGCGTCGATATTGCCCTTGGCGTCGACAAAGGCGATGTAGTGGCCGTCTTCCGTAAAACCACCGATGGCGCGATCGGCGATCTCGGCCGCACTGCGCGAGCCGGTCTGCGCCGCCGGCAGCGCCAGCATGATTGCTTCCTCTCCATCGGGCATGGTCACTGCGCTGGCCAGGAAGCCGACCGCGCGGCTGGTCAGGCCGGTCGCCAGCCGAACCGTGATGGCACGGTCGCGGCCGATCTGCGGAAAACCGCTGGTTGCCATGATCTGGCGCCTGGCGATCAGCGGCAAACCTGCCGAGGCGCCGATGATCGCGCCGATGTCGGGATAGCCGAATACCGCTGCGCCGGGGCCGTTGGCCCAGATCACCTGCTCGAGATCTGCCGACAGAATAGCGATCGCGTCGCCTGCGGCGAAGCGCAGGCGGACCGCGTCGAGCACGGCGACATCGAGGAAGGAGTAGTTTTCAGCCGGCATGCGTTTGGCGACCCTCACAGAGCGGGCAATTTGCGGTTAACGCTTTGTTAATAAAAGTCGACGGCGCGAAGGTCCACAAGTCATAGCGTGCAACCAATGGAATCTCTAGGCGCGTGGTTAACGCCACGAACAAATAATATATGGTGCGATGCAACAAACATGTTGCAATGCACAAAAATTGCCTTTATATTGCCATGATACATGAACGAGACGGCTTTTCGTCAAAGCCGCTGCCGCTGAAAAGGATGGAAAATGTCCAGGACCAAGACCGCTGAAACGATCGAAAACGTTGAATTCCCGAGCTTCGACGCTTCCAAGGCCACTGACCAGATCCGCGCTTTCGCCGAAAAGGGCGTCGAGCAGTCGAAAGAGGCCTATGCCAAGCTGAAGACCGGGGCCGAGGAGACCCAGAAGGCTCTGGAGTCGACCTACGAGACCGCCAAGTCCGTTTCCAGCGACCTGTCGCTCAAGACCATCGCCGCCCTGCGCGCCAATGCCGAAGCCGGCTTCTCGCATTTCGAAGCGCTGATCGGCGCCAAGTCGCTGTCGGAAGTCGTCGAGTTGCAGACCGCTTTCCTGCGCAAGCGCGTCGAAATGACCGTCGAGCAGGCCAAGGACTTCCAGGCGGTTGCTGCCAAGGCGGCCGAGGACGTATCCAAGCCGATCAAGACCGCCTTCGAGAAGGCCGTGAAAGAAATCAAGATCGCCTAATATTTGCACATAGTCTAACGATGCATCAAAAGGTCGCATTTCGTCAGACAAATAGATGTGCGATATAGTGGTTTAAGTGAATACCCGGCGAGTGGAACCTCCTCCCTCTGCTCACCGGGGTAACCAGCCAGCACCTCCTCCCGCTGGCTCGTAACAGGAAAAGGCCGGCACCTCCTCCCGCCGGCCTTTTCTTTGTCCGGCGGAAAATGACGCGATGCCGGAGCGAGCTTTTGCCTTGCCAAAAGCCTTGAATTAAACTCCGATAGCCCGTATGGACGCATCGCCGAACGACAGAGCGGGTCCCGAACGTTTCATCTCGATCCCGCTCTGGCAAACGTGCCGTTGTAGCTCAGATGGTTAGAGCGCCGGATTGTGGATCCGGAGGTCGCTGGTTCGATCCCAGCCAACGGTACCATCACCTTTCAGCTACACTTCTGACCGGCAAAATACTGCCAAAGCGGTCTTATGACCGGTCGCCTCACCGACGGGCCCGCGCCTGACGCGCGCCGCGCAGGTGGTCCACGAGGGCTCTCAGCTTCGGCGCGACATTCCGTCGGCTGGGGAAATAGAGATAGAAACCAGCAAACGGCGGGAAATAGCCGTCGAGGATTGGTACAAGCTCGCCGCGGTCGATCCAGGGGCGGAATGTATCCGCCATGCCGAACGTGATCCCGGCGCCTGCAACGGCCAGCCGGATCATCAGCCACATGTCGTTGGTCGTGATCTCGGGCGCAACCGCCACGTCGAATTCGCGCCCGTCCTCGCCAAACTCCCACCGATAGGGCGAAACTCCCGGCGCCGGCCGCCAGCCGATACAGCGATGAGCCACAAGCTCGCGCGGATGGGCGGGTGCTCCGAACTTTTCGAGATAGCGCGGGGCGCAGACGGCCATCTGCCGCTGATCGCCCGATACCGGCACGGCGATCATGTCCTGCTCAATCACTTCGCCGAGCCTGACTCCGGCATCATAGCCTTCGGCAACGATGTCGAATTCCTCGTCTGTCACCACGATGTCCAGATGCACCTCGGGAAACGTTTCTGCAAAGGACGCCAGCAACGGTCCTGACAGAAAGGTCTCTGCGATAGACGAAACCGCGATCCGCAGGCGGCCGCGCTGGCGGTCCAGAAACTCCGTGGTGGCTTCGACTGCCGCGTTCACGTCGGCGATCGCCGGTGCGACGCTCGCCAACAGGCGCTCGCCCGCTTCGGTCAGGTTGACGCTGCGTGTCGTGCGCTGCAGCAATGCGATGCCCAGACGCTGTTCAAGCCTGAGGATGCTCTGGCTGACCGCTGAGCGCGTCACGCCCAACCGGTCCGCCGCAGCGCGAAAATTGCGTTCCTCGGCCACCGTGACGAAGACGGCAATTGCATTGAGATCGATGTCCATTGGTTAGCAAGACTTATCTTAGAGGTTAACAATGGGCGGCTTATCGCGACAATGCCCTGGCTCTATCTCTGTCGCAACGGCAAGAAGGCTTGATCCTCCCGATCCAAGCCGAAGCCGACCGATAAGGAGATATCCGATGACATCACTCCCTTCCTCCTGGGACCTGGATGGAAAAGTCGCCCTCGTGACCGGCGCGGCACGCGGCATCGGTCGCTGCACGGCGGAGCTGCTGCGTGCGCGCGGTGCCCGGATCGTGGCAAGCGATCTCAGCGACACCGTACGCGAATTGGAAGCCGAGGACGTGGCAACCCTGGTCGGCGACGTCGCCGACGAGGATCTGGCCCGACGCTCGGTCGAGCTCGCGGCGAAGCGCTTCGGACGCCTTGACATCGTCGTGAACAATGCCGGTCGCACGCTCAACAAACGTCTGACGGAGACCTCGGTCGACGACTACGACCGCATTCTGCAGATCAACGCGCGCGGCAGCTTCGTCACCGCCCGTGCCGCTGTGGAACTGATGGCCGCCGGTGGTGGCGGCGCGATCGTCAATGTCTCATCGATCTCGGCCGTCGCGGCCTTCGAGACGCAGGCGGCCTATGCCTCCTCCAAGGCGGCTGTCGCACAGCTGACCAAGGTAATCGCGATCGAATATGGGCGAATGGGCATTCGCTGCAACGCCGTTGCCCCTGGCGTGATCGAAACCGACATCATGGAAGGTGTGGTGGACAATGGCCGGGAGATGCTGCGCAGCTTCGGCAACGCGCATCCAATCGGCCGGATCGGCCAGCCGCAAGAAGTTGCCGAGGCCATCGCCTTTCTTGCCTCGCCGGCATCCAGCTTCATCACCGGGGCGTTGCTTCTGGTCGATGGCGGCTACACCGCCCAGTGATCCCCTATAAAGCCGGCGCGCCGCGGGAGCTCATCCGCACGCCATCCCTTCACATCGTGAAATAATCACAAAACCAAAAGGATCGTCTACGATGACCATGAACAAAGTTGTTCTGATCACCGGTGCCTCCAGCGGCATCGGTGCTGGCATCGCCCGCGAACTTGGCGCGGCAGGTGCAAAGCTGATGCTCGGCGCGCGGCGCACCGACCGCCTTGAAGCGCTTGCGGCAGAAATCGAGGCGGCTGGTGGGACGGTTCGCGTGCGAGCGCTCGACGTCACCAAGAGGGCGGACGTCGCGGCATTCGCCGATGCCGCGCGGGCCGAATGGGGCCAGGTCGATGTCATCGTCAACAATGCCGGCGTCATGCCGCTGTCGGCCATGGCAGCCATGAAGGTCGACGAGTGGGAGCTGATGGTGGACGTCAACGTCAAGGGTGTTCTGTACGGCATCGCGGCGGTGCTCCCTGAGATGACGGCACGTGGCTCCGGGCATATCATCAATATCGGTTCCATTGGCGCACTGGCCGTCTCGCCGATGGCTGCCGTCTATTGCGCAACGAAATACGCTGTCCGCGCGATTTCCGATGGGCTCCGCCAGGAGAGTGACGATATCCGGGTAACCTGCATTCATCCCGGCGTGGTGGAAAGCGAGCTGGCGAACACGATCTCCGACGAAGCCGCTGCCGCCGCCATGAAAACCTGGCGTGCTATTGCCCTGCAACCCGATGCCATCGCCAGGGCAGTGCGCTACGCAATCGAACAGCCCGACGATGTCGACGTCAACGAGATCGTCGTTCGTCCGGCGAAGGCGGCGCATTGATGCCATCCACTTTGACCGCGGTGCTTACGGGTATTGCCCTTGCTGTAGCTCCAACCGGCCTGACCCTTCCTTCAACTCCAATTGCAGAGGAACCAATGACGCACCACAATCATCCTTACGTCGGACTTTGGGTCACCGAGGATCGCCATATCAGGCACGAACTCCTGCCGAACGGCCGTTATGACGAAGCGCGCGGTGACCGCGAGAGCGCCTATCAGGGACGCTACGAAGTGCAGGGCAACCACATAGAATACTGGGACGATACGGGCTTCACCGCGGATGGTGAGTTCGTCGAAGGCGTCCTCAATCATGCCGGCATGATCCTTTACCGCCAGCGATAGAGAGCCACCCTGAGACAAGCACTTCAGGGTTCCACAAGACGCTATTGCATGCCTTGCATGAGGCGCTCGGCAGCTTGCACTGCAAGGCCGGTCACACCACATCTCTCCCAGCAAGCGCGGCGGAAAGAAGCAGGACCGCGAGCGGAGTCGACATTGCAAATGGTTGTCACTATATAGCGGCGGCTTTGACGGCTCGCCTTTTACGTCGTGCCAGCGAGAGCGCGGTAAATGTGCTAGCTATTGTGACATCTATTGTGATCTAAAACGGCTTGAAAACCGAAAAAAAGCAAATAGAATCAATAGCGCGGGTCGAACGAGTTTCCTCGAGAGAATCAGTCCTCAAAAACCAGAACGTGCTCCTTGAACCCTCCATTCCCTTCGGCTCTGTGGACCTCGGACAAGTTCGGCTTGCCGGGCGAAGCAGACTCGGCTCGAATGGCAGCACGCATCTTTTCGAAGATGCCGACATTTATGATTACCAATCGGCATAGCCGCTAGGGAAACAGCAGTATGAGTGAACACGCGATCGAGTTCTTGCGCGGGTGGATTGGCGAAAAAGTCCACTGCCAGCCCTCGCCAGCCAGAATCGAGAAGCAGGCCGAGACCCTCGCCAGGGAATGCGCGGCCAAGGCTGCCGAAGCCGGCATACCCCTGGAGGATATTCAGGAAGAGGTCGGCGACATTCAGGAGCTCATTGCTTCGAGGCTCGAAGAGGCGGCCGAGGCCGAGCAGGACGAAAAGAATTCGAACAAGCCCGCCGAGTAATATGCTTAGGAACAGTATGCGACAGTGGCTTGTCGAGATCGAAGTTCCTGGCGCCAGCTATTTGAAGCACAGCATACACCATTAATTGCTTGCTGGGTGAAGCTAGCGGGTTTTCAGCCCAGGAACGCGTTAATGTCGTAATTTCCAATGGTCTTTGCGAGGTCTTGCGGCGAACAGCCAAGCTTGTTTTTCAGTGTCTTATCTGAGCCAGCTGAGAGAAGAAGCTTGATCAACTCGCCACGGCCCCGTGATTCAAACACGGCACGCCACAGGGGCGTGTTTCCATGAATGTCTTGGGAAGAAACATCTGCGCCGCCCTTGACTAGAAGTTCCGCCACCTCGAGCCGATATTCGCGAGCAGCAAAGTGCAGCGGTGTTTCCAGATTCTTGTCCTGCACATTCACCTTCGCTCCACGCTCGATCAGTGCAGCGACGATTGCGGTCTCGCCATCTTTTGACGCATAAAACAACGGCGTCCGGCCTTCGCGATCTAACGCATCGACATCTTTCCCCTCTGAGATGGCCTGGATGACTTCAGCCGAGCTATGTCTCATCACCGCCTTGTGCACGGGTGCGGGACCATCTGGGTTGCTCATACTATGGCTCCGATTGGGCGATGAGTCTTCCAATTGATATTTTTTGGGGTCGTTTATTCGTCGTTGAGCTGCTTTGGGTTAATCCTTCGCGGCTTCCAGGCCATTCCTGCCGAAGACGGCGAAGACCGCGAAAGCTTAACCAAGATCTGCAGTGTGATGCGCCCCGAATCTACCTTCGAGCCACCCTTTCGGCAATGCCGGCACGAAATTGCCGTCGCGCCCGCTCATGTCTTCGTTGGCGATCAAAGCATTGAGGATTGCTTCCTCCACGCTCTGAATGACGGCGTCGAAGAACGGGTTGATGTCGGCATCCGGTATGTAACCGGCGCTGGCCAATTTGCCGGCCGCGCCGCGCGCCGCATCGGCATTGGCCGTGCTGAACGCAAGAAAAATATCGCCGGACGAATTGTATCCATAGCCGCCGGTCAGCGCGACCCCGAGGGGCACGCGTTTCGCCAGCCGTTTCAACTGGTGCGGCATGAATGGCGCATCGGTGGCGACGATCGCGATGATCGAGCTCTTTTCCGCTCGCGGCGTGTTGTCCCGGATCGCCGGTTCGGCGAGTTCCGCTCCGGCCCTGATGCCACCTATGACGAGGTTTCGCCTTGCACCGAAATTCGACTGGACGAAGCAGCCGATCGTGAAACGCTCTCCGTTCCAGTCGACGCTGCGCGAGGATGTGCCGGACCCTGCTTTGAAGCCGAAGGTGATCATGCCTGTGCCGCCGCCGACGCTGCCCTCTTCATCGGCCCGCTTTCAGCCGTGTCGAGCGCGGAAAACACGTGCTCGAAGCTCAGATGATGGCCGTTGATATCGTTGAGAAAGCCATCATAAGTCTCGCCCGCCACCGGCAGCGCCCAGGCGCTGTCGAGCGCGTGCGGCAGCACCGTCTGCATCCAGCGCAACGTTGCGTCGCGGCTGACGCCGCAGGAATGCGTGTTGGTGATGGTGATGGGAAGATTGAACGCTCCGAGCTCCTCTATCAGATGCGAGCCGGTCAGTTCGCCATTGCCATTGGCGCTGAACACACCGGCGAACGCCGGGACGGCCAACTCGTCTCTGGGCCTTGGCAGGATCGCGGTCACGCCGGTGCGTACCGGACCCTTGCCGACAACGAGCGGCCCGTCCCCTGAGATCAGCGTCGTATAGCCGACCGTCACGCCGGGCACATCGGTGATGGCATTGAAGCGGCCTGGGGTGCCTTCGAATGGGATATCGACGGCGCGTGCACGCAGTTTGCCCGAGGGCGTCGTAAGATGCGGATCGGTCATTTCTTCCTCAGAAAAGCGCCTTGGTCTTCCTCAGAAAAGCGAGCCTTGGCCGCCCGGCGCCTTGAGCTTGGCTGCCGACTTGGCAATCGCCTTCGGCCGCGCCGTGCCACTGATGGCGACGGCATCGGCGGTGCCGTCGGCGAACTCCAGCGAAAGCGCCATTCCCGACACGACCTCCGCCGAACGCTTGACCACCGCGCCGTCCGCATCCTTGACCAGTGCGAAGCCTCGCGCCAGCACGGCCTTGTGCGACAGCGTCGCCAGCAATCGATCGGCCTGCGTCAGTTTTCCACGCAGACGGTCCAGCCGCCGCGAAATCGCCTGGTCCTGCCGCCATGCCAGTGCCAGCAGGGCATCGCCTCGCAGTTTCTGCCGTCTGGCGATCGGCGCCGATGACAGTCTGGCGGCCGTGCGCGAAAACCGTGCCCGACGCTCGCGCACGATGGCGAAGAACGCCGCTTGCGCTCGGGCGAGGTCGCGGCGGGTCAGTGTGCGGGCTTCGTTCATGCGCCGCGACAAGGTCGCCGGTGTCAGACGCTGGCCCAGAAGCCTGGCCCGCTTGCGCTCGACGCTGACCGACAGCGCCCGGCCGAGCCGGCTCGTCGCCTCGTCGAAGCGCCGCCGGGGCAGCGCCAGCAACTGGTCGGGCGAGGGCAGCGCCCGGGCGGCTGCGCGCGCCGCCTGCCGCTTGCGTTCGAAATTGCGCGACAGTGCGGTCTTCAACCGCGCGCCAAGGCCGGCAAGCGTCGCTTCGAGATCGACTTTGACCGGCACGGCGATCTCGGCGGCGCCTGTCGGCGTCGGCGCCCGCACATCCGCTGCCAGATCGATCAGCGTCCAGTCGGTCTCGTGGCCGACCGCGGAAATCACGGGAATACCCGAAGCGGCGACGGCCCGGGCGAGCGCTTCGTCGTTGAAGCCCCACAGATCCTCCAGGCTGCCGCCGCCGCGCGCCACGATCAACAGATCGGGCCGCGCGGTGGCGCCGTCCCAAGGCAGTGCATTGAAGCCGTTGACGGCAGCGGTCACTTCCGCGCCCGCCGTCTCGCCCTGCACCCGCACCGGCCAGACGAGCACGTGCAGCGGGAACCGGTCCTTGATGCGGTGGATAATATCGCGGATCACCGAACCTGTTGGCGAGGTGACGACGCCTATGACGCGCGGCATGAACGGCAGACGCCGCTTGCGGGCCGCGTCGAACAGCCCTTCGGCCTGCAGCCGGCGCTTGCGCTCGTCCAGCAGCGCCATCAGCGCACCGGCACCGGCCGGCTCGAGATTGTCGATGACGATCTGGTAGTTGGATTTTCCGGGATAGGTGGTGAGCCTGCCGGTGGCGATCACCTCCATGCCTTCCTCGGGACGGAATTTCAGCCGGCTCATCGTGGTCTTCCACACCACGGCATCGAGCCGCGCGCGATCGTCCTTCAGGCAGAAATAGGCATGGCCGGAGGAATGCGGTCCGCGATAGCCGGAAATCTCGCCGCGCACCCGTACATTGCCGAAGACGTCCTCGACCGTGCGCTTCAGCGCGCCGGAAATCTCGCTCACCGTATACTCGGTGGCGTTGGTGCGTGATTCGGGTGCTGCGTCGCTCATCGGCCGATTGGGGAACGGTTGTTGGCCGCCGTCAAGGCGGCCGTGTTCGATGTCGGCCCCAATCGCGCGATCACCAGCCCGGCAGGATCTGGCTCGGCTTCGTCCGTTTCATCTTGGCGAAGGCGAGGGCGGCGAAATCGAACGTGCCGGTCTCCTGGCCGAGTGGCACGGAAATATTGTCGAGGCTCTCCGAAATGTGGCGCGCAAGCGCATCGACGATCTCCGGCCGCGAGGTCTGGCCGCGCATAATGCCGATGCGGCAATCGGGCAGGGCGCCGAAACCGTCGGCCTCGCCCAGCACCCGCATGCCGGGCCGCAGCGCGCATTCCGGCAGCACCGAGATCGCCAGGCCGGAAAGCACCGCCGCGGCGATGACGGTGGCAGAGAAGCTGGTGAACAGGATGCGGTAGTCGCGGTTCTGCTGGTCGAGCACGTCGGCGGCCGCCCGCCGCCAGATGCAGTTCGGCCGGCCGAAGGCCATCGGCAGGATCGGCTGCTCATGCGTCGCGTGGTTGGCCGAGGTAACCCACAGCAGCGGTTCGCGCCGCACCACTTCCGACTGGCCGCGCGCGTCATTGTGCGTCACCAGCGCCAGGTCGAGATTGCCGCGCTTGATGTGTTCGACCAGTCCCGGCGTCGGTTCGCAGATAACGGTCAGTTCGACATGCGGGTTGGAGCGGGCAAACCGCGCCATGATCTCTGGCAGGAAGCGATCGGCATAGTCATCCGGCGTGCCGATGCGGATGGTGCCTTCGAGCCGGCGGTCGTCGAAGGCGGCCAGTGTTTCCTTGTTGAGATAGAGCAGCCGCCTTGCGTAGGAGAGCAGTCTATCGCCTTCCTCGGTCAGCCTGTTGGTGCGGCCGTCTTTTTCGAACAGCGGTTTGCCGATCCGTTCCTCCAGCCGCCGCATCTGCATCGACACCGCAGACTGGGTCCGATGCACCGCTTCCGCCGCGCGGGTAAAGCTGCCGGTGTCCACAATCGAGATGAAGGTCTGCAACTGATCGAGATCGAGCGGCGCTTTCATTGGCCTAATCCATCATTGATGCTGATGCTAAAGATTAGAAACATTCGTTGGATTAATCAATCGGGCCATGGCAAATTCCGATTGTCCACATGAACGCATGTGAATCGAAGCCGGAACGGCCGCTGTTGCCAGCGCCCGATCGACCGGTTTCGCCCGTTCGAATGTGAAGGAGACCGACATGGCTACGTTTGATTTCGCTACCGAGACCTCGCGCATCACCTCGCGTCCGGCCGTTGCGACGCGCGTGGCCAATGCCGCTGCCAATGTTTACCGCGCCTGGAAAAACCGCCGCGCCTTTTATCGCCTCGGCGAGATGTCGGATGCCGAGCTCGCCGACATCGGCCTGACCCGCGCCGACCTGCACGTTGCTGTCGGTGTACCCTTTGGCCGAGATCCGACAGAAAGGCTTCGCGTCATCGCCATCGAGCGCGCCGAAACGATCAAGGATCTTGCCCGCAAGGTGGTGTGATCGCACGAATTCGCGATTTTGGTCGCATTGAACCTTTTGAGGCACGACGCCACCAAGTTACGCAGGCTCCCCACTCCCTGCCGGATCCCCCCGGCCAGCCTGCGCGCTGCCCGGTCCTCCCAGGACCGGGCTTTCTTTTTTGGGCGGCACTGATGATTGGGGTTGCCGGTTTCTGGTCTAGCGCCGGCCCATGCCCTGCTTGAACTGGTCGAAGATCGACTCCATCCCTTTCTGGTAGTCGTCGCGCTGCTGGGCGCCTGTCTCGAACATCTTGCCGAACAGGTCGTCGAACGGATTTCTCGGCCTGCCGCTCGGATTGGTCTGCGGCTGCGGCGTCTGCTGCGGCGCCTGATGCGGCTGAGACTGTTGTGCGCCACCGCCGAACATGTCCTGCAGTACTTTGCCGAGCGGATTGTCACCATAAGGGTTCTGTGTCTGCTGGGGTTGGTTCTGCGGCTGCTGTGGCTGTGGTGCACCGCCGCCGAACATATCCTGCAGCACCTTGCCGAGCGGATTGTCACCATAAGGGTTCTGTGTCTGCTGCGGCTGGCTTTGCGGCTGCTGCCCGCCGCCGAACATGTCCTGCAGCATCTTGCCGAGCGGGTTATCCGTGTGGCCTGCAGGCTGAGGGGCCGGTGCCTGGCTGCCGCCGCCCGCCTGCCGCATCATCTGCTCGATGAGTTCGCCGAGCGGATTGCCGCCACTGCCTGCCGCATGCATCTGTCCGCCTAGCTGGTTGGTGGTCTGCTTGAACAGCCCGCCCATCATCATCGAGGCGATTGCCGGCAGCATCTGCTGCAGCACCTGCTGGCTGACGCCACTCGCCTGCGCGGCCTGGTTGGCAACGGCCCGCGACAGGTCCTTCGAGCCGAACAGATGGCCGAGAATGCCGTTGCCTTCATCGAGGCCCTGCGGCGAGAAGGCCCGGCTTGCATCCTCGAAATATTTAGCGTGCTGGCCGCTGGCCATCGCCGTCATGAAGGAGCCGAGCCCGTAAGGGTCCGCCGTGTTGCGCTTGAGCCCCTGCGAAAAGGCCGGCAGCAGCGCCGCGACCGCCGCCTGCGTCTGCTGCTGCGACAGCCCGAACTGCTGGGCCAGCGCCTGCATGCCGTTGCCGTTCTGGGCCTGTGCCAGAATATCGAACAAGGAAGGCATTGTTTTCTCCTCCGGGAAAATCCTCGTTGGAGAAGCCTAGTTCGTTTCCATCACTGATTGAAGCGAATTTGCCGGACCGTGGCTCATGCGGATTGCGAAGCGTTAATACGCGTATTCCATGAACACCGGCTCGATCGAGCCGCCCCAGCGTGTGTGGTAGGCGGAGAGCATCTCCTCGGCGCTGGTCGTGCCGCGCGCGACGACCTCGTCCAGCGTGTTGAGGAACGAGGTCTCGTCGTAGCCGTCGCGGTTCTTGCGGCCACGGTTCTTCAGTCCCATGCGCGAGATGACGAGCACGTCGCGGGCGATCTCGCGCAACGTCGTGTTGCGGAAGGGCGCCGAAATGCCCTGTTGCGGCACCGCGTTGCGCATCGCCAGCACTTCGTCATAGCTCCAGCTCGAGGTCAGCGCCTCGGCCGCGTCGAGCGCTGCCGCGTCGTAGAGCAGCCCGACCCAGAAGGCCGGCAGCGCGCAGATGCGCCGCCACGGCCCGCCATCGGCGCCGCGCATTTCGAGAAAGCGCTTCAGCCGCACGTCCGGGAACAGCGTCGACAGATGGTTCGCCCAGTCGCCCATCGTCGGCAGCCCGTCCGGCAGTTCGTCACGGGCAGCGCCCGCCATGAACTGGCGGAAGGTGATGTGCGTCATGTCGTGGTACTGACCGTCGCGGATGATGAAATACATCGGCACGTCGAGCGCCCATTCGACATAATCGGCAAAGCCGAAATCGGGCGAGAAGCAGAATTCGAGCAGGCCGGAGCGCTGATTGTCGGTGTCGCGCCAGATCTCGCCGCGCCAGCTCTGCAAGCCGTTCGGCCGGCTTTCGGTGAAGGGCGAGTTGGCAAACAGCGCCGTCGACAGTGGCTGCAATTTCAGCGACACCTGCATCTTGCGGCGCATGTCGGCTTCGCTTTCGAAGTCGAGGTTCACCTGGATCGTGCAGGTCCGGTACATCATGTCGAGGCCCTTGGTACCGACCTTGGGCATGTAGCGGGTCATGATCTCGTAGCGCGATTTCGGCATTTTCGGCGTCTCGGCCAGCGACCATTTCGGGCTGCCGCCAAGGCCGAGAAAACGAATGCCCATCGGTTCGGCGATCTCGCGCACCTGCGCCAGATGGGCATTGCCTTCGCGGCAGGTCTGGTGGATCGTCTCCAGCGGCGCGCCGGACAGCTCGAACTGGCCGCCTGGCTCCAGCGAGATCGCGCCCTGACCGGTCGGCTCGACCAGTCCGATGATGCGGCCGGCATCCATGATCGGGTCCCAGCCGAGTTTGTCCTGCATGCCTTCGAGGATGGCGCGGATGCCGCGCTCGCCGCCATAGGGCACCGGGGCATTGCCGTCGACATAGAACGGGAATTTCTCGTGCTCGGTGCCGATGCGCCATTTGTCGCGCGGCTTGTTGCCTTCGGCCAGGTGCTCGACGAGTTCGTCGGCGCCTTCGATCGGCCGGAAATCGGTGGTATCGCGCGCCATAATAGCCCTCCGCACATGACCCCGAAAACCGGCTTCGATTTTCGGAAGGGATCAGGTGCCCAATCAAATGCTACAGCGTCCTTTGCGCGTCCGAAAGGACACGCGGCCACTGCCGGCGCTAGATGGACGAAATGTCAGTAGCCGATCAAGCGAAAAATCCTGAGCCAGAGGGTAACGGGAATTGATCACCAATCGCCGATTGTCGCCTGGATCAGCGCCAGTGCCGCCAC
Organism: Mesorhizobium sp. M0174; assembly: GCF_040322275.1. NCBI lineage: Bacteria > Pseudomonadati > Pseudomonadota > Alphaproteobacteria > Hyphomicrobiales > Phyllobacteriaceae > Mesorhizobium > Mesorhizobium sp. M0174. The sequence continues at coordinate 101,634 of NZ_JAMYTB010000012.1, forward strand.
CGCCGCCGTATCCGCTCGCAGGATGCGCGGCCCGAGCGGAATGGCGGTAACGAAGGGCAGCGCTCTCAGCATCCTGCGCTCCTCGTCGGAAAAGCCGCCCTCAGGCCCGACCAGCAGACCGAGCTTTCCCTCCCGCACCGCCTGCAATGCCGGCAGGGGATTGTTGGTCGATGCATCCTCGTCGCAGAAGATCAGCCGCCGCTCGCGGTCCCAGCCCGCCAGCAGGCGCTCGAATTTTTCCGCTTCGCGCAGCTCCGGCACCGCCAATATGCCGCATTGCTCGGCCGCCTCGACGACATTGGCGCGCAGGCGCTCGATGCCGGGTTTTGCCACTTGCGTATGCTGGGTGATGACCGGCTGCAGGATGCCGGCGCCCATCTCCACCGCCTTTTGCACGAGGTAGTCGAGCCGCCCTTGCTTCAGCGGCGCGAAGCAATAGACGAGATCGGGCAGCGGCGGCTGCGGCCGCTGCAACTCCATCACCTTCAGGCGCAAGGCCTTCTTCGATTTCGCGGCGATTGCCGCCGACCATTCGCCGTCGCTGCCGTTGAAGACCAGAACCTCGGCGCCTTCGCCGAGCCGCAGCACATGCGAGAGATAATGGCTCTGCTGCTGGCCGACGTCGAACTCGATATCCGGTCCAAGCTCGTCCGGCACGAATAGCCGCTGCATCTTGTAATTGGCGCGCATCGCCGAGGAATGGGCGAGGCCGTCGCCGGCGTCAAGCCTCCGCGCTGGCGTGCCAGACAGGTCTGTAGCCACGCTTCAGCACGGAAACAGTTGTCGCCGGCGTGAGCATGCCGATTGGACCGTGGGTAAAATCGCCGAATCCCACCGGATCGCCATAGCCGCCGAAACTCCAGGGCAGCGCTGCGCCGTCAAAAAGGGCGTACGCCCTTTTTCCTGACGAGATCATCGTGCCGTCCGGCAAGTCCGCAAGCGCCTCCGGTTTCAGTCGCGGCGCCCGCCCGCCCGATGCCAGGCGCTCCTTGTGCAGGCGCTTGTCGAGCTGCGGCGCGCGTGGCTCGGCAATGCCGAGGCGTCGCCGAAGCGTTGGACAAAATCCCTGGCCCGCTCGCGCCGGCAGAAGAAGCAGGGCCGGTGCCCGGCGGCAAGTGCCGTCACCTCGTCGAGGAAAAACAGCTCGGTCCAGCCGGCCTTGCCGCCCAATTGGTCGTCGCTTTGCCGGTTGCGCCCCATCGGCTGGCGCCGCACGTCGCCGTATTCGCAGACACAGATGATCCAGGCTTGCAGCGCCCAGCGCTTCTTCAACAGCGTTCTCGTCTCGGGTTCGTGAATGATGCCGCGATTGCCCATGAACAGGCCGCGCTCCGGCACGGCATGGATGGCGCCGAACGGGTCGACCCGGTTTTGCAGTGGCATAGGCGTTCCCTGTTGGCTGCAATGCTGACGCCATGATATCGCTCACTGCATCAATTTCATGTCAGCAGGTTTCGATGCGGGTCTTGGTCGTCCAGAACTTCGACAATGAGGGCCTTGGCCAGATCGGCGCGGCGCTTGTCGAGGCGGGCGCCGATATCGACCTGCGCCGGCCGTATCGCGGCGACGCGCTGCCGCAAGATAGCGGCTGGCATGACGCCATGGTGGTGCTCGGCGGCGCCCAGAATGCGCTCGACGACGAGCTCTGCCCGTATTTCCCGGGCCTGCTCGATCTGACGCGCAACTTTGCCGACAGGGATCGCGCGGTGCTCGGCATCTGCCTTGGCAGCCAGTTGGTCGCGCGCGCCTTTGGCGGCGAGAACCAGATAGGCGGTGCCTCGGAGTTCGGCTGGCACGAGGTCGCGCTCACCGCGGCGGCGCAGGCCGATCCGGTGCTCGCCGCCTTGCCCGAAAAATTCCCGATCTTCCAATGGCACGACGACACCTTTGTCTTGCCCGAGACTGCCGTGCGGCTGGCCGGCAATGCCGTCGCCGAGAACCAGGCGTTCCGCATCGGCCGCGCCATCTACGGCTTCCAGTTCCATTTCGAGGCCGACAGTCCGATGGTGCGCGACTGGAGCACATCCTTCGCACCGCTGATCGCCGAGCGGCATCCTGAATGGGCGGGCCGGCTCGACGATGAAACGGCCCGCAACGGACCTGTAGCCTATGCCGCCGGCCTGGCCATCGCCCGCGCCTGGGTGGCGACCATCTGACGGCTCATACAGCCAACGTATTTGGCGACGTTGCATATTTGGCACGCGGCGGCAAATCCGCCGGGGATAACGCGTTTCATCCTTGGCCTGTGTCAGTCCGCCAGCCTAAAAGGCGCCCGCTCTGCATCTTGCGTGCAACCGCGATGAACCTTTCCTGTGACCCGCGCGACACACCGCCGATACAGAACATGCCTAGAAGCGCGAAACCGTCAGACATTTGCGACGTATTTCGCGTTTCAACGCATTGGTAACCCGCTCGTGCATAGATGCAGAAAGCTCAACAAGAGATGACGTCCGTGAAAGCAGCCTTTTTGTCCTTTGCCATGTTGTCGGCCATCGTCTTGTGCGGCCTCGGCATTTATTCCGCCGACGCGGCCAACAACCACAATGCCGTCGACGGCTACGGCGTCACCGCCGCGCTTCGCTAGACCCTCTGCACATAACCTCACGCCTTACCTACGCCCGCTCACCCGTCACCGTCAGGATCCGTTTCTCCGCGCCGTCCACGACGAGCGCGGTGAGGTTTCCCGAGTGCCAGGCGAGGGTGTCGACATTGACGCGGTTGCCGGTGATCTCGGGCTTGGCCACCGGCGTATGGCCGTGCACCACGATCTTGGGATGAAGGCCGGTGTGGTCGTGGAAGACCTCGCGGATCCAGATCAGGTCCTGCGGGCTCTGGCTTTCCAGCGCAATGCCGGGCCGGATGCCGGCATGACAGAAGAAGAAGTCGCCGAATGTCACTGAAAAGGCCAGCGAGCGCAGGAACTCGACATGGTTCTGCGGCACCGCCTCGACCAGCGCGGCGTGCCCTTGCCGCAATGCCGCATCGGCGCGGCCAAACCAGGCGCTGCTGCCACCGAGCGACACTCCATAGGATAGCGCCGTCTGGATGCCGCCATAGCGCATGAACAGGCCGTCCGGGTCGGGGACATCGAGAAAATCGAGGAAGCCGAGATCATGATTTCCGGCCAGCATCAGGTGACGTGGATCGCGTTTTTGCGCGTCGATCAGGAAATCGATGACGCCTTTGGAGCCCGGACCCCGGTCGACATAGTCGCCGAGATGGATCACGCGCCAATCGGCAGTGGGCTTCCTCTCCAGCTCGCCCTCGATCCGGCGGTGCATGGCGGTCAGCAGGTCAAGCCGACCGTGCACATCCCCGATCGCATAGAGGCGCATACCTTCCGGTCCGCGCGCTTCGAAAAAATTGATGCCGGGCTCCGTCAATGCCTGCGTCGCCTCCGTGGTCATGCCGTCACGGGACTTTAGCGCCGGAGCTGATCCTTGCCCATGTCGGTGACCAGACGCTTTCCGCACAGTGCCAGCGTTATGTCCATCTCCTTGCGGATGATTTCCAGCGCCTTGGTAACCCCTTCCTTGCCGAGTGCGCCGAGGCCGTACAGGAAAGGCCGGCCGATATAGGTGCCTTTAGCGCCGAGGCACAGTGCTTTGAGCACGTCCTGGCCGGAACGGATGCCGCCGTCCATATGCACCTCGATCGTGTCGCCGACGGCGTCGGCGATCTCTTCTAGCGCCATGATCGACGACGAGGCGCCGTCGAGCTGGCGGCCGCCATGGTTGGAAACGATGATCGCGTCGGCGCCCGTCCTGGCCGCCATTAGCGCATCTTCCTTGTCGAGTATGCCTTTCAGGATCAGCTTGCCGCCCCAGCGCTCCTTGATCCAGGCGACGTCCTTCCACGACAGATGCGGATCGAACTGCTCCTTCGTCCAGGACGACAGCGAGGCGAGGTCGCCGACGCCCTTGGCGTGGCCGACGATGTTGCGGAAGCTCCGGCGCTTGGTCCCGGCCATGCCGACGCACCAGCGCGGCCTTGTCGCCATCTGCCAGAGGTGCTTCGGCGTCATCCGCGGCGGCGCCGAAAGCCCGTTGCGGATATCCTTGTGGCGCTGACCAAGGATCTGCAGGTCGAGCGTCAACACCAGTGCCGAACATTTCGCCGCTTTTGCGCGGTCGATCAAATCGAAGACGAAGTCCTTGTCGCGCAGCACATAGAGCTGGAACCAGAACGGCTTCCTGGTCACCGACGCGACATCCTCGATCGAGCAGATGCTCATTGTCGACAGCGTGAACGGCACGCCGAATTCTTCCGCCGCCTGCGCCGCCAGCATCTCGCCGTCCGGATGCTGCATGCCGGTCATGCCGGTCGGCGCCAGCGCCACCGGCATCGTCACCTTCTCGCCGATCATGGTCGATTCCAGCGAGCGGTTGTCCATGTCGACAAGCACGCGCTGGCGGAACTTGATCTTCTGGAAATCCTCTTCGTTGGCGCGGTAGGTGCTTTCGGTCCAGGCGCCGGAATCGGCGTAGTCGAAGAACATCTTCGGCACGCGGCGGCGCGCCAGGTCCTTGAGGTCGGCGATGGTGAGAATGCTGCTCATGGATCTTTTTCCGCTGGTTCTTCGCTGGTTCGTCGTTGGATTTTCTGGGCGGGGCCTACGACGGTTTTCTCGCCGCCTCACCGTCACCGGGCTCGGAGCGTTGCCTGAGCCTCAGCCGCGACACGCGCTGCCAGTCGCCGCTGCGCTCGGCCTCGGCCATCGATCGTTCGACGTAGGAGATGTGGTCCATCGCCGCCTGCCGCGCCGCAGCCGGATCGCCGGCCTTGACCGCTGCATAGATTGCCCGGTGCTGCGAAAGCAGCGCCTCGCGCGCGCCCGGCACGTTGAACACCAGCCGCCGGTTCTGGAACACGCCTTCCGACAGCAGCCGATAGCAGGAGCGCAGCGTGTGCAGCAGGATGATATTGTGCGCGCATTCGCAGATCGCGTGATGGAACTCGATGTCGATTTCCGCCTCGTCGTCGAAATTGGCGGTCCGGTGCGCCTCGTCCATGCGCGCCATGATGCGGTCGAGCAGCGCCAGATCGTCCGATGTGGCACGCCGCGCCGCATATTCCGCAACCACCGCCTCGATCTCACGGCGGTACTCCAGATAGTCGGTCACCGCCTTGCGATGCATCGAGATCAGGTCGGTCACCGGCTTGGTGAACAGCTGGCCGATGACATCGGCGACATGGGTGCCGCCGCCTGGCCGTGTCGTCAACAGCCCGCGCCCTTCCAAGCCTTTCAAGGCATCGCGCAGGATCGGCCGCGACACCTCGAACTGGCGCGCCAGCTCGCGCTCGCCCGGCAGCCGGTCGCCGGTGCGCAGCACGCCTTCGAGGATCAGGCTCTCGATCTGCTGCACCACCTCGTCGGCGGTGCGCGAATGCTCGATCCGGGAGAAAATGTCGCTCAAACGGGGTGCCTGGGGGTTGAACCGATGTCGCGCAAGATAAAGCCAGCGTCGCCAACTGGTCAAATTATTTATCCAATTCGCCGGGGCCGGGCCCGTTCACTGCCGCGGCTTCATATCAGCGTAAGCTAAACTGGCCGTTTGCGTCCTCTGGTGATTGCCTCTAGAGCAATTCCAGGAAAAGTGTGAAACGGTTTTCCGTCCGGAATTGCGCAGAATCAAAGAGATAGAGCGGTTCGGCGTTTCCGTGAACAAGAGAGACATCATCGCCAAAAAGGGCTCAGAGAAGCCCGGGGGACCAGCCGTGCCAGACGCCGACCCGTCCAACCTCGAATTCCAGCTGCGCGCCAAAGCCGTGGGCGGCAGCGTCATGGGCTTTCCGGCGCATGAAGGTCGGCCGGGCGCCCTCGGCGAGGTCCACGCCCGGCCGCATCCGCTGGTCGAAAAGCCGCGCGTGCTGGTGCAGCTTTCCTTCATGACCGAAGCTGGATCCGGCGTCGATCAGGCCGTGCTTTCCGAATTGTCGCGACGCCTCGGCATCGCCGCGCCCGACCCCAACGCCCGCCACCACGCGATGAAATGGGGCAAGGGCTCGCTGCGCTGGGAACGGCACACGGAGTTCTCGACCTACCTCTGGGAAGGACCGCTCGCCGAAAACGGCAGAGGGCAAGAAGACACACCCTTCGGCAACGGGTTTTCACCGCCGGGCACGGTGATTTCCGGCATCAGGCTGGAAATCCGCAAATGGACGCCGGCGAACGAAAAACTGATCGCCGGTTTCGACCCGACCAGCCTGTGCTATTCGCTGGTCGAGCGCGGCAACGCCGCCATCGTCACCGATTTCCGCCAGGATGGCGACGGCTTGACCCGTATGCTGGTGCTCGACCGCGGCCTGACCCCGGCGCGCACCGGGGCACTGTCACAGCGGCTGATCGACATCGAGACCTACCGCACGCTGGCCATGCTTGGGTTGCCGCTGGCGCTGACGCTGTCCGGTCGTGCCCGCCGCATCGAAGACAGGCTGGCTCAGACCACGCTGGAAATGAAGGTCGCCGAGACCCGCGACAGCCAGACGCTACTTGCCGACTTGACCGAACTGGCTGCCGAGCTGGAGGCGGATGCCGCCTCCAGCCTCTACCGCTTCGGTGCCAGCCGCGCCTATGACGGCATCGTGCGCGAACGGCTGGAGGCGCTCGACGAAGAGGCCGTGCCCGGCTATGACACCTGGGGCCGTTTTCTGCAGCGCCGCGTGGCGCCGGCGATGCGTACCTGCCGTTCGGTCGAGGAGCGTCAGGCCAACCTGTCGACGAAGCTCACCCGTGCCACCACGCTGCTGCGCACCTGGGTCGACGTCGAGGTCGAGAAGCAGAACCGCGATCTCTTGGCATCGATGAACAATCGTGCCCGCCTGCAATTGCGGCTGCAGCAGACGGTGGAGGGCCTCTCGGTCGCCGCCGTCTCCTACTATGTCGTCGGCCTTATCGGCTACGTCGCCAAGGGCGCCTCGATCTTCGGCCATGCCTTTGCGCCGGAAATGGTCACCGCCGCCTCGGTGCCGCTCGCCGTCGTGCTCGTCTGGTGGGGCGTGCGCCGCGTCCGCCGCATGCACTCCGAACCAGGCAAGCAGCCCGGCGAGTAGTGAAGGGCAGAGCGGCAGATTGCCGCTGCGGAAGGCTGTCCCGGCCATAGGCCTCCCATCCCGGCCAAAGCGGCATTTGCAACCGACTGCCGTCGCTGGTAAAAGATTTTTACCAGTCGGTCGAAGGAGGCTGTCGATGTCCGGTCTTGCGATGCCGAAACCAGACGACGCCACGCTGCGCCGGCGCGATGAGATCGTCGCCGATATGCGCATCATCGTGCCGGGCGAGGGCGTCGTCGACGCAGCCAATGCGATGCGCGCCTTCGAGAGCGACGGGCTCACCGCCTACTGGCAATTGCCGCTGGTCGTGGTGCTGCCGCAAACCGTGGCGCAGGTCTCGCGCGTGCTGAAATATTGCAGTGACCGCAATATCCGCGTCGTCCCACGCGGCTCCGGCACCTCGCTCTCCGGCGGGGCGCTGCCGCTGGAAGACGCGGTGCTGCTGGTGATGAGCCGCTTCAACCGCATCCTCGAGATCGATTTCCAGAACCGCATCGTCGTCGCTCAGCCCGGCGTCACCAATCTCGGCATCACCACCGCCGTCGAGCAGGAGGGCTTCTATTACGCCCCCGATCCATCCTCCCAGATCGCCTGCTCGATCGGCGGTAATGTCGCGGAGAATTCCGGCGGCGTGCACTGCCTAAAATACGGTCTCACCGCCAATAATGTGCTTGGTATCGAGATGGTGCTGATGAATGGCGAGGTGGTGCGCCTCGGCGGCAGCCATCTCGACGCGGAAGGCTACGACCTGCTCGGCGTGATGACCGGCTCCGAAGGACTGCTCGGCGTCGTCACCGAGGTCACCGTACGCATCCTGAAGAAGCCGGAGACGGCGCGTGCCCTGCTGATCGGCTTCCCGACCAGCGAGCAGGCCGGCCAATGCGTCGCCGACATCATCGGCGCCGGCATCATCCCGGGCGGCATGGAGATGATGGACCGTCCGGCCATCCACGCCGCGGAGGATTTCGTCCATGCCGGCTATCCCCGAGATGTCGAGGCGCTGCTGATCGTCGAACTGGACGGGCCGGGTGTCGAGGTCGATCACCTGATCGGCCTGGTCGAAGCCATCGCCTATAGGAACGGCTCGACCACATGCCGCATTTCGCAATCGGAGCAGGAGCGGCTGAGTTTCTGGGCCGGCCGCAAGGCGGCTTTCCCGGCGGTCGGCCGCATCTCGCCCGACTATTACTGCATGGACGGCACCATACCGCGCAAGGAACTGCCGCACGTGCTCGCCGGCATGCGCGAACTATCGGAGAAATACGGGCTCGGCGTCGCCAATGTCTTCCACGCAGGCGACGGCAATCTGCACCCGCTCATCCTCTACGACGCCAACGTGCCGGGCGAACTCGAGAAGGCGGAGAGTTTCGGCGCCGACATATTGCGGCTCTGCGTCAAGGTCGGCGGCGTGCTGACCGGCGAGCACGGGGTCGGCGTCGAGAAGCGCGACCTGATGCCCGAAATGTTCAACCAGATCGACCTCGACCAGCAGGTGCGGGTCAAATGCGCGTTCGACCCCAACCATCTGCTCAACCCGGGCAAGGTGTTTCCGCAGCTGAGGCGATGCGCCGAACTCGGGCGGATGCACGTGCATCGCGGGCAAGTGGCGTTTCCGGACATTCCGAGGTTTTGAGGGTATGTTGGCGCTTGGACACCCCCCTCTGTCCTGCCGGACATCTCCCCCGCAAGGGGGGAGATTGGCTGCTTCAACGTCCTGCTCGCCTTCAAGCGTTGATGGTTGGCGAAAGCCTAAGCGACATCCGATCTCCCCCCTTGCGGGGGAGATGTCCGGCAGGACAGAGGGGGGTGGGAAGGATCGCGGCCTCTCGTCATTTACGACTGGTGGTTCTGCCGCATGACCACCTTCACCCCGACCACATCAGCGGAAACCCACTCCACCGTCGCCTGGGCCGCAGCGGAAGACTCGCCGCTCGAGATCCTCGGCCATGGTTCCAAGCGCGGCATCGGCCGGCCGCAGCAGAGCGAGCGTACGCTCGATCTTTCCAAACTCTCCGGCGTCACGCTCTACGAGGCGGCCGAGCTGGTGCTGTCGGCGAAGGCCGGGACGCCGCTGGCCGAGATCGAAAGCCTGCTTGCCGAAAACGGCCAGCAACTGGCCTTCGAACCGATGGATTACGGCCCGCTGCTCGGCGGCGAGCCAGGACGAGGCACTATCGGCGGCGTGCTTGCCGCGAACCTTTCCGGGCCGCGCCGGCTGAAGGCCGGTGCTGCGCGCGACCACATTCTCGGCATATCTGCCGTTTCCGGGCGCGGCGAGGCCTTCAAGTCCGGCGGCCGCGTGGTCAAGAACGTCACTGGCTATGATCTGTCCAAGCTGATGGCCAACAGCTGGGGCACGCTGGCGGTGTTCACCGACGTCACCTTCAAGGTGCTGCCTGCCGCCGAGACCGAAGTCACGCTCGCCATTCGCGGCCTGCTCGACGATCACGCCGCCGCCGCCATGGCGCTGGCGCTCGGTTCCAGCGCGGAGGTGTCGAGCGCTGCCCATCTTCCCGAACGGGTCGCAGCTAGGGTCGCTGACGGCAGTCTCGGCAGCGATGCGGCGACGCTGCTGCGCATCGAGGGCTTCGGCCCGTCGGTCGCTTACCGCATTGCCGCGCTGAAAAACCTGCTGAAAGACGCTGGGCCGCTGCAAGAGATTTCCGGTTCGGTCTCGTATTCGGTCTGGCGCGACATCCGCGACTGCGCGCCCTTCGCCGATGGCGGCGAAAGGCCTGTGTGGCGCGTCTCGATGGCGCCGTCACAGGGCCACCAGATGGTGCTGGCGCTGCGCATGCAGGCCGCGGTCGATGCCTTCTACGATTGGCAGGGCGGGCTGATCTGGCTGCGCATGCAGCAGGACGATCCCGAGGCCGGCCTGTTGCGCGGCCTCATCAGAAGACATGGTGGCGGCCATGCGACGCTGGTGCGCGCAACCCCCTCGCACCGCGCTGCCGTTCCCGTGTTCGAGCCGCAAGCGCCGCAACTGGCAGCACTGTCGGCCCGGCTGAAGGCCGAATTCGACCCGAAGAATATCCTCAGTCCCGGCCGTATGGCGCCGGGCGCAGGCTCTGCTACTCTCGCCGCGGCAACCGAGGGAGGAGCCCAATGAGCGATCCAGGCCAAAACGGTACGTCACGCCAGACCGACCGCTGGCTAGAGCCCGGCCCGACCAACGCGCTGGTCATCTACATCCTCTATCTCGCCGGCCTAGCCATCGGCGTCAGCGGCATTGTCGGCATCGTCCTGGCCTATATCAACCGCGGCAAGGCCGGCGGCTTCGTCGAGAGCCATTACACATTCCTGATCCGCACCTTCTGGATCGGCCTGCTCTATGCACTGATCTCGGCGCTGCTGATGATCGTGGTCATCGGTGTCGTGCTGATTTTCGCCGTCGCCGTCTGGTTCATCGCCCGCTGCATTCTCGGCCTGCAGGCGCTGCAGCGCGGCGAAGCGGTCAAGAACCCCGAAAGCTGGTTTCTAGGATTATGAGCGTGATCCCCAAAAGTGGGTACCGGTTTTGGGAAAAGATCATGCTCAAACGGTAAGGATTTGTTTACGTGCAGACCAATTTCTCAGCTGCCCAGCTCGCCGATCCGCATGTCGCGGAATCGGAGAAGATCCTGCGCAAATGCGTACATTGCGGCTTCTGCACCGCCACCTGCCCGACCTATGTGACGCTCGGCAACGAGCTGGATTCGCCGCGCGGCCGGATTTACCTGATCAAGGACATGCTGGAAAATGGCCGGCCGGCCGACAAGGAGATCGTCACCCATATCGACCGCTGCCTGTCCTGCCTCGCCTGCATGACCACCTGTCCGTCGGGCGTCAACTACATGCATCTGGTCGACCACGCCCGCGCCCACATCGAGGAGACCTACAAGCGTCCCCTGGCCGATCGTCTGACCCGCGCCATGCTGGCCTTCGTGCTGCCCTATCCCTCGCGTTTCCGCGCGGCGCTCAAGCTGGCGAAGCTCGGCCAGCCATTCGCCGGCCTGTTTGAGAAAATCCAGGCCTTGAGGCCTCTGGGCGCTATGCTCAAGCTCGCACCCGCGTCGGTCCCGGCAGTCTCGCCGATGGCCTCGCCGGGCGTCCATGCGGGGCAGGGCCCGAAGAAAAATGGCCGCGTCGCCATCCTCACCGGCTGCGCGCAATCCGTGCTCGATCCCGGCATCAACGACACGACGATCTCGCTGCTGACCAGGCTTGGTGTCGAGGTCGTCGTACCCGAAGGCGAAGGCTGCTGCGGCGCGCTGGTGCATCACATGGGCCGCGAGGCGGCTGCCCTGGCGTCGGCCAGGCAGAATGTCGACGCCTGGACGCGCGCCATCGAGCAAGGCGGGCTCGATGCCATCGTCATCACCGCGTCAGGCTGTGGCACCACGATCAAGGATTATGGCTTCATGATGCGCCTCGATCCGGCCTATGCCGGCAAGGCGGCGCGCGTCTCGGCGCTGGCCAAGGACATCACCGAATACCTCGTGAGCCTCGACCTGCCCGAGCCGGTGCGCAAGCCGGGCACCGTCGTCGCCTATCACTCCGCCTGCTCGATGCAGCACGGCCAGAAGATCACCCGCCAGCCGAAGGAGCTTCTGGCCAAAGCCGGGTTCGTCGTGCGCGAGCCGCGCGAAGGGCATCTCTGCTGCGGTTCGGCCGGCACCTACAACATCCTGCAGCCCGGGATTTCGGCGACGCTGCGCGACCGCAAGGTCAGGAATATCGAGGCGACCGGCGCTGAAATCGTCGCCACCGGCAATATCGGCTGCATCACCCAGATCGCCTCTGCCGCGAAGCTGCCGGTGGTCCATACGATAAAGCTGCTCGACTGGGCCTATGGCGGGCCGAAGCCCGAAGGCGTTCGCGAAGAGAGGGCGGCTATCGCGGCCCAGTGATCCGCCAGTCGTCTACTCGGCCGCCAGTCTGTCCGCCGTGCCGTAGGTTGCCTGGTAGCGCGCGCGCTGGCGGCTGAGCGCCACCATGGTGTTGCGCAGCAGGATCGCCACGGTGATCGGGCCGACGCCGCCCGGCACCGGCGTGATCCACGACGCGACATGCCTGACGCTCTCGGCATCGACGTCGCCGACGATGCGGCTCTCGCCGTCCGGCCCGATTTCCGAATTGATGCCGATATCGATGACGGCGGCGCCCGGCTTGACCATGTCGGCCTTGATCAGCCGCGGTTTGCCGACCGCGACGAACAGTGCGTCGGCGCGGCGTGCGTGTGCCGCCACCGAACGCGTCATGTGGTGACAGACGGTCACCGTCGCGCCTTCGCTCATCAAGAGGAACGCGATCGGCTTGCCGACGATCTCGGAATGGCCGACGACCACCACCTCGAGCCCCTTGAGGTCGAGGCCGGTTTCCCTGAGCAGTTCGACCGAAGCGGCGGCGGTGCAGGGCGCCAGGTCGAGCTGGTTGTAGACGATGTTGCCGATCGAGGCCGGATGCATGCCCTCGACATCCTTGAGCGGATGCACCGCCGCCTGCAGCGTCTTGATCGGAATGTGCACCGGCACCGGCCGCTGGATGATGATGCCGGTGACGCGCGGGTCGGCGTTAAGCCCGTGGATTGCCGCTTCCAGCTCGCCGGCGGTGATGTCGGCGCGAAAGCGCCTTTCCTCGAAGCCGATGCCGGCCAACCCGGCCTTGGCGCGCTGGTTGCGGACATAGACGTCGACGGCGGCGGTATCGCCGACGGTGACCGACACCAGCTTGGGCGGAAAGCCTTCGGCGGTGGCGATCGCCGCGTCCTCGCGCACGCCGGCGATGATGCGTTGGGCTACCGGGCCGCCTCTGAGATAGCGGCTGTCATCGGAAAGGGACATCGGGATGGGGCCTTTATCTGGATTTTAGCCGCCACATAGCAAAGCAACCGCGAAAAGGCAGCGCGAAAAGCGAACCGCCATGCCGGTCGCGCGACGTGCCGGCAAAATCTTCCCGTCAATTCCTGCTGGCGGAAACAAAAAGGGCAGCACGGCTTGCCGCGCTGCCCTTTCGTGACTGGCCGCATCCCCACACGGCCCGTCCCCCGTTATTCAATACTCCCGAGGCTTCTGAGCAGAATCATCGGTGAGGTCAACCGCAGATTACATCACTACAACCGTCGTGCCAACATTGACCCGCTCGTAAAGGTCGACCACGTCCTCGTTGCGCATGCGGATGCAGCCCGACGACACCGCGCCGCCGATCGTCCAGGGCTGATTGGTGCCGTGGATACGGTACTCGGTCGAGCCGAGATAGAGCGCGCGTGCGCCGAGCGGGTTTTCCATGCCGCCGGCGAGATAGGTCGGCAGATAACGGCCCTTGGCGGCCTCGCGGGCGATCATCACCGCCGGCGGCCGCCAGTCCGGCCAGACGCGCTTGTTGGTGATCTTGTGGGTGCCGGACCATTCGAAGCCCGGCTTGCCGGTGCCGACGCCATAACGCCGCGCCTTGCCGTTCTTCTCGACCAGATAGAGGAAATTCTCTCGCGTATCGATGACGATCGTGCCCGGCTTCTGCGGGCCGTCATAGGCGACTTCCTGCGGCAGATAGATCGGGTCGATCTGCGGCCGCATGATCATGCGCTTGGCCGGTGCCTGCACCGCTGCGGTGCGCAGCTGATCGGGTTCGGCCTGGCGCCGATAGCGCCGTTGCGGCTGCGCCTCTTGCCGGCTCTGCCGCACGATGCCCGGCGCATGGCCGAGCTGCAGCACCCAGGGCGCCGAAAGGTCGGGACTGACCACCACCGGCGGCCTCTCGGCATAGCGGTCGTTGGCATTGGCGGCACCGGCGGCAAGCACGGCGGCGGCGCCGAACAGTGGGAACAAGAATGTCTTCATCGCAACGCACCTTGATCGTCGAACATGCCGGGGTGCAAAGCCTCCCCGATTTCGCCGACAATGAGCGCGAAGCGGCCACCGAAACATGAATCGGAATGCGTAAAATGCCGATCTGTCAGTAAAGCTTTTGGTGTGGTTACCGCCCGGTTCAGGAATCTGGTAAAGCCACGGTAAAGGCCGCGTCAAAACGCGTTAACGCCAGGACAAGAACGGAATTCCGCCATGGACGAAAAGACAGGTCTGCTTGCCGGTCCCGACGGCATCGCCCGCTGCTTCTGGCACGGCAACCTGCCGGATTATCTGCACTACCACGACCACGAATGGGGCCGGCCGGTCGCCGACGACCGCCGCCTGTTCGAGAAGATCTGCCTCGAAGGTTTTCAGTCGGGCCTGTCCTGGCTGACCATATTGCGCAAGCGCGACAATTTCCGCGAGGCGTTTGCCGGCTTCGATGTCGACAAGATCGCCGCCTTCACCGACGCCGATGTCGAGCGCCTACTCGGCAATGCCGGCATCATCCGTCACCGCGGCAAGATCGTTTCGACCATCAACAACGCCAAGCGCGCCCGCGACCTTATCGACGAGGCCGGCTCGCTGGCGGCATGGTTCTGGAAGTTCGAGCCCGGCCCGCACGAGCGGCCCGAGATCGTCGACCTCGCCCATCTGCGCGCCAACCCGACGACGGCGGTCTCGGTCCGTATTTCGAAGGATCTGAAGAAGCGCGGCTGGAGCTTTGTCGGTCCGACCACCGTCTACGCCTTCATGCAGGCGATGGGGCTGGTCAACGACCATCTCGAGGGCTGCGTCTGCCGCGAGCCGGTCGAGGCGGAGCGGAAAGCCTTCAAGCGGCCGAAGTGAGCGCCCCTTGCCTTCTCCCACAGTGGGAGAAGGAAGATGCTGTCAGACGCCGCGGATGCCGGCCAGGAAAAGCCCGGCGAGGATGGCCGCCAGCGCGGCGAACACGGGATAGATCACCAGCAGGCCGGTCATCAGAACATCGCGCATGGTCGGCCCGTTGCGCTGTTGCGCCGCGATCTCGAACGGTCCTGCGATTTGCTTCGTCGCCTTCGGCGCATGATTGTCGGCCGGCCGCAGCCGGACCGAGACGTCGTGTGCGCCGCTATCGATGATGTCGAACTTCTGTAGCGTGGCCATGGGCCCGAACCCCTTGTTTCGGCGCGCTTATCGGCCGGGATTGTGTCGGCACGATGCCGCGCGCGTGGCGCAATTGTTTCAGCTCTGACTTTCTTCTCCGCGGCGAGCTGAGAGCGAAGAAGTGCAAACCCTTGCCTTCTCCCGATGGCATCGGTAGGACACGCCGACCCGAAATTAGTCACCGATTACTTAGCAAAGTACCCATCCCATGGCCGACAAATCCGAAAAGATGAAAGCGCGGCTGCCGCGCGGCTTTGTCGACCGCGGCGCCGACGACCTGCGCGCTGTCGAGAAGATGATGGCGACGATCCGCTCGGTCTTCGAGCTCTACGGTTTCGAGCCGGTCGACCAGCCGCTCATCGAATACACCGATGCGCTTGGAAAGTTCCTGCCCGACCAGGACCGGCCGAACGAGGGCGTGTTCTCGTTCCAGGACGACGACGACCAGTGGCTGTCGCTGCGCTACGACCTGACTGCGCCGATGGCGCGCTTCGTCGCCGAGAATTTCGAGCGCCTGCCGAAACCCTATCGCAGTTACCGCTCCGGCTGGGTGTTCCGCAACGAAAAGCCCGGCCCCGGTCGCTTTCGCCAGTTCATGCAGTTCGACGCCGATACCGTGGGCACCCCGGGCGTTGCGGCCGATGCCGAGATGGCGATGATGATGGCGGACGTGATGGAGGCGCTGGGCATCAAGCGCGGCGACTACGTCATCCGTGTCAACAACCGAAAAGTGCTCGACGGCGTGCTGGAGGCGATCGGCCTCGGCGGTGACGAAAATGCCGGGCGCCGGCTGACGGTGCTGCGGGCCATCGACAAGCTGGACAAGCTTGGAGTCGAGGGCGTGCGCCTGCTTTTGGGCGCCGGGCGCAAGGACGAGAGCGGTGATTTCACCAAAGGCGCCGGGCTGGACAATACGCAAATCGACGTTGTCATCAGCTATTTCACAGTCATGGCGCAGCATGATCCCGAAAAAATTGTCCAGACACTGGCATCCATCAACCCCGGTCTCAGCAATCTTATCGAGGAAAGGAAACTCGAACATCTGGGCATCACGAACGCCTCGTTTGTTGAGGGTCTTGCAGAGTTGGAGCAGATAAGAACCATGGTCGCACAAAGCGGCTACGGTGAGGATCGCATCCGCATCGACCCGTCTGTCGTGCGTGGCCTCGAATATTACACCGGCCCGGTCTACGAGGCCGAGCTGCTGGCCGAGATCCCCAATGAGGACGGCCAGATCGTGCGCTTCGGTTCGGTTGGCGGCGGCGGCCGTTATGACGGTCTCGTCTCGCGCTTCCGTGGCGAGCCGGTGCCGGCGACGGGTTTTTCCATCGGCGTCTCACGGCTGATGACGGCGCTGAAGAACCTGGGCAAGCTCGATAGTTCCGATGTCATCGCGCCGGTCGTCGTGCTCACCATGGACAAGGATACGGAAAGCCTCGGCCGCTACCAGAAGATGGTGGCCGAGCTGCGCGCCGCCGGTATCCGCTCGGAAATGTATCTCGGCGGCGCAGGCATGAAGGCGCAGCTGAAATACGCCGACCGTCGCGGCAGCCCGGTCGCCGTCATCCAGGGCGGCGACGAGCGCGCCAAGGGCGAGGTGCAGATCAAGGACCTGATCGAGGGCGCACGGATGTCGGCCGAGATCGCCGATAACGCCGAATGGCGCGCCGCACGGCCGGCGCAGGTGACGGTGGCGGAGAGTGAGCTGGTTGCCGAAGTGAAGAAGATACTTGCGGCGCAGGCGGCTGACCGCGCGAAGGGTGGCGCGTGAACACCCCCCTCTGGCCTGCCGGCCATCTCCCCCGCAAGGGGGTGTTTGGACCGGGGACATCGCGAACAGGTGTGCGAGGACATCGCGAACAGTTTGCCATCCTATCGTTGGCTTGCATTGAGGTCGATGGTCTGGAT
>NZ_JAMYTB010000013.1:0-112942 GCF_040322275.1 Mesorhizobium sp. M0174
GCCATCTCCCCCTCAAAGGGGGAGATCACAGCTTCACCGCCCCGCCGCTCCATAAACCGGCGTCGCAATGCCTTCCATCCTCGCCTTGATCTGCAGCGCGACGAACTTCGAATAGAAGCGCGACAGCGCCAGATTGCCGCCGTGGAACCACAGCGCTTCCTGTGCCGTCGGCTTCCACATGTTGCGCAATTCGCCTTGCCATGGACCCGGGTCGCCTTTCACGCCCGAGCCAATCCCCCAGCACGGGCCGACCTTGTTGGCGACTTCGCGCGAGACGATCGCCGCCACCGTTTCGTTCATCGAGAGATAGCCGGTGCAGGCGATGATTGCGTCGGCCGCCAGTTCGGTGCCGTCGTCGAAGAGGATGCCTGTCGGCGTCAGCGACTTGATCCCGACGCCGCTGCGGATGCCGATCTCGCCGTCGATGATCAGGTCGCAAGCGCCGACATCGATGTAGAAGCCCGAGCCGGTGCGGTAGGCCTTCATCAGGAGCCCGGTCTCGTCGTCGCCGAAATCGATGGCGAAGCCGGCGCCGCGCAAACGATCGTAGAAGGCCGCGTCGCGCGCCTTGATGATGTCGTAAAGCGCCCGCTGGCCTTGCGGCAGCAGCGCGAACGGCGTCGAGGCGACGATCATGTCGGCCTTCTCGGTGGTGATGCCGCGGGCCAGCGCCTTTTCCGAAAAGATCTCGAAACCGATCTCCATCAGCGTGTCCGACTTGACCACCGTCGTCGGCGAGCGCTGGACCATCGTCACCTGGGCGCCGCTCTCCCAGAGGTCGACGCTGACGTCATGGCCGGAACTTGCGGCGCCGATGACGGCGACCTTTTTGCCGCGGAATTTCTCGCCGCTGGAATACTGGTTGGAATGCAGGATCTCGCCGTTGAAGACATCGGCACCCGGCAGGTCGATGCGCCTGGGCGGGCCATAGGCGCCGGTCGCAAAGACGATATGCTTCGGCCTTAGCGTGATGCGCTCGCCGGCGCGATCGAGCTCGACCGTCCAGACCCTTTCGGTCTCGTCATAGGACGCGCTCACGCATGTCGTGGAGGTCCAGTAGTTGAGCTCCATGACGCGCGTATACATCTCCAGCCAGTCGCCCATCTTGTCCTTGGGCGTGAACACGGGCCAGTTCTCGGGAAACGGTATGTAGGGCAGATGGTCGTACCAGACCGGGTCGTGCAGCACGAGCGAGCGGTAGCGATTGCGCCAGGAATCGCCGGCCTGAGCGTTCTTCTCGATGACTATGGCCGGCACGGCCAATTGCCGGAGCCGGGCGCCCAGCATGATGCCGCCCTGGCCGCCGCCGATGACCAGGCAATAAGGCTGCTGGCCGGCGCCGAGTTCACGCGTCTCGCGCGCCCTCGCCTCCAGCCAGGTCTCGCGCTCCGGATCGGCCTTGTGGCGGACACCCAGCGGCCGCGCCGGGCCCTTGCGCTCCTCAAACCCCTTGAGATCGCTCATCGCGGTAAACAGTGTCCGGCATTTGCCGTCCCTGAGGCGCATGATGCCTTGGCCCCACGCCGATGACGTCTCGAAAGAAAACCAGGCTTCGATCGTGCCTTCGTCCGAAGTCGCTTCGCCGCTGAGCTGCCACCGGGCAGGTTTTGTCGTTGCCAGCGTCGCCGCCAGCATGTCGCGGATCGCGACGCGGCCCTCCATCGTCCTGACGTTCCAGGTGAAGGTCAAGAGATCGCGCCAGTAGCAGTCCTCGACGAACAAATTGGTTGCCGCCTCGACGTCGCCGGCCTCGAGCGCCCGGGCAAAGGAATCGAGCCAGGTGGCAGCCTGTTTCGTCGGTGCGATGTCGAGCATCTGTCTTGCCTAACTTCCAGTGGCCTTTGCGCTGACCTCATTCTTACCCTTTCCCGGTTCTTTGCGGGAGAGGGTAAGGGCCGTGCAAACAGTCCGGAAGCTAAGGGCGCAGCGTAGGCCGAAGCGACTGCCGCTGCCGTCAGGCCCGCGCGCGGGCCTGATCCGAACCGCTATCCAGCCATGCGAGATCGTCCGGCGAAAGTGAGATGTCGAGCGCCTGGAGGCTGTCTTCCAACTCGTCGAGCGTGCGCGGCCCGATCAGCGGGACGGACGGAAACGGCTGCGCCAGCACATAGGCTAGCGCGACGTGGATCGGGCTTTTGCCCAGCCGTTTGGCGAGCTCGATGGCGCGGTCGCGACGGCCGAAATTCCTCTCCGAATACCAGACCCGGACCAGCTCCTCATTATCGCGCCGGTCGCGCCCGGCGCGGTCGGTGAAGAAGCCGCGGCCCTGGCTCGACCAGGCGAAATTCGGCATCTGCCGGGCGGCGAGCCAGGCCTTCCATTCGTCGCTGGAGGAGGTGACGCAGCCTGCCCAGATCGGCTCCAGCATCTCGGCCAGCGAGAAATTGTTGGAAAGCGCGCCGGGCTTCTGCTTGCCGGTGCGCTCGGCATAGGCAATCGCCTTGTCCATGCGGTCCATCGTCCAGTTCGAGCCGCCGAACGGACCGCGAATGCGGCCGGCCTTGACCTCGCGGTCCATCGCATCGACGAACTCGTCGACCGGCACGTCCGGATTGTCGCGGTGCATGAAATAGACGTCGATATGGTCGGTCTGCAGCCGTTCGAGCGACTGGGTGAGCTGCTTGCCGATGACGTCGGGATAGCAGAGCGGCGAGTGCGCGCCCTTGCCGATGACCACCGACTGCTCGCGCACGCCGCGGTTCTTCAGCCACTGGCCGAGCAGCGTCTCGGTATAGCCGGAGCCGTAGACGAAGGCGGTGTCGAACAGATTGCCGCCGGCCTCGAAATAGGCATCGAGCAGGATGGCGCCCGACGAAAAGGTGCGGAAATCCTCGAAGCCGAGCGCCAGGCACGAGGCCGGCCGCGGCAGGCCCGGAATGCTGCGCTTGGGGATGGCGGTTCCGCCGGAGCGCAGCTTCCGTCCGGAGATCGTGTTGACGCGCTTTGCTGGTTTCTCGATGTCGTATTCGAGCCCGATCGCGGCCCGCCATTTGTCGAGCACGCGCAGATTGCCAAGACTGTCGGCCCAGCCCATGCCGGGCCAGGCGAACTCCTGCATTCCGCCGAGAATGGCCTCGCCGGCGGCGTCGACCTCAAATGCGTACAGCCAGCCGTCCTCCGTGACCTCGACCACCTCGGTGTCACCCGGACGGATGATGCGGATTTCGCCGGTGCCGCCTTGCTGGCCGCTGGCATACCAGAAATCCGCCACCTCGATGCGGCCTTTGCTGCCGACAATACGCAAGACATTGTCCTGAGCGAGCGAGATGCTGCAGGACACTTCCGCGACGATGCCGCCCGGAAAATGCAACAGCGCCGACGCCCATTCGTCGACGCCGGATTGGCCGAGATGCGCAGCGCCGACGACTTTGTCCGGCTCGGCGAAGGGCTTTCCCACTGCTGCGCCGGCAATCAGCCGCGCCATCGAGACGGGATAACCGCCGACATCGAGAATGCCGCCGCCGGCGAGATCCTTGGCGTAAAGCCGGTGCTCCGGCATGAAGCCCGGCATGGCGAAGCCGAAGCTGGATTTGATCATCTTGATGTCGCCGATCGCGCCGGCCCTGATCAGCTCGACCAGCTTGGCCGTCTGCGGATGCAGCCGGTACATGAAGGCTTCGCCGAGAAAGGTGCCGGCCTTGCGCGCGGCATGGATCATGGCGTCGGCTTCGAATGCGGTCAGGCCAAGCGGCTTTTCGCAAAGCACGTGCTTTCCGGCCTCGGCCGCCTTGATCGCCCATTCGGCATGGCTCGGATGCGGCGTCGAAATATAGATCGCGTCGACATCCGGATCGCCAACCAAAGCCTCGTAGCCGTCCAGGATGCGGGCGCCGGGGAAAGCCTCGGTGAGCCCCGCCTTGCCGGGATTGCGCGCCCCTAAGGCGACCAATGTGCCGGTGCGCGAATGGGCGACGCCCCCGGCAAAAGCCTTGGCGATGTTGCCGGGCCCGAGAATGCCCCAGCGAACTTTTTCTGGTTTGGACGTCATGTCAAATCTCCGTGGGTGGCCGCGAGCAATCGCGATCGGACAAAAGAAAGATGGGTTAGCGAATGCGTGCGCCGGTGGCGTCGAAGAGAAGCGAGCGGTCGGCTTTGATCGACACCACCAGGTCGTCGCCATTCGCGCGATGCCGCGAGGCCTCGCGCTCGATGATCAGTTCCTCGCGTCCGCCCCCGGTACCGGAATTGGCATAGACATAACTCACCGATCCCAAGTGCTCGGCGACGTCGGCCTTGAGGGTAAGGTCGCAATCGCCCTGGCCGGCGTCGAAGAAATGCTCCGGCCGCACGCCAAGCACGACATCGCCGCCTGTCGCAGGCAGAGCATCCGAAAGCGGCTTGCGCAGTCGCGCGCCGCGATGATTGACCAGTTCGACGACCGCAGCGCCGTTGTCGGCCCCGACCATTTTCGCCGCCAGAAAGTTCATTTTCGGGGAGCCGACGAAGCCGGCAACGAAGCGGTTGGCGGGGTCGTCGTAGAGATCGAGCGGCGCGCCGATCTGCTCGATGTTGCCGGCGTTGAGGACGACGATCCTGTCGGCCAGTGTCATCGCCTCGGTCTGGTCGTGCGTCACATAGACCATGGTAACGCCAAGCTCCTTGTGAAGGCGCGATATCTCGACGCGCATCTGCACCCTGAGCTCGGCGTCGAGATTGCTGAGCGGTTCGTCGAACAGGAACACTTGCGGCTCGCGCACGATGGCGCGGCCGATGGCGACGCGCTGGCGCTGGCCGCCCGACAATTGCCGCGGCCGCCGCTTCATCAGCTCGGCGATGCGCAGGATTTCGGAAGCCCGCTTCACCCGCCGCTCGGTATCTGCCTTGGGGTTGCCGGTCATTCTCAGGCCGAAGCTCAGATTCTGCTCGACCGTCATGTGCGGATAGAGCGCGTAGGACTGGAACACCATGGCGATGCCGCGATCGGCCGCCTCGACGTCGTTCACCACCTTGCCGCCAATGGCGATCTCGCCGTCGCTGATGTCCTCGAGCCCGGCGATCATCCGGAGCAGCGTGGACTTGCCGCAGCCGGAAGGGCCGACGAAGACGACGAATTCGCCGTCATCGATATCGATATTGGCGCCGTGGACGATTTCGAAGACGCCGAAGCGCTTGATGACGTTTTTGAGTGTGACTGCAGCCATGCTGATCCTTACTTGATGGCGCCGGCGGCGATGCCGGCGACGAAATGGCGCTGCAGAAGCACGAACACGACGAGCATTGGCGCCGTCAGCATCACCGCGCCCGCCATGATGCCGCCCCAGGACACCTTGGTGAGACCGATCAGCGTGCCGAGCGCCACCGGCGCGGTCATTGCGCCCGGCTTGGAATTGATCAGCAGCGGCCACAGATAATTGTTCCAGGAAGCAAGGAAGAGAATGATGGCGAGCGCCGCCAGCATCGGCCGCGCCAGAGGCAATGCGACGAACAGGAATATCCGCCATTCCTTGACGCCCTCGACCTTGGCCGCGTCGAACAGCTCGTGCGGCATCATCGAAAAACTCTGCCGCATGAACAGCACGCCCAGCGAGTTGAACAGCGGCGGCACGATCAGCGCCACCCAGGTGTTGGCGAGCTTGAAGTCGCGCGCCACCATGATGAATTGCGGGATCAGCACGACCGCATAGGGCAGCGTGATGGTGCCGAAGATGATGGCTACGACCATGCCCTTGCCGAAGAAGTTGTAACGCGCCAGCGCCCAGCCGGCCATCGAGGTGAGCATCACCGACAGGAAGGTATAGGTCACCGCCACCGAGACGGAGATGCCGATGGCGCCGATGAAATTGGTGCCGCGCTGCAGATTGCTGACATTGTCGAGGAAATTGCCGTGCGGCAAAAGCTCGATGTCGGGGCTGAAGATGCCATTGTCGGGCATCGTGGAAAAGACCACCATCATCCACAGCGGAAACAGCCAGACCAGCGCCAGCGGCGTCAGGAACAGATGCAGCGCGATGCTGCGGCCCAATCTGGCCTGGGAACGGCTGACCTGGGAATGGCTGATTGGGGAGCGCGAGGTCATTTCGGTTCCCTCGTCAGCCATATCTGCACCAGCGAAATGGCAATCGCCAGCCCGGCCATGGTGTAGGCGACGGCCGAAGCGTAGCCGAAATTGAGCGACCGGAAGCCCTGGCGGTAAAGCAGCAGCCCGAGCGTTTCGGTGCCGCCGCCCGGCCCGCCGCGCTCGGTAATCAGGAAGGGCTCGGTGAACAGCTGCATGGTGCCGATGATCGACAGCACGGCGCAGAACACGATGATCGGCTTGAGCAGCGGCAGCGTGATGTAAAAGAACTGTTTGACCTTGCTGACCCGGTCCAGGGTCGCCGCCTCGTAGACATCCTCGGGGATGGACTGCAGGCCGGCGAGCAGGATGATGGCGTTGTAGCCGGCCCAGCGCCAGGTCACCGCCATCATGATCACCGCCATCGCCGGGGTGACGTTGGTAAACCAGTCGACACTGGGCAGGCCGATGCTGTTCAGCAATTTGTTGATGATGCCGTAGTCGAGATTGAACATCAGCCGGAAAACCGCCGAATAGGCGACCTCACCGACCACGACTGGCGCGAAGAAGGCAAAGCGGAACAGGCCACGTGCCTTGAGCAGCGGCGAATTCAAAAGCACCGCCATCACTATCGCCAGGGAAATCATCACCGGCACCTGGATGACGAGGATCAGCAATGTGTTCTTCAAGGCATTGAAGAAGGCGGGATCGCCGATCAGCCGGCCCCAGTTGAAGGTCGGCGCGAACCGCCACGGCACGGTGCGCGTCGCCTGGAACGAGATCAGGAAGGAATCGATGATCGGCCACAGCCAGAAGATCGAGAAGATCAGCAGATAGGGCGCGAGAAAGCGATAAGCCGTGGCGTTCTGGTAGCGCATTCCTTTCCTCCTTTCTGCTTTCGCCTGCTGGGGCGCGCGGTGTTGATGTTCAGGTGATGCGCCGCCGCAAACGGCGGCTTGTTCGAAGGCCAGCGTCGCCCCTCATCCGCCTGCCGGCTTGGCCGCAACGCTGGCGATCCCCCTCTCCCCGTTCTTTATGGGGAGAGGGTAAGGGTGAGGGGCAGCGCCAGCGTTCGAAATAGATCACGAAGTCTGGAGCCATCCCGTATCAGATCACGACTTGACCGGCAGGCCGGTCGCCGCGGCGATCTGGCTTGCGGCATCGTCGAGCGCTGCCTTGGCGTCGGGATAGCCGCTGGCCAGATATTTGGTCTGCACCGCGCGGATGATGATTTCGGCGTCGCTCTGGAACGGAGTGCCGCGGCTGGGGACGACCTTGGGCAAGGTGCCGAGGATGTCCTTCCACACGGCTTGGCCGCCCCAATAGGGCAGGCCTTCGGAGACGTAAGGGTCGTTGAGCGCCGAGATCAGCGACGGTACCAGGCCGAAGCCTTTCAGCATGGTGATCTGGCCCTCATTCGTCCCTAGCGTGTATTTCAGATAGGCGTAGGCGGCTTCCTTGTTCTTCGACACCGAAGTGATGGCGAGCGAGGAGCCGCCGAGATTGGCGGCGCGCGGACCGTCGGCGGTCAGGCTCGGCATCAGATAGACGCCCCATTTGCCTGCGCCATCGGGCGACTCGGTGCGTATGGTGCCTTCATACCAGCCGCCATACATCTGGCTGGCGACCTTGCCGGCGGTGTTGTTGGTGATCTTGGTGCTCCAGTCGGCAGAGGAAATGATGCCGGCGTCCTTCATCTCCTTGATCTTGGTCATGGCATCGACGCATTTGGGCTGATTGACGGTGATCGATTGACCATCGGCGGAGAAATAGGCGCAGCCCTGCTCGTTGGAGATCATGCGGAAGAATTCGGAATCGCCGTTGAAATCGGCGTTGGTCATCGTCACGCCGGGATTGGCGGCCTGGATCTTCTTTGCGGCGGCGATGAAATCGTCCCAGGTCTTGATCGAAGACGGGTCGACGCCGGCCTTCTCATAGAAGTCGCGGCGGTAGAACATCGCTACAGGGCCCGAATCCCAGGGCATCGCATAGGCCTTGTCGTCAACCTCGAGCTCGGTACGCTTGAAGTCGGGGAATTTTGCCTGGTCTTCCGCGGTGTAGCCGAGCGTATGCAGGTCGACGAAGCAATCCGGGAACTGGCTCCAGTAGTTTTCGGCTTCGCCGTTCTCGATCGTCACGATGTCCGGCAGGCCCTCGCCGCCGGCGGCACAGCCGGCGATTGATTTGTCGTAGGTCGGCTGGTTGCCGAGGTCCTCGACCGTGACCTTGATGTCGGGATACTGCTTGTTGAAGCCCGCTATGGTGGCCTTCAGCGACGAAGCGGCGATGTTCCAGCTCCAGATCGTGATTTCACCGGACTGCGCAAAGGCCGGGCTGGAGCCTAAGGCAAGCGCGAGCGCGGCGCAGGTCAATTTTAAGCGCATTGAAATCCTCCCATTTCAGTTGCTCTCTGTTTGCGAGCGTGGCTAGACTAGGCTTCGGGAAAGCCTTGTCCGCGACAAAGGGAATAAGAAATGAGCGGAAAGTAAGATGCCGGAAAGGCCGTTTTACCAGCCTGGCGCCAGCAGCGTGGAGGGCCTGCCGCTGCTGCTGCAAATGTTCCACACCCAGCCCCTGGTGATGCTCAAGCCACATTGGCATGCCCAGGTCGAGGTGAATTTCATCGTGCGTGGCGCCGTGCATTACCGCATGGACGGGCACGGGCTTTCGCTTTCTGCGGGCGACATGTGCCTGTTCTGGGGCGGCCTGCCGCACCAGATGGACGAAGCCTCCGACGATGCCATCTACGCCGGTGCGCATCTGCCGCTGGTTCATTTCTTCCGGCTGCATTTGCCCGTCGACGTCCGCAACAGGCTGATGACCGGCGCGACGCTGGTGACCGACGCCACCGACCGGTCGGACGACCACAATTTCGAGCGCTGGAACCGCTATGCCCGCTCCGGCGACCCGGTCAAGGCGGAGCATGCCGTCAACGAGCTTTTGCTGCGGCTTGAGCGGGTGCGGTTCGAGCCCTACCGGCTGGTGCCGGAAACGCCGGTCGAACAGGAGCTAGGCAGCCCGTTCGATCAGCAATCGCTGCGCAATGTCGGGCGCATGTGCGACTTTATCGCCGAGAATTTCCTCTACGAGATCGATTGCGTCGACATCGCCGCGGCGGCCGACATCCATCCCAAATACGCCATGAGCATCTTCAAGAAATCGACCGGCATGACGCTCAATGAATATGTGAATCTGCTGCGCCTCAGCTACGCGCAGGCGCTGCTGATGCATCAGGATGCCAATGTGCTGCGCGTCGCCATGGAATCGGGCTTCGGCTCGCTCAGTGCCTTCAACAAGTCGTTCCGCAAGCTTGCCGGCATGTCGCCGTCGGATTTCCGCAGGGGCGTGGCCGGCGCCAGATAACGGCTGGATTCAGCCGATAACCCCCAGACGTGTCGGCAGGCGGTTCATCGGCGACGGCCCGTTGGCCGTGATCAGGAACTGGTCCTCGAGATTGAAGCTGGCGAGACCGTCGATGTAGAGCGGGATCTCGAATGCCAGCACCATGCCGGCCTCGATCACGGCATTGCTGTCGGCCGAGATGAACGGCCATTGCTCGGAAAACACGGAATGGCCGACGCCGTGGCCGAAATGGCCGCGGCGATAGGAACGCAGGCCCTGGCGCGCCAGGCTTTCGCTGGCGGCGCGATGCACGGCGGCCAACGGCTTTCCGGGCATAAGCGCGGCAAGCCCGTCGGCGAAGGCGCGTTCGGCTATGGCATGCAATTCGGCCTGTTCGGGCAACGGCGGCCCGAAGGTGAAATTCCGCGACATATCCGAGGCATAGCCGTTCACGCTGCACACCATGTCGGCCTTCAGCGGATCGCCGGCGGCGGCCACGGCAGCGGCGCCTTTTGGGCGGGCGCCCAGCGTGACGTATTCCGCCGTCGAGATTTGCTGCGACGACCCGGCGGCTGCATCCGCGACGCCTTGCCGGTAAAGCGCGACCAGCTCAGACTGACGCATGCCGGCCGCTGCATGCTGCTGCAGCCGCGACAGGCCGGCCTCCGACAGGACGATGCCCTGCTGCAGAAGGTCGATCTCGCTCTGCGACTTGATCGCCCGCAGCCGGTCGAGGATCGGCGAACCGTTGACCAGGGCAGTGCCTGGCAACATCGCCTGCATCGCGGAAAAATCGCTGGCCGAGACGAAATCCAGCTCGATGCCGAGCGTCGCACGCTCCAGCCCGAATTCTGCGAGGATCGTTTTCAGCTCGCGGACGGAGCGGGCAAGCTCGAAGGTCGCCGGACGTGAAAAACCGGGGCCGCGGCCAACCAGGCCGGCCTCGATGCGCTGCGCAACAGGCCGGTCGGCAGTCGCCGGCTCGAGCGACGCCGATTCGATCCAGATCGGATGCGTGCGCAGCACGGCGCCGGCCATCGCCGCCGGGAGCTGGGCAGCCTGGAAATCCGCCACCACGACGCCGATCGGCAGGTCGCCTCGCTTGGGAATAACGACGAAACCGGCGCCGGCCCGCCGGAACAGGCCGGCCGGGCCGATCCAGGCACCGGTGGCATATTGGAACGCCTCGGGCTCGCAAAGCACCAGCGCCTCGATGCCGGCGCGCTGCATCAGGTCAGTCGCGCGCTCGCGGTCGACAAAGCCGGTCATGGGGTCTCCTCATATGCAATCGAAACCGACGCCGATGCGGCGGCGTTTGGCCTTAGCGTAGTTTCAGTGCGGCCGTGGAGCAGCTTTTTTCTGGAAGCGCTGTTCACCTTGAGAGTTCGTCGTCGGGAAACGAAAAAGCCGCGGCGAACCGCGGCTTTTCAACACAACAAGCGGCTGCTTCGAAAGCTTATTCGGTTTCGTCGGAAGTGTCGTCGGCAGTGTCTGCCGCGTCATCTGCGGTCTGTCTTGCTAGCGCTGCCTGCAAGGCCAACGTGGCCTGTGGCGAGGCCGGTGTCGTCGCAACGACCGCCGCTGCGTGAGCAACTCCGTGCGTCGACTTGTCCCTGGCCGCGGCGGAAGTGGCGGCTCCGTGTCCCTGCGAGCCGGCCCCGGCCGAGTTTCCGCCGTTGCCGTTGCTGCCGCCATTGCCGTTGCCATTGCCATTGCCGCCGGGAGCAGCGAGTACCGGAGATGCGACAAGGGTGAGAGCGGCTACAGTCGCGAATAGACAGGTGCGCGTTTTCATAGTTCCTCCTTCGAGTCGCCCTCCCGCCAGGATGGGTTCCAGATGAAAAACGTCAGGACTTCCAATGTGAAAGCCGGCTGTTACTAGCTTTGTTCAAATACAGTATTCTGCAAGATGGACCTTGGTCCGAAACCGGCACGCAAAAGTCCTGAATTTTATCGACAGCAACGGCTGGATTTTGCTGCCGTCAGATCCAGCGCCGCTACAGCGCATGTGCGTCGGCTGACATGAGGTTACAATCGAGGAAACCTCGGTGCTCGCCATCCGGCGAGATCATTTAAGGCGATTGAGGAACATTCCACAGTTCGTGAAGTTGGGAGCGCAGGCCCGCTTTTGAGGTGCCAAAATGTTTGATGCCGGCGGGCTTTTGGGAGGAAGCCATGATCCGCGTCACGCCTGCATTTCGTGTTTCACGCCGCCGCGCATTGCAGTTTGGCCTGGGAGCGACGCTCGCTTCGGCCACCGGGCTTGCCCCGGTTTCCCGCGCCTATGCGCAGGATGAGGTCAAAGACGAAGACATTTTCCGGTTCGCCCTCAATCTCGAACATATGGAAGCCGAATATTACCTGCGCGGCACAACCGGAAAAGGGATCGATGACTCGGATGCCGGCCCGAAGGCCGGCGCTGTGGCTGGCGGCAAACAGGTTCGCTTTGACACGCCTGCAATCGGCGAGTTCATGCGTGAGGTCGCCGAAAACGAACTTGCCCATGTCAGGTTCTATCGCAAGACACTTGGAAGCGATGCCGTCGACCGGCCGGCAATCGATTTCGATGCGGGCTTTGCGGCGGTTGCCAAGGCGGCGGGGCTCGGAGCGGACTTCGATCCTTTCGGCAACCAGATGAACTTCGTGCTCGGCGGCATGCTGTTCGAGGATGTCGGCGTCACTGCCTATGCCGGCGCCGCGCCCCTTCTGAAAAACAAGGATTTCCAGGCCGCCGCCGCTGGCATTCTGGCCGTTGAGGCCTACCACATGGGGATGGCGCGATCGTCGCTTTACCGAATGGGCGAGGATGCCTGGAAGGCCGCCAATGCGGTTTCCGACGCCCGCGACAAGATCGATGGACCGGAAGACAAGGACCAGGGCATCCGAGTGGACGGCAAAGCCAATATCGTTCCATCGACCCCGGATGCAATCGCCTTCACGAGGACGCCGCAAGAAGTGCTTCGGATCGTCTATCTGACCGACCAGAAAGGCGTCAGCAAGGGCGGCTTCTACCCGAACGGAATGAACGGAACGCTCAAAAGCACCTGAGCGGTCTGCGGATGAATCTCGTGGCAAATGAACTTGCGCGCGCGGCCAGCCGATTCGGCGCGCTGCGCCCTGTTGGCGCGCAAAAACGAAAAAGCCGCGGCGGACCGCGGCTTTTCGATGCTTGATTTCCCTTGAGAGAAATGGAGCGGGTGAAGCGATTCGAACGCTCGACCCCAACCTTGGCAAGGTTGTGCTCTACCCCTGAGCTACACCCGCTCGCGCGGCTTTTGGGCCGCAAGCCGCGCCTATATGGCTGAAGAGCGCGGCGATTGCAACAGGGAATTCGCAGGCTTTTTTGCTTCGCCGGCAATGCGGAGAAGCGCTCCTCCGGACGTCGCAAGGCAATCACCCCCCGCGTTGCGCGACGGACTTGTCTTGGCCGCATCATTGGCCGTAAACGGCGTTAGCCAAACAAGCCGTTGAAAGCGGGCCACCAGAAGAAAGACCGATGCCGAAGACCGAAGCCGAACTTTTCGCCTTTCTTGCCGGACTCGGGATCGAGGTATCGACGCGGCGGCATCCGCCGCTGTTCACGGTCGCCGATTCGCAGGCGCTGCGCGGTGAGATTGCCGGCGGCCACACCAAGAACCTGTTCCTCAAGGACAAGAAGGACAATTTCTTCCTGGTCAGCGTCGACGAGGAGGCGGTGGTCGATCTCAAGCAGATCCACCATCTGATCGGCGCTGCGGGGCGCGTGTCTTTCGGCCGGCCGGAGATGCTGATGGAGCTTCTCGGCGTCGTCCCGGGCGCGGTCACGGTGTTCGGGCTGATCAACGACACCGAGCGAAGGGTCAAGGTCGTTTTGGACGAGAAGCTGATGAGCCATGCGGTGGTCAATGCCCACCCGCTGACCAATGAAGCGACGACTTCCATCGCTGCCGCGGACCTGGTCAAATTCGTCGAGGCAACCGGACATGATGCTGTTATCTTGAAAGTCTCGGCATGATCGCCACATGGGTGACTAAGACCGGGGTGACTGAAACCGGGTTCTAAAGAAGGATGTTGCGCCCGTCCCTTGGCCGGCGGCGCGACCGAAAGGCGACGAGAGATGAGCGATAGCAACCCCTTTGGCGGCCCATTTGGCAGCAATGGCCGCCAGTATGCCACCACCGTGCAATATGGCGGCACCGATGCCGCGCGTGAGAAGGTCGCGCTTGCGAAGGCGCCGGCCGACGTCATCAAGGACACAACGACCGCTGGATTTGCTGCAGACGTCATCCAGGAATCGCGTCGCCAGCCGGTGCTGGTCGATTTCTGGGCGCCGTGGTGCGGCCCCTGCAAGCAATTGACGCCGCTGCTGGAGAAGGCGGTGAAAGCCGCCGGCGGCAAGGTCAAGCTGGTCAAGATGAATATCGACGACCATCCGTCGATCGCCGGCCAGCTTGGCATCCAGTCGATACCGGCGGTCATTGCCTTCAAGGACGGCCAGCCGGTCGACGGCTTCATGGGCGCCATTCCCGAGAGCCAGATCACGCAATTCATCCAGAAGGTTGGCGGCAAGAACGGTGGCGCGCCGCAAGTGGCCGAAGCGCTGGCCGCGGCTGCCGAGGCGCGCGACGCCGGGGATGTGCAGACAGCGGCCGACATCTACGATGCCATCCTGGAACAGGCGCCGGAGACGATCGAGGCGATCGCCGGCTTGGGCGACCTGCTGTTCGAGGCCGGCGATGCCGAAGGTGCCGAGGCGGTGCTGGCGCGGGCGCCGGAAGCGAAGAAGGATGCGCCCCAGCTCGCCGCGCTGCGGGCCAAAATGGCGCTCGCCGCGCAAGCAGCAGTGCTCGGCAATCCGGCGGAACTGGAACGGCGGCTGGCCGAAAATCCCGGGGATCACCAGGCACGGTTCGAGCTTGCCATGATCCAGAACGGCAAGGGTGATCGCATGGCGGCGGCCGACAATCTGCTGGCGATCATCAAGGCAGACCGCTCGTGGAACGACGACGGCGCCAGAACCCAGTTGCTGCAGCTCTTCGAGGCATGGGGCATGACCGACGAAGCAACGCTGTCGGCACGGCGCAAATTGTCGTCGCTGCTGTTTTCCTGAGCCGGCGCAGACTGTTTTGTCGCGCGGGCTTGCGGTGGGCGGCAGCTGCGCCAGATTAGGTTTTCGGACGGCGTTCGATTTCAGGTTTCCGGTGTTGCGCCTTGTGCCGGCCGGGAGGAGACGGATTTGGTGCGCTTCCTGACAAAGCGATCGGAGGATTGAGGTGCAGGCGGGAAACGCGCATTACCGGCTCGCTGCGGACTTACCGTCGACCATGCCGATCTTTCCGCTTGAGGGCGCATTGCTGTTGCCGGGAGGCCGTATGCCGCTCAACATCTTCGAGCCGCGCTATCTGCAGATGGTCGACGAAGCGATCGCCGGGCCGCGGCTGATCGGCATGATCCAGCCCAGCCTCGACGGTGCGCTGCGTCCAGACGGCGAGCCGGAGCTCTGCAATGTCGGCTGTGCCGGGCGCATCATTGCGCTGTCCGAGAGCGGCGACGGCCGTTACCTGATTTCGCTGCAGGGCGTGTGCCGGTTCCGCATTGTTCAGGAACTCACGGTCAAGACGCCGTTCCGCCAGTGCCGGCTGGCACCTTTTCTCGCCGATCTCGACGAGGAGCAGGCAGACGCCGAGATCGACCGGCCGGCGCTGCTGAAAGCGTTTCGCGCCTATCTGCAGGCCAACGATCTGGAGGCCGACTGGGAGAGCGTCAGCCGCGCCGAAAACGCCATGCTGGTCAACGCACTGTCGATGATGGCACCCTACGGGCCGGCCGAGAAACAGGCGCTGCTCGAAGCGGCCGATCTGAAGACACGCGCCGAGACCCTGATCGCCATCACCGAAATGGCGCTGGCGCGCGACAATGAGGATTTCGGTTCGAGTTTGCAGTAGGTTGGCCCTCCTTCTCCCACAAGGGAGAAGGGGAGGCCACGCGCAAAAACCTGAAGCGGTCGCCTTGTGGAAAGGATGGATCGAATGGCGGATGGACGTGACGGGAACAGGACTGTCGATCCCAAGCTGCTGGAACTCTTGGCCTGCCCGCTGACCAAGGGGCCGCTTGCCTGGGATCCGGAGCGCGGCGAGCTTATCTCGCGGGTGGCAAAGCTTGCCTATCCGGTGCGGGACGGCATTCCGATCATGCTGCCCTCGGAGGCACGTACGATCACCATTGACGATGCCGTGCCCACGCCACCGCGCCTGGGCGGAACGGCCTGACGAAGAGAAGAGGCCAATAGCCAGCCATGTTCTACTGAAAATTGCGCCCTTTGGGCATGACCTTCTCTGCCTTTCCCAATAGTTCCGTTTGCGCGATGCTATCGGGCCGCTTCTCCTCGGGGCCGCTCGAAGGTTCATCCACAAGCCTTGCCTCCTCGAGCAGCACCGACAGCCACGGCGTCAGATCCTCGACCTTCTCGGCGACGATATGGATGACGTCCGATTCCGATTGCAGCTTGCCGGTGACGCGGATGAAACGCGCGCCCATGACGATGGGGCGGAAGCGGTTGAAGGTTCTTTCCCAGAAAATGATATTGGCGACCGCATTCTCGTCTTCCAGCGTCAGGAAAATCGCCTTGCCATTGCCCGGCCGCTGCCGCACCAGCACGAGGCCGGCGACCGAAACGCGGCGGCCGTCCCGCACCTGGCCGAGCCGCGCATTGGGCGTGACGCCGGACCGATCCAGCCTTTGACGCAGGAAGGCGACCGGGTGCGCCTTCAGCGACAGGCCGAGCGAGCGGTAGTCGTGGACGACGTGCTCGCCGAGCGGCATTGCCGGGAGCCGGGTTTCAGGCTCGAGATCGCGCAAGCGGATCGCCGGCTGATCGAACAGCGGCAGCTTTTCGGCGGCACTCTTGCCGTCGAGCGCGCGGACCGCCCATAGAGCGTCGCGGCGGTTCAATCCAAGCGAGCGGAAAGCGTCGGCCTGTGCCAGTTTTTCGATCTCGTCGACGTTGAGGCCCGAGCGCAGCCAGACATCGCGCACGGATGCGTAGCCGTCGCCGCGTCGCAGCACAAAGGTCTCCATGCGCTCCTTCGACAGGCCCTTGACCTGGCGAAAACCCAGCCGGACGGCATGGCTGGTCCGGATGACGCCGCGCATCTGGGCATGGCGGTCAAGGATACGATCCGGATCGAAAGGCGATTTCTCCAAGGCGCAATCCCAGCCGGAAAAATTGACGTCGACGTCGCGGATCTCGACGCCGTGGTCATGCGCGTCGCGGACAAGCTGAGCCGGCTGGTAAAACCCCATCGGCTGGGAATTGAGGATCGCGGCACAGAACACGTCGGGATAGAAGGTCTTGAACCAGCAGGAGGCATAGACCAGCAGGGCGAAGGAGGCGGCGTGGCTTTCGGGAAAGCCGTATTCGCCAAAGCCTTCGATCTGTTTGAAGCAGCGCTCGGCGAAGTCTTTTTCGTAGCCCTTGGCGACCATGCCGTCGACCATTCTCTTGCGGTAATTGCCGATCGTGCCGGTGCGCTTGAACGTCGCCATGGCGCGGCGCAGTTCATCGGCCTCGCCCGGCCTGAAGCCGCCGGCGACGATGGCGATCTTCATCGCCTGCTCCTGGAACAACGGCACGCCCAGCGTCCTGCCGAGGATTTTTTCCAGTTCCGGCTTGGGGTATTCGGGTTTTTCCTTGCCTTGCCGGCGGCGCAGATAGGGATGGACCATGTCGCCCTGGATCGGGCCGGGCCGCACGATCGCCACCTCGATGACGAGATCGTAAAAGTTTTTCGGCCGCAGCCGCGGCAGCATCGACATCTGCGCGCGGGATTCGATCTGGAAGACGCCGATCGTGTCGGCGCGGCAGATCATGTCGTAGACACGCTTGTCCTCGGCAGGCAGAGTGGCCAGCACATAGGGTTGGCCGTAATCGTCCCGCGCCTCCGGATAATGATCCCGGAGCAGGGTGAAGGCGCGCTGCAGGCAGGTCAGCATGCCGAGCGCCAGCACGTCCACTTTAAGGATTTTCACCGCGTCGAGGTCGTCCTTGTCCCACTCGACCATCTTGCGCTCGTCCATCGCCGTCTTGACGATGGGCACGATCTCGTCGAGCCGGTCCCTGGTGATGACAAAACCGCCGACATGCTGCGACAAATGACGGGGAAAGCCCATGATCTCGTTGGCGCATTCGATCACGTGCCTTGTCGATGGATCGGTCTGATCGAGGCCGCCGGCTTTTGTCTCCTTTTCGCCGAGTTCCGAGGTCGACCAGCCCCAGATCGAACTGGACAGCGCGCTGCGGACGTCGTCCGACAGGCCCATCGCCTTGGCCACTTCGCGCATCGCCGAGCGGCCCCGGTAGCTGACGACGGCAGCGGCCAGCGCGGTGCGCTTGGTACTGTATTTGGAATAGATGTACTGGATGACCTCCTCGCGCTTTTCATGCTCGAAATCGACGTCGATGTCGGGCGGTTCGTTTCTTTCCTCGGAAATGAAGCGCTCGAAAAGCGTGTCGATCTTGTCCGGGCCAACTTCGGTGATGCCGATGCAGAAGCAGACGATCGAGTTGGCGGCGGAGCCGCGCCCCTGGCAGAGAATGTTCTGGCTGCGGGCGAATTTGACGATGTCGTGGACAGTCAGGAAATAGCGCGCGTAGTTCAGGCGCTCGATCAGGGCGAGCTCCTCCTCGATGCGTTGCGTCACAAAAGCGGGCACGCCCGAGGGGTAGCGGATGGCGGCCCCCTCCTTGGCCAGCCTTTCCAGCTCGGCCTGCGGCCCGAGGCCCGATTCCGTCGGCTCGTCGGGATAGTTGTATTGCAGATCACTGAGCGAGAAGGTCAGCTCGCCGGCAAAACGCAGCGTTTCCGCCAGCGCTTGCGGATGCCTGCGGAAAAGCCGTGCCATCTCCAGCGGCGGCTTTAAGTGACGCTCGGCATTGGCCGCCAGCTCCAGCCCCACCTCGGCGACGGGCACATTGAGGCGGATCGCCGTCAGCACGTCCTGCAGCGGGCGCCGTTCCGACGTATGGTAGAGCACGTCGTTGGTGGCCATCAGCGGGATGCCGGCCAGCTCGGCCATCGCCGCCGCCTGCTCGATACGGAAGCGGTCGTTACCGCGGTAATCCGGCGAAACCGCCAGCCTCAGGTTTTCGCCGAAGCGATCCCTGAGCCGGCTAATCAGTTCGAGGCCAGCTTCCGCGTCCGCCGACAGATCCGGCAGTATGGCCAGCGACAGGAGATCGCCCCATTCGAGAAGATCGCTCTGTTTGAGAAGCGCTGCGCCCTTTTCGTTCTCGTCGCGCAGATTGGCCTGCGTCAGCATGCGGCACAGATGACCCCAGCCCTTGCGGTCCTGCGGGTAGGCGAGGATGTCCGGCGTGCCGTCGCAAAAAACCAGGCGGCAGCCGGGATGATAGGAAACACCCTCCACCTTGGCCTGCTGCCAGGCGCGCACCACGCCCGCCACCGTGTTTCGGTCGGCGAGACCGATCGCCGAAAACCCCAGGAATTTTGCCGCGACCACCAGCTCCTCCGGTTTCGAGGCACCGCGCAGGAACGAGAAGTTCGACTGAATGCCGAATTCGGCATAGGGGATGGCCGTCAGCGCATTCATGCGAAGATCCCATGCATGAACCAGCGCGGCGGGACTTGAGAGGCGCCGTAAAGGCCCTGGCGATAGAGCCAGTAACGGCGGCCGTCGGCATCCTCGATGCGGAAATAATCCCGGGTCGGGGCATCTTCTCGTCCCGCCGCCCCTCGCCACCATTCCGGCGCGATGCGCTCCGGCCCTTCGGCGCGCGCGACCCGGTAGAGCGCGCGCCGCCAGCGGAAGTTCAAAGGCGGGCCTTCCGGCATTTCGGTGGCCGGCACCTCGATCGGCTCGGGCGCACGGAAAAGCCGGATCGGCCGTTCCGGCTGGAAGACGGTCGTGGGAGCGTCCTTCGCCTTGTCCGGCTGCTTCGGCGGCGAGGTTCTCTGCGGCACTTCCGCGAAGGGAAGGGTGGCGACGGCGCGCTCCGGCAGATGGCTCTCGACGGCGACCGGTTTCAAGACCGCACCTTCGCCGAGCCGGGCGCGGATGCGGTCGGCAAAAAGCGCGATATCGGCACCGTCGTCGCTCGTCTCGCCGGCAAGGTCGGCCTGCTGCATGTCGAAGGCGGCGGCGGTCAGCACCGAAAGGCGCACGAGATCGAAGCCATAGCCGGCGTCGATATCCTGTTCGAGCGCGGCAAGCCTTTCGTGGAACAATTTCTGGATCAGCCGCGGCTCGCGCAGAGGCCGCGAGGTGCCGACGGCGATGCGGCTGACGCCGCCATCGACGCGGAAAAGCAGCAGCGCCAGCCGCCTTGCGCCCTCGCCGCGACGCTCGAGGTCGCTCTTCAAGGTGGTCGCCAGCATGCCGGTCAGCCGCTCGATGTCCTCGGTCAGCATGATCGGCTCGGCAAGGTGACGCTCGACCGAAAGCGGTGCGACCGGCAGGCGCGGCGACACGGCCTCCTCGAGGCGGCCAAGCGCCTGGTCGAGACGCAAGAGCAGCGATGCGCCGAAGCGGCGGGCCAGCGGCGCGCGCGGTGCCGCCATGACGGCGCCCGCCGTGCGCAGGCCGACGCTTTCGAGGCTGGCGCGTACCTCCGGGTCGATGCGCAGCGCCGCCAGCGGCAAGGGCGCGAGAAGCGCTTCCTCCTTACCATCGGGCACGATGCGGTCGCCAGCAAACCGCGCCGCCGCCCAGGCAGCCCCAGGCGTGGCGGCAAGCCCGGCGCGGACATCGAAGCCCTGATGGAAAAAACGCGACAGGATATCGTCCAGCATCGAGCGTTCGCCGCCGAAAAGATGGGTGCAGCCGGTGACGTCGAGATAGAGGCCGTCGGTCCCGTCAAGCGCCACCAGCGGGGTATAGCGGTCGCACCAGTCGGCGAGGCCTTCGAGCAGGCGCCGGTCGGCCTCCGGATCGGCCTCCACGATGTCGATCGAGGGATGCATGGCGCGTGCGTCGGCTATGCCCATGCCGCGCTTCAGATTAAGCGCCTCGGCCCGCTCGTCGAGGGCGGCGATGCGCTGGGCGTTCCGGTCGCGGTGACTGATCACCAGCGGCAGGTGATCCGACGGCCGGGAACGCCAGGACCGCCCCAGACGCTGCCGCAGGATTCTCTCGGCGGCGAGATGCGGAAACCACAGGGATAGGATTCTTTGGCCGTTCTGGGGCCCATTCCTGAGACCTTCCTTGCTCGCCCCGTCTTTCTTCGAATATGCGTTCATCGGGGTTCCACTCCAGTGTGAATTTTCCGGGCAAGGCCGTGCGGCTCTTGCCGATGGCGACGGTGAAGGCGGGCCGGCCGATCGAGCCGGCGAGCGGCCCGGCAAGCGTCTTACGCGTTGCCGCCGGTGCCGCCGACAGGATGAGGCGGACGGGCGCTGCCGTCGGTTCGGGCTCGCCGGCCTGGCGCAGCAGGAACAGCGGCCGGCCCGCACTCTGCGCGCGGGCGTGCAGCCGCCGCGTCGCGGTGAGGTCAAGCCGCTGCGGGCTGCCGCGGATTTCGAGGATGACGGCGGCCAGCGCCGTCATCCGGGCAGCCTCCTCGGCGATCCACAGCGCATCGAGCAGCCTTGGCGCCTCGGAAAACAGCAATTGCTCCGGCTCGATGCCGAAGAAGGCGTGAAGCCCCCTGGCATAGGGAAAGCCGGCCTCGCGGAAAACCTCTGATGTGCCGATCCACAGCACCGGCAATCGCGGCCCCTGGCTTAGGATCAGGCTGACGAGCGACAAGGCAAAACCGGCAACGACCCCGGCATCGCGGGTCGCGGCGCCATGAAACTCGCTCACCGCCGCCTTCGGCAGGCCGCCGCTCAGCGCAGCATCGAGGCGCTCGGCGCCGGTGCGCAAAAACGCATCGGGCGGCGCCACGGCGAGGCCGCGCCGGACAATGGTCAGATTCCGAGCGGGTGTCGGATGCCGAGAGGGTGTCAGACTCTGACGAGGGACATCCGCGTCAAACGACGAACTGGCCGGCGCCTCCAGGCGCTCGGGCAAGGTCCCTTCGATCTTCGCGATCTGGCGGCGCAGGGCAAAAACAGTCTCCCGCGCCACGGCGCTTGTCGCCATGACGGTCAGCTTCCACTCACAATTGTTCCCGTTATGTTCCTATAGATTCCAGAGGCCGCCCGAAGAGTCAAGCGGAGTCATGGGGAATTTATTCCCAGAAAGAGCAATCCGAGCTTTTCAAGGAAACCGCTCGGGAGCCTGGGGTTGATAAAAAGGGGGCGGCTTTTGACTCTAGCCTGAAGCCAATTCTGAAGCGACGCGTCTCAAATATTGGGCGGTAAAGTCGGCGATTTGATCGACTTCTTCATCGTCATATTTGCGAAAGCTAAAGCGGCTGAAGCTAGGGTCGATAGCTTGGAGGGTTTTTCGTAGGGGACCGCGAAAATTCCTCATTTGATGGTTCCCCTCATATGCCAATACGTCTGCGCATTGAAGCGGTGGGTGCCTAGTTTTTGAGCCGAAATTGAAAGTCGCCGATTTTCCCGGAAAATGCCGCTGGACTTGCTGGAACGCCTCAGTCGCCGCCGCGCTGTACTGGTTGGCTTCATGGACGAATGCGATGTTATCGTGGCCTTCCGATGCGAGTTTCTCCCACGTGCTGCGAAGGGCCCATTGCAGGCAGATGTAGTACCAGCCGCGTACCATGTCTTCCGGCTTGATGGCTAAGCTATGTTTGTGAGCCAAGACCTCGCTCAGTTTCCGCCTGTCGACGGCGGCGATAATGCCCCGAATGTAGTGGTTTTTGACTACCGGCAGGATGCGCTTGACGTGTCTATCTCGCTCTTCACGGGTCCACCCTTCGTACTCCCCATGCCTGTTATGGCAATCGACCGAGTGGTGAATTTTTATCGGCGCCTTCGCCACGATCCACTCGAGGGTCCAGATCTGCCAGTCTTCTTTTGAAGCCCAAACGGCGGATACGGAAAGAATTTGCGAGTCATGGTCAGTGCCAGATTCGTCTAGGTAGACCTCAATCACGACCACCAAACCTTCCCGAGGGGCAAGAAAGGTGTCGCGGAACTCTAGGACGCGCCTTCCACCATTTCCGTCGACTCATCGGCTCGAAATTTGTTCAGCACGGTACCACCTCCTCAGTGCGTACGCGAATTACGACACGCTGAATTTATTCCTGCTTATGATCCTGGGGCAAAGGCGGCAGCCCGACCATTTGCCGAGTTCGGCCTGAAAGCCTATATGCCGGGATCAAAGGACAAAGCATGGCTCGCATCTACCAAACACGCATCTGGCACGACCAGCTTTCGCCAACGATGGAGGAAATCGAGCTCCTGGCGCTGGAGGCCTATGCCCATCTGCCGGAGGACTTTCGCAAGTTGACCGGCGAGATCGTCATTCAGATCGCCGAATTCCCGACCGACGAGATCATGGACGACCTTTCGCTGGAAACGCCCTTCGACCTGCTCGGCCTGTTCGAGGGGCGCGGCATCGCCGAGCGCTGGAATCCGCAGACCGGCGAGGGGCCGAACCGCATCACCCTCTATCGTCGCGCCATCCTCGACTACTGGGCCGAGAACGAGGAAACGCTGGGCGACATCGTCACCCATGTGCTGATCCACGAGATCGGCCACCATTTCGGCCTGTCGGACGACGATATGGAGAAGATCGAAGAGGCAGCGGAGTGAGCGACCCCGCTCCTCGTCATCCTGGGGCGGAGCAAGGAGCGAAGCGACGCGGCGCAGACCCCAGGATCCATGCCGTGATAGTGATGCAGTGCGCCGGCGGTGCAGAACCGAACGCTCATCATCCCGTTCTGGGTAACGGGGCTATCCCGATCGGTGGTAGATCACACTAGACTAATCCTGATCCGCCGTGCCCTTCGGCAGAGGTAACGGCATGGATCCTAGGGTACTCCGCGACGTCGCTTCGCGACTGCTACGCCCTAGGATGACGAAGGACGAGCGCTTCAGCGAACCTCCCTACCAATCGCTGAGCTTGGTGTCGGGGCCGTATTCCTGGCCCTCGATGTCCTTCACCACGGCCTGGCCGCAGCGCATGGTCTTGGCTTCCTGGTCATAGGCATAGGTCGGCGAGCCGAACAGGTGCCAGCCCTTGTTCAACGCCGCCGTCACCTTGTGGCAGAAGCTGGAATCGTCCGGACCGGACAGAAAACGGTAGAGTTTCATTCTTCAATCCTGTCGTCAGTTGCGTTAGTCATGCGCGAACAGCGGCGGCCTTCGCCAGCAGTTTTTCGGCCTGCGCCAGATGCAGCCGCTCGACCATCTTGCCGTTCAGCGCAACTACCGCCCTACCGGTATTTTGGGCGAGCGCGAAGGCATCCTTGACCGCGCGCGCTTCGGCTATTGCTTCGGGCGACGGTGCAAAGGCGCGGTTCGCGGCTTCGATCTGAGCCGGATGGATCAGCGACTTGCCGTCAAAACCCATGGCGGCCGCTTCCGTGCACTCGCGCGCAAACCCGTCCATATCGCGAAAATCATTGAAGACACCATCGAGCAGGTCGAGGCCGCCGGCGCGCGCGGCGAGCACCATCTGCATCAGCCATGGAACGAGATAGCGCCGATCGGGCGTGGCGAGAATGCCGGTGTCCTTGACCAGGTCGTTCGTTCCGGCAACGAAACAAACCAGTCGAGAGGCCGGGTCGCGGCCGAGCTCAGCGATCGGCCCGATATTGAGCAGCGCCCTGGGCGTCTCGATCATCGCCCATAGCTTGACTTCGTCGGCGATAAAATTGTCGTCGAGCACGTCGCCGGCCTCGAGAATGTCGCGCGGCGTGTCGACCTTGGGCAGCAGGATGGCGTCGGGCGAGCATTTTGCCGCGGCCAGCAGGTCGGCGCCGCCCCACTCGCTCGACAGCGCGTTGATGCGCACGACCATCTCGCAGCGCCGGTTGGAATGGCCGGCGAAAATCGCCACCAGCTTTTCGCGCGCGGAAGGCTTGTCGGCCGGGGCGACGGCGTCCTCGAGATCGATGACGACGGTATCGCAGGCCAGCGATTGGATCTTGGCCAGCGCCTTGTCGTTCGAAGCCGGGACGTAAAGCACCGAGCGGCGCGGGCGGTAGCTTTCGGTGGTCATCTCCGATCTATGCCGTCTGCAGCCGGCCGAGGCAAGCCGTGCATAAAAACTGCACGCAACTTCGGAAAATCTCCTCGTCTCCGCCCCGCTTGCCACCCGACCGGATGCGACAAGGGCGGCATGCAAGAGCAAACGAACTCCCGTTGGTCCCTGCCGTACCGGCTTCGCCGCGAAAGCTGGTGGCTCGTCGATCCGCCCCGGACTTCGGTAAACCTCCTCCCTTTCGTCCGGAAATCCCCGCCCACCGGCCGCATCAAAGCCGCCGAGAAAGCCCGATCATGATAGTATTCCTCCCGGCGGCGCCGAGCTATTGCAACCGCTTCGGCGTTGCCGTCCTGCTCGTCGCGCTGGCCGATTTTTTCTTCTATGGCCAACCGGCGGGCATCACGCTTTTCCTGTTCGGCGTTGCGATTGCCGCGGCGAGCATGGCTCTCCATCCTCTCGGCTCCTTCAACGATGGCAAATTCTGGTTCAAGCCGGTTGCGCTGCTCATGGCGCTGCTGCCGCTTGTGGAAAATGTCAGCGCACTGTCCGTCTCGATCGCGCTGGCGGGGCTGGCCAT
This sequence comes from Mesorhizobium sp. M0174, assembly GCF_040322275.1. Lineage (NCBI taxonomy): Bacteria > Pseudomonadati > Pseudomonadota > Alphaproteobacteria > Hyphomicrobiales > Phyllobacteriaceae > Mesorhizobium > Mesorhizobium sp. M0174. Next base: position 24,969 of record NZ_JAMYTB010000013.1, read on the forward strand.
CTTCGCGCTTTCACTGGCCGGACGGTTGCGGCGCGGCCTTGCCCGTATTGCCGGCCAACTCTCGCTGTTCCTGCTTGCAACGCCATTTCGGCTCGTCCTTGATTTCTTCCGCTGGCGCACGGCGGCACGGCGGCGCGGCGGCTTGGCCGGCGGCGCGTGCGCCTTGCGGCGATCGCCGTCTGGGTCATGCCGCTGGGCCTCGGCGCAGTGTTCCTCGCGCTGTTCGGCGCCGCCAATCCGGTCATTGAATATTGGTTCTCGCTGATCGACCTGATGGCACTGCTCGACCTCGTCCAGCTGCCACGTCTCGCCTTCTGGCTGTTCGTGCTTGCCTGCGTCTGGGCATTTCTGCAGCCGCGCCTGCCGCGCTTTCTCCGCCGCCGCAGGGTGTCGCCAGCCAGCGCACCGGCGACGCCGGCCACCAGGACCACCATCGAGGACATCGTCTTCGGCAAGGCCGCTATCCTCCGCGCGCTCGTCGTCTTCAACATCCTGTTCGCGGTGCAGAGCGCACTCGACGCCACCTATCTGTGGGGCGGCATCGCGCTTCCAGACCGGCTGACCTATGCCGCCTACGCGCATCGCGGCGCCTATCCGCTGATCGTCACGGCGCTGCTGGCCGCCGGCTTCGTGCTGGCGGCGCTGCGGCCGGGAAGTGCGACCTCCGGCGATCCGCTCATCCGCCGGCTGGTTTATGCCTGGGTGGCGCAGAACATCCTCCTGGTGGTCTCGTCGATCCTGCGGCTCGATCTCTATGTCGGTATCTATGCGCTGACCTATTGGCGTGTCGCTGCGTTCGTCTGGATGGGGCTGGTGGCGGCGGGCCTTGTCCTGATCATAGCCCGCATCGCGCGCGAAAAGTCCAACGAATGGCTGTTTGCCGCCAATCTTCTGACGCTATCGGCGACGCTCTATGCCTGCTCGTTCATCAACTTTGCCGCGCTGATCGCCAACTACAATGTCGACCATTGCTTCGAAATGACCGGCCAAGGCACCCAGCTCGACGTCTGGTACCTGCGCTCGCTCGGGCCCGGCGCCTTGCCAGCGCTCGATCGCTTCGTCCAGCACCAGAGCAGGACGGTTTCCGCGGAGGATGCCTCCATCCGCGAACTCGCCGGCTGGTATGCACAGGACGAAGCACGCTTCCGCGCCGGCCAGGAAAACTGGCGGGGCTGGAGCTTTCGTGACTGGCGGCTCAACCGCGCCCTCGACAGGCGTGGCCCGTTCGTGGTTCCTCCGATGTCCGAACCCTTCATGCCGGGCCGCTGATTTGATGCCGAACCACATACTGGTCGCCGACGACGACCCGCACATTCGCGAAATCATCTGCTTCGCGCTGGAAAAGGCCGGCATGAAAACGCTGGCGGTGCCGGACGGCGCGGCTGCCCTGCAGGCGATAGAGCGCCATGCGCCCGATCTCGTCGTGCTCGACATCGGCATGCCGGAAATGGACGGGCTGGAAGTGTGCCGGCGGCTGCGCCACACATCCGACCTGCCGGTGCTGTTCCTGTCCGCGCGGGATGAAGAGATCGACCGCGTGCTCGGGCTGGAGATGGGCGGCGATGATTATGTCACCAAGCCGTTCAGCCCGCGCGAGCTGGTCGCCCGCGTCAACGTCATCCTGCGCCGCTCCCGGCCCACGCCGGAACCAGCCGACGACCGGCAATTCTCGCATGGCAGACTGTTGCTGGTTCCGGCAAGCCATACAGCCAGCTTCGACGGCAAGCCGCTGGCGCTGACGTCGATCGAATTCGCGATTCTGAAAGGCTTTTTGGCGCGGCCGGCGCATGTGCTTGGCCGCGACATGGTGATGGCCAACGCCTATGCGGCCAATATCCATGTCGCAGACCGCACCGTCGACAGCCATATCCGCAATATCCGCGCCAAGCTGGCGGCCGTCGGCTGCGTCGACGCGATCGAGACCGTGCACGGCGTCGGTTTTCGGCTGGGCGGATGCGGCGCGTGAGCGCCCAAGAACTGATTGGCAGCAAATGGCGGCCTCGCCTCGCCACGGTCGTCATCGCCATCCTGATCATGGTGATGGCGCTGCCGCTGGCCGGCCTGTTTTTCTTCCGGCTCTACGAGAACCAGCTGATCAGGCAGACCGAGGCCGAGCTGATCGCCCAAGGCGCCGCCCTTGGCGCGATCTATGCGCAAGAGGTTCGCGAGGCCGGCCTTGCCCCGGAAAAGCTAGGCGCACCCGTGCCTTCACCCAACACCAGCGATCGGGCCTCTCCCTACCAGCCGATCGAACCGGGCCTCGATCTTGCGTCCGACGGGATCCTGCCGACCCGGCCCGCGGCCACCGCGGCCAGCGCCGATCCCGCCTTCGCGGCAATCGGCGCACGCCTGTCGGGCATTCTTGCCGAGACGCAGAAGACCACGCTCGCCGGCTTCCGGCTGCTCGATCCCAGAGGCGTGGTCATCGCCGGCCGTGAGGAGGCCGGCCTGTCGCTCGCGGCTGTCGAAGAGGTTCGCGCAGCGCTTGCCGGCCGCTACGCCAGCGCGCTCAGGCTGCGGGTTCCCGACCAGCCGTCGCCGCCGCTCTATTCGGTCAGCCGCGGCACCAAGGTTCGCGTCTTCGTGGCCATGCCGGTTGCGGTCTCCGGCAAGGTCGCCGGCGTCGTCTATCTGTCGCGGACGCCGAACAACATCGTCAAGCATCTCTATGGCGAGCGCGGCAAGGTGGCGCTGGCGGCAATCGCCATCCTCGGCGGCGCGCTGCTGATCGGGCTGGTCTTCCTGCGCGCCGTCAGCCGTCCGATCTATGCGCTGATGGAACGCACGAAACGCATCGCCGCCGGCGACCGCGCGGCGATCAGGCCGCTCGATCACCACGGCACGCGCGAAATGGGTGAACTCTCTGCTGCTTTCCTCGACATGGCCGAAAAGCTGCACGCACGCTCCGACGGCATCCAGACCTTTGCCACCCACGTCTCGCACGAGCTCAAATCGCCGCTGACGGCGATCCAGGGGGCCGCCGAACTGCTGCGCGATTCGGGCAGCGCGATGGACGAGGCCGAGCGGCGGCGGTTTTCGGACAATATCGTCACCGATGCCGGCCGGCTCAACCTTCTGGTGCGCCGCCTGCTCGACCTGGCGCGCGCCGAAAATCTCGAGCCGAGCGGCGAAAGCACGTCGCTCGGTGCTGCGCTGGCGCTGCTGCCGGCCGAGGACAGGCTGGCGATGCGCCTCGAGGCCGGCAGCGATATCGGCCTGCGCATCTCGGCCGAGAACGCGGCAATCGTGCTGGCCAATCTCATCGACAATTCGGCGCGGCATGGCGCAACGCTCGTTTCCGTTGCGGCGGCGAGCGCGGACGGCAAGGCGACGATCCAGGTGAGCGACGACGGCGCCGGCATTTCGCCCAGCAACCAGGCTCGCATCTTCGAGCCGTTTTTCACCACGCGCCGCGATTCAGGCGGCACCGGTATGGGCCTCGGCATCGTGCTGGCCCTCCTGAAAGCGCATGATGGCACGATCCGGCTGGTTGACTCAGCGAGCGGCACGCGCTTCGAGATCATCCTGCCGGCGGCGTGACTCGGCGGTTCAGATCGGAAGGGCCAAAAGGTGCATTATGACATCGTCATCATCGGCGGAGCCATCGTCGGCTCCTCGGTCGCCTATTATCTGCGCGAGGAAGGGTTTTCGGGCTCGATTGCACTTGTCGAGCGCGACCCGCAATTTTCTCATGCGGCGACCACACTGTCCTGCGCCTCCATCCGCCAGCAGTTTTCGATCCCGGAAAACATCCGTCTGTCGCAGTTCACGCTGAAACTGTTCCGGCGGCTCAGGGAAGAGTTTGGCGCGGATGCCGATATCGGCTTTCGCGAAGGCGGTTATCTCATCCTTGCCGGCGAAAACGGGCTGCCTATCCTGCGGGCCAACCACGAAGCGCAGATGGCCGAGGGCGCCGACATCCTGCTCGAGGATGCGGAGGCGCTCGTCCGCCGCTTTCCGTGGCTGTCGGTCGAGGGCATTTCCGCCGGCGCCTATGGCCGCAGCGGCGAAGGCTGGTTCGACGCGCATGCGATGCTGATGCTGTTCCGCAAGGCACTGCGCACGAAGAACATCGACTTTATCACGGCGTCGGTGACGGGTATCGAGCGGCTAGGCGGCCGCGTCACTGGTGTATTTCTGGACAATGGCGAGCGGCTCGAGGCCGGCACCGTCGTCAACGCCGCCGGGCCGAATGCCGGCAAGGTGGCGGCAATGGCCGGGCTGGCGCTGCCGGTGGAGCCGCGCAAGCGCAACGTCTTCGTCTTCGAGGCGCGCGAGAAATATGACGACATGCCGCTGCTGGTCGACCCGAGCGGCATCTATGTCCGGCCGGAGGGCTCGGTCTACATCACCGGCGGCGCCGAGCCGGAAGAGGGCGAAGGACCGGCCGACCCCGCCGACTTCGACCCCGACTGGCCGCTGTTCGAAGAGGTGATCTGGCCGGTGCTGGCGACCCGCATTCCAGCCTTCGAGGCGATTAAGCCGACGCGCGCCTGGGTCGGCCATTACGACTACAACACGCTCGACCAGAATGCGGTGATCGGCCCGCATCCCGAGGTCGGTAATTTCCTCTTCGCCAACGGGTTTTCCGGTCACGGCTTGCAGCAGGCTCCAGCGGTCGGCAAGGCGCTGGCCGAACTGATCGTGCATGGCGGCTATCGCACGGTGGATTGCTCGGCGTTCGGGTATAGCCGGATCGCCGATGGGCGGCCGTTTCGGGAATTGAATGTAATTTAACGCTAGCCCGAAGGGATGCTACCGTTGCTTGGTGGATTAAGCCGCCACTAAGCCGTCCGTACCAAGATACGCCTGAAGCCAGCCCAGCACCTGGGCCCAGCCTTCGGCATGCTTCGTCGCGGCAGCAGCGAGGCCGGCGAAGCCGCCATGGCAGATGGTGACGCGTGTGCCGCCGGCGATCGGCTCCAGCAGCCAGGCGACTTTGGTTTCGCGGCGGCCAAGCGTCGGATGGTCCCAGCCGTATCTCCGCGTCTGCACGATCCCGCGCGGCTCTTCGATCTCCAGGAATTCGCCGCTGGCGGGCAGGTGTCTGCCGGCCGCCGTCTCGACGGTGACGCTCCAGCGGCCGCCGACGTGGAGGTCGGCCGTCCATCCGGTCATCCGGTAGGTCGCGGCGGACCCCCACCAGCGCTCGACCTCACGTGTAACGAGCGCGTCAAAGATCCGCTCGGGCGGCGCGCAAACATCGGCGCTCGCCATAACGGTCTTGCCATTCGTCATGCTGTGCACCGCGGAACTGTACATCGCCTGTCTCCAGAAACGTTTCGCTATCGAAACAACCTCAAGCCTTCGACGCGGGGCGGGACAGGCCTTTGCCGGTTTCGAGCAGGCTCTTCAGGCTGGACAGGATGAGCGGCCAGCCGTTCGCCACATGGCCAAGCAGCTTGTGCGGTCCATCGGCCTCGTGTGTGATGGCGAGCTTCACCATCTCGCCCTCCTGCTCGATGGCGAAGGTGCAGCGTGTGTAGCCGTCCGCCTTGACTTCGGGCATGAACTCGTTGCGCCATTTGAGCACGATGCGCTTGGGTGGATCGATCTCGAGGACCTCGCCGCTGTCGGTGACGCGGCCGTCGGTGTAAACCATCTTCCACGCCGAACCTTGTTTCCAGTCGCTTAGCATCTGGGCGCCGAGGAAATATTGCCGCTGGAACTCCGGCTCGGTCAGCGCTTGCCAGAGTTTTTCGGGCGAGGTGCGGATGTAGGTGACATAAACGAAAATGTTGCTCATCAGTCTTCCCTTTCGAGGCGTTTCTTCAAATCGCTGAGGGCGCCCAGTCGCCCCCGCTCGAATTTGCCGATCCAGCGTTCGGCGATCTCGTTGATGGGAACCGGATTCAGATAATGTTGCTTCTCGCGTCCCTTGCGGATGGTGGTGACGAGGTTTGCTTCTTCCAGGATCGCCAGATGCTTGGTCACCGCCTGGCGCGTCATGTCCATCTCACCGCACAGCGCGTTCAGCGTCTGCCCGTTCCTTGCATGAAGGCTGTCCAGTAATCGCCGACGTGTCGGGTCGGCCAAGGCGCGAAAGACGGCATCCATGCTCATGACTCTAATATGCAACCATCTGGTTGCATGTCAAGAGGCAGAACCTTGGCCGAGGCTGCGCAGGTTGAGGTCGCTGAAAGTGGATTTCAGCGCTTGCGGCCGAACCAGAATGCGTTGGGCATGCGCTCCATGCCGATACGCTCATAGAAGCCGACGGCGTCGGGCATGGAGATCAGGCTGATGGCGACGGACGGTCCGAGTTGCCGGCGTGCCTCATCCATCAGACCCTTGCCGATACCCAGCCCTTGCGCCGATGCAGAAACAGCGAGCTCGGAGATATAGCAGACCCAGGAAAAGTCGGTGATGCCGCGAGCGACACCGACCAGCGGCTTGCCTTCTGTATCGAGACGCGCGGTGAGCACCAAATTGGCCGCTGACAACATCGCCTTCAATCGAGTGTTGTCATCGACGGGCCGTGTCTCGCCGAGGCCGGATTCCACCAGCACGCGGCGGAACTCGGCGATGCCGAGGCCCGGTTCGCTGGCGTAAAGGATCGTGGATCGCGTTGTCATGTCGATAAAAGTGCACCATGGGCCGGTGGTTTTGAAGCGTTTTGTGTTTCGATCGACGACGGAAGTCCAGAAACACCCGCCTTTTATTTGCCCGCGGCTTTGTGTAAACCGGGCGCCAGCAATTCCCCGCAACGAGAAGAAGACGGGCAAGAACCATGGAAAAATTCACCAAGCTCACCGGCGTCGCCGCGCCGATGCCGATCGTCAATGTCGACACCGACATGATCATCCCCAAGGATTATCTCAAGACGATCAAGCGCACCGGGCTCGGCACCGGCTTGTTCGCCGAAATGCGCTACAAGGACGACGGTTCGGAAAACCCGGACTTCGTGCTCAACAAGCCGGCCTACCGTAAGGCGCAGATCCTGGTCGCCGGCGACAATTTCGGCTGCGGTTCGAGCCGGGAACATGCGCCGTGGGCGCTGCTCGATTTCGGCATCCGCTGCGTCATCTCGACCTCGTTCGCCGACATTTTCTACAACAACTGCTTCAAGAACGGCATCCTGCCGATCACCGTCAGCCCGGAAGACCTGGAGAAGCTGATGGACGATGCCTCGCGCGGTTCCAACGCGACGCTGTCGATCGATCTCGAGGCCAAGGAAATCCGCGGGCCGGACGGCGGCGTGGTCAAGTTCGACCTCGACGAGTTCAAGCGCCACTGCCTGCTCAACGGGCTCGACGATATCGGTCTGACCATGGAGAAGGCCGGCGCCATCGCTTCGTTCGAGAAGAAGAATGCTGCTGAGCGACCCTGGGCCTGAGCGGTACGATGACCTGGTCGCGACAGACCGGGTTCGTGGCGGCTGAACGGAGGGGACAGTCATGATACGTTCGCTTCTGGCCGGGGCCTGCGCGCTGGCGTGGATTCTGATGCCGGTGGCAGGCGCGCATGCACAGACCGACATAGTGCTCGTGCCGGCTGACGATGCGTCCGGCGGGGCCGCCGACCAGGGCGCGTTGAGCAATGCGGCCCTAGCCGACAATGACAAACAGGCGCCGATCCCGTTCGAGGGCGGCCAGCTGACCATCACCCAGGAGGAAGAGTACGGGGAACGGATGCTCGCCTTCGACGGCAAGGAACTGGCGCGCAATTACGACGTCTTCTTCGACAAGGTCGTCGAGGTCGGCGGTGTCAAGGTGGCGCTGGTCGATGTCGGCGACGGCGGCAATCAATGCGGCCCGGCCAAGGTGATCGTGTGGAAGCCGGAAGGCGGCACGATCCAGACGACCACGGTCGAGCAGGATGAATGCGGCGCACCGCCGGCCGCGATCTCCGACAGCGCCATCTATTTCGTACCCTATCTTTTGCCGGGCGATTCCAAGCCGGCGCTGCAATGGTCGCCGACGGACGGGCTGACGACGTCCGGTATTCTGACCTACATGCCGGAGCCGGGCACCGACTGGAAAGACGTCGATCCGTCGAAATACGACAACATCATTGATGCCTTTCACAACGAGGCCGTCTACAGGCTAGCCGAGACGCTGCTCGGCAAGGACATGCCCGACATGGCGACCAGCCTGCTGGTCGGCGGCGGTACTGAGGCGACCGCTTCGGGCGCCTTTTTTGCCAGCGGCTGCGTGCCGCATGATTGCGGCGGCAATGACGGTTTCATGGCCGTCGACCCGGTCAACCATAAGCTCTATTTCGCCCGCCGCGGCGACAAGCCCGAGCCGGACGCGTGGCCGGCGGTGAGTACATGGCCGGCCGACGTCAAGGAAGCGCTGGACAAGGCGCTGGGGTCGGCGAATTAAGGTTTCGACAAGGGGTCGCACTGCGCATTCGTCATCCTCGGGCTTGACCCGAGGATCCATGCCGCGACCGTTGTCGGAAGGCGCGGCTGAGCAGAAATTCTGCACCGTGGCAAAGCCATGATGTCTCGGCATGGATCCTATGGTCTACGCTGCGTCGCTACGCTCCTTGCTCCGCCATAGGATGACGACGGATAGATGCTCCGGCCAATCTCCAAGGTTAGCGTCTTGCCGCCTCGTGACAACAATTTGCCTAGCTTGGCTCATGGCCCGCCCGGCCCCCTCTGCTAGACGACGCTCAGCAACCCAACGAGGCCGCCCATGCGAAAACTGATCTCCACCGGTTCGCCCTTCGAGAAGACCGCCGGCTATTCGCGTGCCGTGGTGCAGGGCGACTGGTGTTTCGTGTCCGGAACGACCGGCTACGATTATGCCACTATGACGATGCCGGAGACGGTCGAGGCACAGACGCGTAATTGCCTTTCTACCATCGCCAAGGCACTGCAAGACGGCGGCTTCGAGATGGCCGATGTGGTGCGGGCACATTACTATATCACCGATGCGGCTTTCGTGGATGTGGTGTTCCCGATCCTCGGCGAGGCCTTTGGCGAGATCAGGCCGGCGGCAACGATGATCGTGTGCCAGCTCAACAAGCCGGAGATGAAGATCGAGATCGAGGTGACGGCGCTGCGGCGCACAGCCTGATGCCTGTCACGGTTGCGACAACGACACGGTTAGCACGAGGATCGGCCCATGGTGAAGGTCAGGCGCATCGTTGCAAACATAGACACGCAGGATATCGCGGCGGCAAAACCCTTCTATCAGGATGTGCTCGGCCTCGATCTCAAGATGGATATGGGCTGGATCGCTACCTACGGCTCGCAAGAGACGATGCAGGTCAGTTTCATGGCCGAAGGGGGATCAGGAACGCCGGTGCCGGACATCTCTATCGAAGTCGACGACGTCGATGCCGCGCTTGAAAGCATGAGGACGGCCGGCTTTGCCATCGAATACGGTCCGGCGGACGAACCCTGGGGCGTGCGGCGCTTCTTCGTACGCGACCCGTTCGGCAGGCTGGTCAATATCCTTTCGCATCTGTAGGCGTTTTGGCTTGAGCATCGGATTCTGCCAAACCGGTTTCCACTTTTGGGTCCGATGCTATGAACCGCAGGCTTGCGCGCCGGCTGCTTGGCGTTTAGCAAGGCCGCGTTCATGCGCTAAACAATCGGGACGGTTCTCATGGCTTCGAAAAATCTTCTCCTGCTTGCCGGCGACGGCATCGGCCCCGAGGCGATGGCCGAGGTGAAGAAGCTGATCGCCGCCATGGACGACAGGCTCGGCAGCGATTTCGTCACCGATGAGGGCCTTGTCGGCGGCTGCGCCTATGACGCGCATGGCGCGGCGATCTCCGACGCCGACATGGCCAAGGCGATGGCCGCGGACGCGGTGCTGTTCGGCGCCGTCGGCGGACCGAAATGGGATGCGGTGCCTTACGAGGTCCGCCCGGAGGCGGGTCTGCTGCGGCTGCGCAAGGACATGGAGCTGTTTGCCAATCTCAGGCCGGCAATCTGCTATCCGGCGCTGGCGGCGTCCTCCTCGCTCAAGCAGGAGGTGGTCGAAGGGCTCGATATCCTCATCGTGCGCGAGCTCACCGGCGGCGTCTATTTCGGCGAGCCGAAGCAGATCATCGATCTCGGCAACGGCCAGAAGCGCGGCATCGACACCCAAGTCTACGATACGTTCGAGATCGAGCGCATTTCGGGCGTTGCCTTCGAGTTGGCACGCACGCGCAAGAACCACGTCACCTCGATGGAAAAGCGCAATGTGATGAAATCTGGCGTGCTGTGGAACGAGGTCGTCACCCAGACGCACAAGGCGCGCTATGCCGACGTCAAGCTCGATCACATGTTGGCCGATGCCGGCGGCATGCAGTTGGTGCGCTGGCCGAAGCAGTTCGACGTCATCGTCACCGACAATCTGTTCGGCGACATGCTGTCCGACATCGCCGCCATGCTGACCGGCTCGATCGGCATGCTGCCGTCCGCCTCGCTCGGCGCGCCGGATGCGAAGACAAAAAAGCGCAAGGCGCTCTACGAGCCGGTGCACGGCTCGGCACCCGACATCGCCGGCAAGGGCATCGCCAATCCGATCGCCATGATCGCCTCCTTCGCCATGTGCATGCGCTATTCCTTCGGCATGGTTGAAGAGGCCGACCGGCTGGAAGGCGCGATCGCCGCCGTTCTCGACCAGGGCTTGCGCACCAGGGATATTCATTCGCCGGGGATGACCGAGGTCGGCACCGCTGAGATGGGCGACGCGATCATCGCCAAGTTCCTGGGCTGATCCCGTGTCGGTCGACGTCCGCTGGGCGACGACCGGGGATGCCGCCGCACTCGCCGCCATGCTTTGCGAAATGGCGGTGCATTACCGGCAGCCGCCACTCGACGCCAGCCAAGCTTTGTCGGCGGCGCAGAAATGGCTTGGCGACGAAAGTCCGGCCTATCCGCATTTTGCGCTCGCCTTCGTCGATGGTGAAGTTTGCGGGCTGGCCTCGGTTGCGATCGCGCATCCCGGCATCGATCTCGAGCGGCTGCTGTTCCTCAAGGACCTATTCGTACGCGATGATGCCCGCAATGGCGGTGTCGGTCGAGCGCTGATGGCATTCCTTGCCGGCCATTGCCTGCGCGAAGGCATCGGCCGCATCGACCTGACCACCGAGGACTGGAACGAGCGTGCGCTGCGCTTCTACGTCGGGCTCGGCGCGGAGCGCCAGGGCCGGAAGGTCTTCCTCAGGCTTTCGAGCGAGGCGCTGAAGGCGATCGCCAAACCCTGACGCCCGCCGGCACCGGACCCCAAAGGTTTTCACCGACCTTGGATGGGATAAGCCCAAGCGCCAACAGACCCAGCGTGTTGAAGCCGGGAACGAAGTACAGCAAAACGAACCAGCCGCTCAGGCCGATGTCGTGCAGGCGTCGTACCATAAGGGCAAACCACGGCAGGACAGTCAGTAGCAGGAACACGAAGGCTGGCGCATAACCCAAAGCTCCAAATTCCAGGTCGCCTCTGACAGCTGTGATCGCTGCATTGATGAGGACGCCGAACGCAAGAAGCGCGAAGAACACGATCAGCGTGAGCAGAAAAAAGCCCCAAAATTCCTTGCGGCGGGCGCGGCCGGTGAAGCTGACAGGTCTCACTTTGAATGCGCGCCAGAAATAAGCCCATAATCCGGTGGATTGGGCAGGTTCAACGCCGTTGGGAATGAGGCTGCGGGATTCGGCAGCCCTTGGCCTTCCTGCAATGACGGCGCGCGCAGTCCCATGGTCCGGCTGGAACTCGACGGGTGCGCCTCTGACCAACGCCACGCCGGGACTCAGATCCTCATGCCCGACGATGTAACGCTTGCCGTCGGCTCCATTGATGTATCCGAAACCCTGATCCTGGTCATAATGATAAATCGCGCCGCGCACTGCTTGCCCCCAAATACTGTGCCGTACGGATACTATCCAAGGTTGTTTTCAATTGCAATATGCACGCATCACATGTGCGAATGGAGCGGCTGCTAGGCACGGCGCCAGCTAAACCCTGACGCCTGCCGGCACCGGACCCCACTGGTTTTCACGCGGCTGGGTCGGGATCAGCGCGAAGATCAGGATGATCACGGTGCCGAAGGTCGGGATCAGGAAAAGCAGGAAGAGCCAGCCGGTCAGGCCGATGTCGTGCAGGCGACGCACGTTCAGCCCGAACCACGGCAGGGCTGTCGCCAGCAGAAAGAGGCCGAAAAGGCCGACCGTCACTGCCGGCAATTCACTGTTGTCGAGATTGCCCATGGCGTCGTCGATGAAGACGCCGATGCCTATGACCACAATCAGCGCGATCGTCCAGAACAGGCAATACCCCCAATATTCCTTGCGGCGGGCACGGCCGGCGAAGTTGAAGTAATTCTCGGTCAGACCCAGCCAGAAATAGTTCCACAGGCCGGCGGATTCGGCCGGACTTTGTTCAGCGGAACGGCCGAAATGTTGCGGCTGACGTGCCGCTGGCGCATTGCCGGCCTGAGATGGCACGGCGGTTGCAGTGGAGGCGTCGGCAGGCGCACTGCGAGGTTGGACGCGGATCGAAAAAACATCGCGTGCCCGTCCGCCAGCCGGCTGGAATTCGACGGTCGTACCTCCGGCAACCGATGCTTCGCGGCGCAAATCTTCGCGCGCCAAAGTGTAGCGGTTGCCGTCGGCTCCGGTGATGAAACCAAAACCCTGGTCTTCGTCGTAATGAAGAACTTCGCCGCGCATGTCCTGCCCACCCCCATTTCCCCGCCCCAGACTGTGCAAAGTTCCGGCAGACCGCAAGGGGCGTGCGGAAATGGAGAGTGCTGGCTATTTACCCCGGCCGTTTCTTCGATTTCTTGTGTTTCGCAGGTCCGCCTTCGAACTTCGCCTTGGCCGGTTTCCCGGCCCAGGGCTTCGCCTCGAATGCCGGGCGCTGGTCGGCCGGTGCGCGCTTCTCGAATTTGGGCGCGTGCTGATCGAAGGTGCGCTTGCCGCGATGCGGCTTCTTGTCGGGCCGCGGTTCCTGATAGCCGGCTCGCGACAAATCCGGCGTAGCGTCCAGCCGCTTGACCGCAATGTTGCCCTGCAGCTTGCGGTCGGGACCGATCGCAGCGAGGAAGCGCTCGGCCCAGTCCGCCGCGATCTGCACGAAGGTTTCCTCCGGCTGCATCTTGATCGCGCCTATCTCGCGCTTGGAAATGCCGCCTGCCCGGCACAGCATCGGGATCAGCCAGCGCGGCTCGGCGTTCTGCCGGCGTCCGACCGACAGCGAGAACCAGACGCTGTCGCCGAAATCGTCGCGGCGGCTCGGTGCCTCGTCGCGGCGGGCGGCTCTGTCGCCAGCGGGTCTGTCGCCCGACGGCATGAACGGAGCGACGTCCAAGAGATCCTCGGGCGCCGAGCGGCTGGAGCGGCAGAGACGCACGAAGGCTGCCGCCACCAGTTCGGCGCCACGTTGGTCGAGAAGCGCGTTGACGAAGCCGCGCTCATCGTCCGTCACCGGCTCGCTGAAGACCGGGTCGGCGAGGATGCGTTCGTCGTCGCGGCGCAAGACGTCGTCGGCCGAAGGCGGGCTCGCCCACGTCGCCGCAAGGCCGGCGCTTTGCAGCAGGCGTTCGGTGCGCCTGCGGGCATTGTTGGGCACGATCAGCGCGCTGACGCCCTTGCGTCCTGCCCGTCCCGTCCGCCCGCTTCGGTGCAGGAGCGTCTCCGGGTTGGTCGGCAAGTCGGCGTGGATGACCAGTTCGAGGTTGGGCAGGTCGATGCCGCGTGCCGCGACGTCGGTGGCGATGCAGACTTTTGCGCGGCCGTCGCGCATCGCCTGCAGCGCGTGGCTGCGCTCGTTCTGGCTAAGCTCGCCGGACAGCGCCACGACGGAAAAGTTGCGGTTGTTGAAGCGTGCCGTCAGATGGTTGACGGCGGCGCGCGTGTTGCAGAACACCAGCGCGTTCTTGGCCTCGTAATAGCGCAGCACGTTGATGATGGCGTTTTCGCGGTCCGCCTGGGCGACGCTCAGCGCCCGGTATTCGATGTCGAGATGCTGCTTTTCCTCGCCGGAGGCCGAGATGCGCACAGCATCGCGCTGGTAGCCCTTGGCCAGCGTGGCGATGGAGCGCGGCACGGTCGCGGAAAACATCAGCGTGCGGCGGTCGGCGGGCGCGGCATCGAGGATGAATTCCAGATCCTCGCGAAAGCCGAGATCGAGCATCTCGTCGGCCTCGTCGAGCACCACTGCCTTGAGCGCCGACATGTCGAGCGAATTGCGGGTGATGTGATCGCGCAGGCGGCCGGGCGTGCCCACGACGATATGGGCGCCGCGCTCCAGTGCGCGCCGTTCGGTGCGCATGTCCATGCCGCCGACGCAGGACGCCACCGTGGCGCCGGTCAGTTCGTAGAGCCATTCCAGCTCGCGCGTTACCTGCAGGGCCAACTCCCGCGTCGGCGCCACGGCCAGCGCCAGGGGTGCCGCCGCGTGGGAAAAGCGCTCCGCGCCATCGAGAAGGGTCGGCGCCAAAGCCAGACCGAAGGCGACGGTCTTGCCGGAGCCGGTCTGGGCCGAAACCAGCGCATCGGCCTGGCCAAGCTCGAGAACGGCGTTCTGCACCGGCGTCAGCTCGACATAGCCGCGTTTTTCCAGCGCCTTTGCCAGCGCGGGAACAATAGCTTCGAAGTTGGACATCTTGCTCTTTCGAAATTCGGATTCTGAATACCCGGCGACGGGTCAAATGTCGGCAAGCGCCCACAGACGGGCGCCACGAGCCAGACGATGCTCGTTCGTACTTGGTGCCGCCGTCATTGTACAGGGCGGGCGGGTCGGCCTGCTTGCGATTGACTCTAGACGTAAACCGCGTAAAAGCCGGCACCGAACGGGATAGTTTTCGATGCGCGGCCCTTTGATGGCGCTTTCTGCCTTCGACATCCCCGGCCCCAATGCGAACCATTGGGCCGGGCGCGTTGCTGCGTCTCCTCGTTCCAGCAAAATCACGTTCTTGCTCAAAAAAACCGGCAAAACGACCACCAAAACGGTCTGATTCCCTTGGCCTAACCACCCTCTCCCGGGTCCGGCCCGGGGGTTGAAACCCGCATCGGCCGGCGGGTTTTCTCCAGAAACCGAGCGGAGAGGGACAGGAGATTTCGATGAGTTTCAAGGTTGCGATCGTCGGCGCCACGGGCAATGTGGGCCGGGAAATGCTCAACATACTGGAGGAACGCGGCTTTCCGGTAAGCGAGGTGGTGGCGCTGGCCTCGCGGCGCAGCCAAGGCACGGAAGTGTCGTTCGGCGACCGCACGCTGAAGGTCAGGGCGCTCGACCAATATGATTTTTCAGACACCGACATCTGCATCATGTCGGCTGGCGGCAACGTCTCCAAGGAATGGTCGCCGAAGATCGGCAAGCAGGGCTGCGTCGTCATCGACAATTCGTCGGCCTTCCGTTACGACCAGGACGTGCCGCTGATCGTTCCGGAAGTGAACCCGGATGCGATCTCGCTGTTCACGCGCAAGAACATCATCGCCAACCCGAACTGCTCGACGGCGCAGCTGGTCGTGGCGCTGAAGCCGCTGCATGACGCTGCCACCATCAAGCGCGTCGTCGTCGCCACCTACCAGTCGGTCTCCGGCGCCGGCAAGGAAGGCATGGACGAATTGTTCACGCAGACGCGCGCGGTGTTCGTCGCCGACACCGTCGACGTCAAGAAGTTCACCAAGCGTATTGCCTTCAACGTCATCCCGCATATCGACGTCTTCCTCGACGACGGCTTCACCAAGGAAGAGTGGAAGATGGTGGCCGAGACCAAGAAGATGCTCGACCCCAAGATCAAGCTGACGGCGACCTGCGTGCGGGTGCCGGTGTTCATCGGTCATTCGGAAGCGGTCAACATCGAGTTCGAAAAGCCGATCACCGCCGATGAGGCGCGCGAGATCCTGCGCGAGGCGCCGGGCTGCCAGGTCATCGACAAGCGCGAGGACGGCGGCTACATCACGCCACTGGAATCGGCCGGCGAGGACGCCACCTTCATCTCGCGCATCCGCGAGGATTCGACCATCGACAACGGCCTTTCGATGTGGATCGTCTCCGACAATCTGCGCAAGGGCGCAGCACTCAATGCGGTTCAGATCGCCGAGCTGCTGGTCGAGCGCGGGCTGATACAGCCAAAGAAGAAGGCGGCGTAGTTTCGCTCACGGCCGTATCGCCGCTATCGCGGCTGGCCCTCCGCGGGGGCGCCGGAAGGCCGGCGGCCCGCAGTCGCGGGCTCGGCCTTCGGCCGTTAGCGCCCTTCTCCCCGCTCACGGGAGAAGGTTCCGGCAGGAGGATGAGGGGCAGCGCAGGCGTCTCAAATGGCCAGCAAGGTGCCGGCGTCACAGCCGGTTCTCCTCCGCTAGGTCCAACAGCAACTCCAGCGCCTCCTCCGCCCGGTCGGCGGGCACGAACAGGTGATCGTGGTAGAAGGCCGAGACCGGATTGACGCCGATGCCGGCCGCGGCCAGTCGTGCGGTGATGGCGGCGAGGAAGCCGACCGCGTCCAGCGACGAATGGATGTTCAGCGTCAGCATCCGGCAGCGGAACACGGTTTTCAGTCCAGCGGCCTTGGCATGGTCTTCATGCACGATCAGCGTCATGCCCTCGCGCTCGCGAAATAGCATCACCGGGTGGAGCCTGTCGGGAACGGGCGCATCGGGTGGCAACGTGGTGAACACATGAACCCCGGCAAGCAATTCCGGCGTCATTGCCGCCAGCAACTGTTTCAGGTCGGTCTCTCCGGCCATCGATTTGCTTTCGTTGTGCGACTAGGCGGCTGCTGCGTCGAGCGCTCGAAGACACTTCTATGGATTTTCGATAACGCCCTCCACCTCACCCCGCAAGGTGGACTTGGCCAGGTTCGTTGCTGACTGAACGTACACACCCAAGGTTCGCCGCTGGAGTGAAAAGAACTGGAGGCATGTCGGATCGCCGTAATGGGCCGCGTCCTTGGTTCGAGCTGGCGGAGGAGCCAGTGCTCACAACGACCGGAGGGAACATCAATGACCATGTCTCAGGCAGCACCCGTCTCATCGCGTGCCTTGTGGGCCGGCCGCGTGCTCAGCGCCGTCGTCGTGCTGTTCATGATCTTCGACGGCGTGATCAAGCTACCGCCGCTCGAAACCGTCACCCAGACCATGGTGCAGCTCGGCTGGCCGGCCGATGCCAATGTCTCGCGCATTCTCGGCATCATTGGACTGGTCTCGACAGCGCTTTACGCGCTGCCGCGCACCTCGGTGCTCGGCGCCATCCTGCTCACCGCTTATCTCGGCGGCGCCGTCGCCACGCATGTGCGGATCGGCAGCCCTTTGTTCTCGCACATACTGTTCGGCGTCTATCTCGGCGCCATCCTCTGGGGTGGCCTGTATCTGCGCGATCCAAGGGTGCGCGGGTTGTTCCCATTCAGCCAATAGCGGCGACTTCGAAAGCCGTTCGATGGTGGCCACGCCGCCAGAGCGCCGGGCGGCAGCCGATCTTCTTCTTTGGATCAAATCGCCTGGTTGCGAGTTAGGAGGTTCAGCGGCGAGGACGGCACCCTGTTGGAGAGGAACGACAATGAAAAAGGTGATGATCTTGATGGCCTTGCTGGTACCGCTCGGTGCCTGCTCCCGCACTGAGCAAGGCGCGGCAGTTGGTGGCCTGGGCGGTGCGGCGGTCGGCGCTGCGGTGGCCGGCAACCCAACCAAGGGCGCGGTGATCGGTGGTGCGGCCGGCGCTTTGGCCGGTGCGCTGATCGGCCGTGCCAGCGAAAGCGGCCAGTGCCGTTATCGCGATCGTAACGGTCGTGTGTACGTTGCGAGTTGCCCAGAGGGCTATTGATCGGGCCGCACCATGCGGACGAACAGCAAAACGGCGGGCAAGGCCCGCCGTTTCGTGGTTGTGGAGATGATTTATTCGGCGCTGGCGGCTTCCGCCTCGGCCGGCGCGGCTGCAGCGGCGGCAACGGCCGCGGCGGCATCTTCCTGCGCCTTCTTCAGCAAGGCTGCGCGCTCCTGCGCCTTCTTGCCGGGCTCGGCCTTCTTCGGGTTGGAGCGGGCTTCGCGCTTGGCGATGCCGGCTTCATCGAGGAAGCGCAGCACGCGGTCGGTCGGCTGGGCGCCATGCGACAGCCAATGCTTGACGCGCTCGGCGTCGACCTTGACGCGTTCGCCGTCCTTGGGCAGCAGCGGGTTCCACGAGCCTAGCGACTCGATGAAACGACCGTCACGCGGCGAACGCGCGTCGGCGACGACGACATGGTAATAGGGACGCTTCTTCGAGCCCGCACGGGCCAATCGGATTTTCAGTGGCATTTCTCTTCTCCTAAAAGCTCTGATTTGGTTGATCGGTTGGTGGCTGGTCCTCAGCCGGTTTTCGTCACGCCGTTGGATGCGGCGATCTGCTCGTGATGGCGGATCACTTCGCGGACGACGAAGTTCAGAAATTTCTCCGCGAAATCCGGGTCGAGATGGGCGTCCTTGGCCAGTTGGCGAAGACGGGCGATCTGCTCCTGCTCACGCGCCGGGTCGGCAGGCGGCAGGCCATGTTCCGCCTTCAGCACACCGACTGCCTTGGTGCAGCGGAAGCGCTCGGCCAGCATGTGGATCAGCGCCGCGTCGATGTTGTCGATCGAGGCGCGATAATTGGCCAGCGCCGCACGTGCGTCCGCCATGTCCTTCTCTTCGTTCATGGCGCCCTCACTTCTTCTTGCCGAGGCCATTCTTGCCAAGCATTGGCAGCCCGCCACCGCCCGGCAGGCCGGGAAATTTCATGCCGCCGGGCAGCCCAGGCAGGCCACCGCCACCGGGAAGACCGCCGGGCAGGCCCTTCATGCCGCCGAGCCCGGCCGCCTGCGCCTGCTTCTGCAAGGCTTCGAGCTGCTTGGGGTCCATCTTGGAGAGATCCGGCATGCCGCCGCCCATCATGCCGCCTCCGGGACCGCCTGGGCCGCCAGGCATCATGCCGCCGAGCCCCATCTTGGAAGCGAGGCCGCCCATCATGCCGCGCATCAGGCCGCCGCCTTTGCCCTTGCCGCCCATCGCCTTCATCATGTCGGCCATGCCGCGATGCATCTTCAACAGTTTGTTGATTTCGGCCGCGTCGGTGCCCGAGCCGGCGGCGATGCGCTTCTTGCGCGAGTGCTTCAGAATATCGGGGTTGGCGCGCTCCGCCTTGGTCATCGACGAGATGATGGCGAGCTGGCGGCCGAACATCTTGTCGTCGAGACCGGCGGCGGCCATCTGATCCTTCATCTTGCCCATACCGGGCATCATCCCCATGATGCCCCCCATGCCGCCCATTTTCGACATTTGCTGAAGCTGGCCGGCGAGGTCGTTCAGGTCGAACTTGCCCGACTGCATCTTCCTGGCCATCGCCGCCGCCTGTTCGGCGTCGATGTTCTCGGCCGCCTTTTCGACGAGGCTGACGATGTCGCCCATGCCGAGGATGCGGTCGGCGATACGCTTGGGATGGAATTCCTCCAGCGCGTCCATTTTTTCGCCGGTGCCGATCAGCTTGATCGGCTTGCCGGTAACGGCGCGCATCGAGAGCGCCGCACCACCGCGGCCGTCGCCGTCCATGCGAGTCAGCACGAGGCCGGTGATGCCGACGCGCTCGTCGAAGCTTTTTGCCAGATTGACGGCGTCCTGGCCGGTCAGCGAATCAGCAACCAGCAGGATCTCGTGCGGCGACGACATCTTCTTGATGTCGGCCATCTCGACCATCAGCGGCTCGTCGATGTGGGTGCGGCCGGCAGTGTCGAGGATGACGACGTCATGGCCGCCGAGCTTGGCCGCCTGCACGGCGCGGCGGGCGATATCGACCGGCGTCTGGCCGGCGACGATCGGCAATGTGGCGACCTTGACCTGCTCGCCGAGCTGGCGGAGCTGCTCTTGCGCGGCGGGACGCCGCGTGTCGAGCGAGGCCATCAAAACCTTCTTGTTTTGACGGTCGGTGAGGCGCCTGGCGATCTTGGCCGAGGTCGTCGTCTTGCCGGAACCCTGCAAGCCGACCATCATGACGACGACCGGAGCCGGTGCATTGAGATCGATGGCGACGCCCTCGGCGCCGAGCATCTCGACCAATTCGTCATGGACGATCTTGACGACCATCTGGCCGGGCTTGATCGACTTGACCACGGCGGCGCCGACGGCCTTCTCGCGCACCTTGTCGGTGAAGGAACGCACCACTTCCAGGGCCACGTCGGCCTCGAGCAACGCACGGCGCACCTCGCGCAGCGCCGCCGAGACGTCAGCCTCCGACAAGGCGCCGCGGCCGGTGAGGCCGTTCAGGATCGAACCAAGGCGCTCTTGCAGGGACTCAAACATTGGTCAACCCACCGCGCGACAGCGCCTTGGATTGATTTTGATCCCTGTCGGGCCGATGGCCCTCCACGCCTCTTGTGCGTTCCTGTAGCGATTCAAACATTCTTTTTCCTTTTCCCTGGCACCCGGATGATGCCCGAGAGGTAATGCGTTCGCGCCAACTGTCCAAGCAAAAGCCGGTCCGGGCAAAAGCCCAAAGCCAAAAAGCACCCGGGGGCGCATAGCGCTGCCGGGTGTTGGCCTCCGGGATCGATTTACAGCACTTCACCTCAAGGAGGTTTCGGCGTCCCGGTCGGTTTGCTCGGAGGAATACTCGTCGCGGATTTCGCGGCGTGTAGACAGGAAATCGGCTGCAGAGTCAAGCTTTCGTCAGGCTTTGCGCCAAATATGCTCGGGGCGGCAGGCAAGGCGCATCAGCGCACGCCGCCGGCGAGCGGCATATCCGGCTCGACCTTCAGCGGTGAGCGCGGATGCAAAAGCAACAGAACAGTCAACAGGGTGCTGACGATGCCGATCACGGCGATGAGGACGGCGTCTAAAGTCGTCCAGCCGGCGGATTCGAGCGGCTTGGCGTTGAACAGGGCGAAGGAATTATAGCTTTGCTGGTGCGAAATCAGCAGGAAACCGGTCAGATTGTTGCCGAGATGGGCGCCGAAGCCGGCACCGAGATTGCCGGTGGCATAGACCAGAAGGGTCAGCAACAGCGCAAAGGCGGCGATCGAGGCCAGCACGCAGGCATTGATGGCGGCGCTCGAACCTGGGCTCCAGTGCAGGGAGGTGAACAGCAATCCCGGCAGCAGCGCCCAGATGAAAGGGTTCTGGAACCGGCTCGCCAGGCCCCTGAGCAGATAACCGCGAAAAAGCATCTCCTCCGACGAGGTCTGCAGAAAGGTCAGGGTGGCGATCGGGATCAGGAACAAAAGCCACCAGGACAGGCCGATCGCGCCGCGCGCGATGTCGGGCTGCAAACCATAAAGCAGGATCTCGGAAAGCAGCGAGGTGATCAGCACCGCGGTCAACCCTTTCAGGAACCCCGCCCAAGAAATGCGCCGGCTGACGCCAATCAGGGCGGTCAGCTTTTCGCGATGGATCCAGCCCATTGCAGCCCAAAGGCCGAGCCAGATTCCGGCAAATGAAGCCAGCGCCGCGAGGATGCCCGCAGGAGAGGCCATGAAATCCTGCACCGCTCCTCCACCTAGCGGGGCGGTGCCAGATGACGCCTGCCAAACGGCAAAGGCATATGTGCCGCCGAACAGCACGGCGGCAGTGGTTCCGAGCCAGAACAGGATGACGACCACCGCTCCAAGCAGAAGCCGCGGCAAAGTGGTCTTGTTGTTGGTGGTGTGCCGGTACTGTTGGAAGGCGGTTGGGTCGATCGTCACGCGGGCTCGCTGGCTGGTGCTTCGGCTCGCAAGGTCTAGAACATCGGCCGCAATGTGGAAACCGGTATTGCAGCGGCAGTACCGGCTTGTGGCAATGTCGGCAGTGCGAGCGGCCGCCGCTATACGGTGACCGCCCTGTTTGTATTGTCAGCGCTCGACGTACATGATGCGCCTGGTGCCTGGATCGACCAGTGCCGGCTGGCCGTTCACATAGACATAGCGGTAATCATAGTCCGGAATCTCGCGCAGCTCGACGGTGTCAGGCAACGTCGCGCCGGTCACCACCTCGCCCTCGAGATAGACCGGTTCGAGCCGATGCGTACGGACATAGGTGCGGATCTCGGCCGGCGGTCTGCGGATGGGCTCGATCGCCTCGCCGGCAACGATCGCTCCGGTATAGGTGTCGGAATATTCGGCGCTATCGGCAGGCGGTGTCACGACGGCAATGTCGGCGCTGGCCGGACGCTGTGTCAGGACCACACGGCTGCCGCCGAAATCGGCCGTCACATAGTCGGAATAGACCCAGCCCTGGCCGTTGGCCTCGGCGATGGTACACCATTTGCTGTTGGCGATGCAGCCGTCGAGCGTCGCCGACTGGCCGGCCGCGAGCACACCGATGACCGGATATTGCGGGCCGGGGCCGGCGCGTACATTGAGATCGGTGATGGCCGAGACGGCGGTGTCGGCCAAAGCAGAGCCCGACATCGCTATGAGCGCTCCGGCCACCGCCGGAAACAATATGCGTTTCATGGTTTTCTCTCCGTTTCACAGTCCCTCGGGACCGAAAACGAAGCAAAGCCGCATGCGTTCCGGCTAAAAGGCTTCGGCCGGCTCACGATTTGTTCCAGTCGTTTTCGGCAGGTCGGTCAAAAGCTCGTGAACAAAAGCAAGTTTTTGCGCCGCCACGTCCGAGATGACGAAGGGATAGAGATCGGGCAGGCCCATACAGCGGTTGATCGAGTTGGACGCCTCCGACAGCACCAGCCAGCGCTCGAGAATCCTTTCGAAGGGCTCTGGCCTGGGGGCGGGTTCCGATGGTGCCGGCTGCAACTTGCCGCCGGTATCGGCGCGCGGCAGCTCGTTGGCTTCAACGGTCTCCAACCGGCCGAGCGGGAAATTCAGGGCATGCACCATCTCCAGCGTGTCGGTGATGTGCATGTGATGCGCCCATGTCTCGGCCCAGTCCTCCCATGGGTGCGACGTCGCATAGGCCGAGATATGGCGCTGCTGCCAGTCGGGCGGCGCGCCATCGGCATAATAGGTCTTCAGCGCCTGTTCGTAATCGGCGCGCTCGTCGCCGAACAAAGCGCGAAAACCGGCAAGCCTTTGCGGATCGTCGCGGATCAGGCGGTCCCAGTAATAATGGCCGAGTTCATGGCGGAAATGGCCGAGCAGCGTGCGGTAGTTCTCGCCCATCTCGACGCGCCGTCGCTCGCGCTCTGCCGAATCCGCCTCGGCGACGTTGAGCGTGATCCGGCCGTTGTCGTGGCCGGTCAAGATACGCTCGCCACCGGGACCGCCGCCGATCGGATCGGCAAGAAAATCGAAAGCGAGGCCGATCTCGTCGCCGGGATTCTGCTTGGGTGCGACCGGCAGGCCGAAGGCGAGCAGCGAATACACGGCACGCTTCTTTGCCGCCTCGACACGGATCCAGCGGCGGCGGTTGCCGTCGACCGACAGATCCGGAATCAGCTGGTTCAGCGCACAGGCGCGGCAGAAGGCGTGGCCGGGCTCCGCCATCCAGTTGCAGGCGCATTCGTCGGCATTGGTGCAATGGAAGACGTCGCCGCCGGACAGCGCGAAGCACGCATGCTCGGGATCGTAGAGCACGAGGCTGGCGCAGTTCAGGCATTGCGCGTTCTCGAAATAGAGACGATGGCCGCAATGCGGGCAGTCGAAAAGCTTCATTGGCGTCTCAAATCATTGGAAATGCGAAGGACGATACGAGCAGGAGAACGCCAAACGCCTGTCAGCTGCCCACGTTCCTGCCGGCCGACGCTATTTTGCCGCAAGCTGGGCGACGACCTCCTTGGCCACTGCCGCGCCCGATAGCCTGGCGCCGCCGCACGTCTGCATCAGCGGACCGGCCAAATGCTCGCCGGCGAAGAAGATCTTTTCCGCCACCGGCTGCATCAGCGTGGCGCGCGCTTGCGAGCGGCCTGGCCGCGCCGCCGCATAGGCGCCGCGCACGAACCGCTCAGCGCCCCAATTGGTCATCATCGCGCGTCCGACATGTTTTCGCACGTCGCCGCCAAAGATGCCGCAGAGCCGGTCGACGAGGCGGTGACGATAACCGCCTTGGCGCAGATGGTACCGCGATCGGTGACGCAGGCTACGCCCGGCCCATCCCAGACGATCTTGCGCACCGGCGTCGACAGTGCCACCGGCACATCGGCGCCGAAGCGCGCAACCAGCGTACCGAAGCCTTCCCTGGTGAAATAGTTCGGATCGAGATCGGCGGCCGCCTGAAAGTCGCGGATCGATATCTCGTCCTCGTCGGCGCCGAAATCCATCGGCCCGGCGAAGGTTGCGGCGGCGCGCGGCGCGTGTCCCTTGGCGAGCAATGCCGAAAGACGGTCGTCGTCGCCTTCCCTCACCTGATGTGCCGCCACCAGTTCGAACAGCCTTGCGTCGGCAACCTTCATCGCCGCCTCTTCGGCTTCGCTTGCCTTTCGCTCGCGGTAGTAGAGATGATCGACATTCATGTCGTGGTGATGAAGCGTCCAGGCGGCGGCTTTCGCCTCGGGAAAATAAGGATTGCGGTCCGCGGCATGCAACCAGGCGCAGCCGATGTCGAACGGCACGCCGAAATGCTGATCGCTGGTCCAGGCGCGGCCGCCAATGCGGTTCATCGCTTCCAACAATTTGAAGGAAAAACCGGCAGCGCGCAGAGTCTTGGCAGCCGAAAGCCCGGCTGAACCGGCGCCGATGATCACGACGTCAACGTCTTCCATGCTTATTCTGCCCCCGCCACAATAATTACTTGATCGTAGGCAAATTCCCGGGCGTCCGCCAGTGTGGTGGATTTGAGGTTCCTGCTGTATTGAGTGCATCGGCGTGGCGCCGGGGCAGTGACAAGCAGGTGTTTCGCAGGCAAGTTCGCAATTGGGAACGTGATTCCGGCAACCAGGAGAGCAGCATGGCATTTCTTGCCAAGAAGATGTTTGTAGTGGCCACGGTGGTGGCGGTGCTTGCGCTGGCGACGGGCGCGCAGGCGGCCAGCTGTGGCAAGAGCGGCGCCGGCTTCGAGGCGTGGAAACCGGAGTTCGCCGCGGAGGCCAAGGCCGACGGCGTCGGCTCGAAGGGTCTGGCCGCTCTGGCTCGCGCAACCTACGCGACAAAGACGATCTCCGTCGACCGCGCCATCCATAAGGCTTTCAGCGGCTCGGTGGAAGCTTTCATGAAGCGCCGTGGCGCGTCCGCGATCATTGCCAGGGGCCGCGCGCTGAAGAAGGCCAATGCTGCGCTGTTCGACAAGATCGAACAGAATTACGGCGTGTCGCCGGGCGTGTTGCTCGCCATCTGGGGCATGGAGACCGGCTTCGGTTCCGCCATGGGCAACCAGAATACGGTCTCCGCCATTTTAACGCTTGCTTATGACTGCCGCCGTCCGGAGTTCTTCTACCCGCATGCCATTGCGGCCCTGAAGCTGGTTGATCGCGGAGCGTTGAGCGCCTCGTCGGTCGGTGCCGCGCATGGCGAGATTGGTCACACGCAGTTCCTGCCCGGAAATGTTTTGACATATGGCGTAGGTAACAAAAACCTGCGCGACAAGGCCACTGCGTTGGCTTCTACCGCCAACTTCCTCAAGAGTCATGGTTGGCGACCGGGCGCCAGCGCGCAGGCGAATATCGGTGCAATTGCCGGCTGGAATTCCGCGAGCGTCTACCAACAGGCCATCGCCCATATCGCCGACGCGATCGACGGCGGCTGACTAGAAATGTCCGTTCGACAAAAAACCCGGCCGTGTGCCGGGCTTTTTGTCGGTGCGTGTGGCATGCCAAGAGCGGCGAGCGCCTGGGCTCTCAATTGTTCACGTAACCGCCGCCCAATGGGCATTTCTTGGAAGCGGGAACCTCGAAGGAGCCTGAGTAAACATTTGAGCAGGTACGGAACTTGGAGTTCGGTGGCGTTGAAGGAGCCGCCTTTGGCCTGCCCTCGATCACCGTCGGGACTCCGGCAGCTTGCGAGTAGCTGCCGCCCAAGGGGCATTTCTCGGAAGCGGCAACCTCGAAGGAGCCGGTGATAACATTTGAGCAGGTACGGAATTTGGGGTTCCGCGGCGCCGGGGTGGCCCTAGCAGCCGCCTTTGACTTGCCCTTGATGACCAGCCAGATTTCGGTCGATTGGTCGAGCTGCAGGCCGTTTATGTCGGAGTAGCTGATGCGTCCGGTGCGTATTCCTTCGCCAAGGCGCTGGCAGAACAAGGCCGGCATGCGCTCCTGTGAGACGCCCATGAAAGAGGCGATTTCGTGCTTGAACGTGATGCTCCACAGGTGGACAGCAGAGATGCACCCGTCTGGATTCTGCTCGCGTTTCGAGGCCGCCTGCGAGGACTGGCATCCAATAAAGACGATGGCTGCCGCAAGCAGGAGAAAAATGGCGTTTTTCATTATCAGAATCCCTCCGTCGCGCGAGGGAATTTAGATGAGGCGTTTAAAAGGTCAACAGGAGCCAATTTAGCTGGTTTGACTTTCTTATGTTAGAGATACCAAATAGAAACCCGGCGTCTCCGCCGGGTTTTCCTGGAATAGTATTTGGCTCAACCCTTGCGGCTACGCGCCGCTAGTGTCCTCAGCCTGAGCGCGTTGAGGCGGATGAAGCCTTCGGCATCCTTCTGATCATAGGCGCCGCGGTCGTCCTCGAAGGTGACCAGCGCATCGGAATAGAGCGAATTCCTCGACTTGCGGCCGGTGACAATCACGTTGCCCTTGTAGAGCTTCAGCCGCACGGTGCCTTCAACGTCTTCCTGGCTCTTGTCGATCATCGCCTGCAGCATCAGCCGCTCGGGCGCGAACCAGAAGCCGTTATAGATCAGCTCGGCGTAGCGCGGCATGAACTCGTCCTTGAGATGGGCGGCTCCGCGGTCGAGCGTGATCGATTCGATCGCCCGGTGGGCCGATATCAGGATGGTGCCGCCGGGGGTCTCGTAGACGCCGCGCGATTTCATGCCGACGAAACGGTTCTCGACCAGATCTAGCCGGCCAATGCCGTTGTCGCGGCCGAGATCATTGAGCGCCGCCAGCATCGTCGCCGGCGACAGTTTCTTGCCGTCGAGCGCAACCGGATCGCCCTTGAGGAATTCGATCTCGATCTCGGTGACCTCATCGGGCGCATCCATCGGCGAGATGGTGCGCTGGTGGACGAATTCCGGCGGCTCGCTCCACGGGTCCTCTAGCACCTTGCCCTCGGAGGAGGAGTGCAGAAGGTTGGCGTCGACCGAGAACGGCGCATCGCCTTTCTTGTCCTTCGGCACCGGGATCTGGTGCTGCTCAGCGAAGTTGATCAGGTCGGTGCGCGACTTGAACGACCAGTCGCGCCAGGGTGCGATGACCTTGATGTCGGGGTTCAGCGCATAAGCGGAAAGCTCGAAACGCACCTGATCGTTACCCTTGCCGGTGGCCCCATGCGCGATCGCGTCGGCGCCGGTCTCCCTGGCGATCTCGACAAGATGTTTCGAGATCAGCGGCCGGGCGATCGAGGTGCCGAGCAGATAGCTGCCTTCATAGACGGCGTTGGCGCGGAACATCGGGAAGACGAAATCGGATACGAACTCCTCGCGGACATCTACGATGCGGATGTCCTTGATGCCCATCATCTCGGCCTTGCGCCTAGCCGGCTCCAGTTCGCCACCCTGGCCGAGATCGGCGGTGAAGGTGACGACCTCGGCGCCGAGCTCGGTCTGCAGCCATTTCAGGATGATCGAGGTATCGAGGCCGCCGGAATAGGCGAGCACGACTTTCTTGACGGCTTTTGCTTTCGACATGGTGGGCAGTTCCGCGACAGGGGTTCTTCGCGGGCGAGGTATCACGGCGTTTTAGGCCAGCGCAAGGGACGAACGATGCTTGGACCAGATGCTGTATCGCTCAGAGGCTGGCGAGCACACGGGTCCTGCGCTATGGCTGCGCCGTCTTTTGCCGCTAGGAGACGAGCCATGTCCTTCATCCCCGACAGTACGACGCTTATCCAGTTCGCCATCGCCACCTTCATCCTGGCGATCACGCCCGGGCCTGACATGACGCTGTTCGTCTCGCGCACGCTGAGCCAGGGCCGTGCCACCGGCTTTGCCTCGATGGCCGGCGCCTTGTGCGGCACACTGATTCACACCACGCTGGTGGTGGTCGGCGTCTCGGCGCTGATCGTCGCCTCGCCGATGGCGTTCTTCGTGCTGAAGATTTTCGGCGCCGGCTATCTGGTCTTCCTGGCATGGCAGGCGATCACAAAAGGGTCGGCGTTTTCACCGGAGAAGAAGAGCGGGCCGCAGATCTCGCTGTTCCGCAGCTGGGCCGCGGGGCTCGGGGTCAATCTGCTCAACCCGAAGATCATCCTGTTCTTCATGACCTTCCTGCCGCAATTCGTCTCCGCGCATGATCCCAACGCGCCGGGAAAGCTGTTCTTCCTCGGCGTGATGTTCGTCGTGCTGGCGATCCCGGTGACGGCGCCGATGGTGCTGGCGGCGGAAAAATTCTCGGCCGCGATGAAATCCAGCCCGCGTGTGACCCGCGTCGTCGACTATCTGTTTGCCGGAGTTTTTTCGGCCTTCGCGCTCAAGATCCTGACGGCCCAGGCGAAATAGGTACTTTCATTTTGCGCATGATCCTTTCCGAGCCTTTGGTTCGGGGTCATGCGCTGATCTGGCGCCAGCTTCCGGCCGAGCGCCCGGCGCTCAGCCAGTAGAAAATACCGCCGACCATACCGCAGCCGATCACCGCCAGCATGACGCTTGTGTTGGTAACCTCGAAATTGGCATCGGCCGTCTGGTGGACGAAGCCGAGGAAGACCGCCGCTACCGCCGCGCCCGCCAGTGCATAGAACAGCCAGTCCCGCCGGCCAAGGATCTCGGAAACCAGGATGGCGATCGCCGCCGGCATGAAAGCGAAATAAGCGACGAACAGCCCGACGAAGGGGATTGAAAACCACAGCGAAGCCTGCGCCGCCGGTTGCGTCTCGTCCGTCATCAGCCCAAGAGACGCCAGGACCATGATGTTAAGGAAGGCGCTTGCCGCCAGCGAAGCAACGCCATAGCCGACCAGGATGACGGCGAAGCGGATCAGATAGGCGACGACGCGATTCACACCTCGCCATGCCCCGCGATCATCATCGCTTCCAGCGCCAGCCGGTCGACCTTGCGCATACGCTCGGAGTCCGACTTGAGCTGGCCGCAGGCGGCGAGGATGTCGCGGCCGCGCGGCGTGCGGATCGGCGAAGCATAGCCGGCATTGTTGATGTAGTCGGCGAACTTCTCGATCGTTTCCCAGTCCGAGCACTGATAGTTGGTGCCCGGCCACGGATTGAACGGAATCAGATTGATCTTGGCGGGGATGCCCTTGAGCAACTTGACCAGCGCCTTGGCGTCCTCGATCGAATCGTTGACGTCCTTCAGCATCACATATTCGAAGGTGATCCGCTTGGCGTTGGACAGACCGGGATAGGCCCGGCAGGCAGCGATCAGCTCGTTCAGCGGATACTTCTTGTTGATCGGCACCAAAAGGTCGCGCAGATCGTCATTGGTGGCGTGCAGCGAGATCGCCAGCATCACACCGATCTCCTCGCCGGTGCGGAAGATCTCGGGCACGACGCCCGATGTCGAGAGCGTGATGCGCCTCTTCGAGAGGGAAAGCCCGTCGCCGTCGGATGCGATCAGCAGCGCCTTCTTCACCGCCTCGAAATTATAGAGCGGCTCGCCCATGCCCATCATGACGACGTTGGACACTTTCCGGCCCTCGGCCGGCACGATGGCGCCGTCGGGTGTGTCGCGGTCGGGGAAATCGCCGAGCCGGTCGCGGGCGGTCAAAAGCTGGGCGAGGATTTCCTCGGCGGTCAGGTTGCGCACCAGCTTCTGCGTGCCGGTGTGGCAGAAGGAGCAGGTCAGGGTGCAGCCGACCTGCGAAGAGATGCAGAGCGTGCCGCGGCCTTCTTCGGGAATGTAGACGGTCTCGATCTCGACCGGCCGGCCGGCGCCGCGCGGCGGAAAGCGGAACAGCCATTTGCGCGTGCCGTCGGAGGAAATCTGCTCCTCGACGATCTCGGGCCTGGCAACGGTGAAATGCCTGTCGAGCGCGGCGCGCAGATCCTTGGAGATGTTGAACATGCCGGCAAAGTCGGAAACGCCGCGCACATAGATCCAATGCCAGAGCTGTTGGGCGCGCATTTTCGCCTGGCGCTCCGGCACGATGCCGGCGGCGACGAGGGCGGCCCCGAGTTCGGCGCGCGTCAGGCCGATCAGCGACGGCTTTTCAGGCGTCGTGCGGGTACGCAACGCGTCACGCGCGCCCTCAGTGGTAAGATCGAATGAAAGGGTCATTGTTGCGCCAATATAAGCGATTTGCGGCCGAATACAGCATCGGGCCCGAAATGAAGCGCGGCGCATAGCACAGGTTAGCGGCGGAGTCATGCAGGTGGTCTTTCCTTCTCCCCTGCGAGAAGGTGGCCCGAGCGTAGCTCGGTCGGGGGTGTTCCAGCTTGGCGCCGACCGCGTTCCGTCCAACACCCCTCTTCCGTCTCGGCGCTGCGCGCCGATCCACCTTCTCCCACAAGGAGGGAAGGGAAGACCGCGCCTAACCGCCTACTTGCACTTGGCGATCGAGGCCAGCGCCGCCGAGATGCCCTTCAGCGAGAAGACGTAAGTGGTGGTGTTGCCGCGGCCGGACTTGGCCGACACCTTCATGTCGGTGCCGGTCTTCATCGCGGCGATCAGCACCGGCTCCTCGGCGGCGTTCTCGACCCAGGCCGACTTGCCGCGCGTGAACATCGAGAAAGACTTCTTGTCGATGGTGACGGTGGCCTTGGAACCCTCCTGGAAGGTATAGCCGGCAATGAATTGCGGCTCGTAGGACACTTGCTGCCCCGGCCGCTGGCTGACGAAGAAGAACATGTCGCCGTGATCGAGCGTCGGCGGCTGCTTGTCGGTTGGCACGGTCAGGACATAGCAGACCTTGCCGCCGCCCGACGCCTGATAGCTGTAGGTGCCCCAGGCATTATGCTGGCCGATCTTGGTGGCCGACTGCGCCAGCGCGGGCGCCGTCAGGGCCACCAGGGCCAGGCTGGAAACTATAGCAATCAATCCGCGCATCGCTTTTCCCGTATTCCACTGGTGCGGCGGCAGGCCGGCTCGGCGTCCTGCCCGTCGCTTCATTTTGATTTAATCTGGGTTACCAAACGGTGAATTTCCCT
This sequence comes from Mesorhizobium sp. M0174, assembly GCF_040322275.1. Classification (NCBI taxonomy): domain Bacteria; kingdom Pseudomonadati; phylum Pseudomonadota; class Alphaproteobacteria; order Hyphomicrobiales; family Phyllobacteriaceae; genus Mesorhizobium; species Mesorhizobium sp. M0174. The sequence goes on from NZ_JAMYTB010000013.1 coordinate 55,935, forward strand.
AAGAAAAGGATGTTCACGCCAGGAAACCGCCGCCGTCTTCGCACTGCCGCTCGAAAAAGCGGCTGGCGCACTGTCCCTGCCGCGACTTGGAGGCCACGAAAACGGCAAGAGTTTGACTTTTCAAGCAGCTAGGTTTCGGGGCGATTCCCGCTTTTCTTGAGGTACGTGACGAATTTCCCTGCAGGCGGTACCATGTCTGCGTTCGTCGCCACGGCACTCGGCCAGGGTGCCCTCCTTGGCGGCTTACGGGAGATTTGGCCATGGCCATTTCCGAGACAGTCCTGATCCTCGCGGGCGGCACAGTCGTCCTGGCGATCGTGTTTGGCATTCGTGTCGGCGTCCGCGCGGCGGCTAGCGGCGCGGTGCCCCGGTCGGATGGCGGAGAGGCGGCGGGCGGATCGGGCGCGTCCGACGTGCCCGGGGTCATTGCGCTACCGCCTTTGATTTTCCTCGGCTTCCTGGCGGCGGCAACCGTGCTCGAGGTGCTCGCGCCGCTCCCGGTCATGGCCGGGCAGGCGCTCGCCCGCTATCTGGCCGGCGCCGTGCTCGCGGTGTGCGGCTTCGTGTTCCTCTTTATGGCGGCGGGCCGCTTTCAGGCCGCTGGAACCAACATACCACCGACCTTGCCAACGACGGCGCTGGTCGTCGACGGTATCTATCGGCGGACCAGAAACCCGTTGTATCTGGGAGCGACCCTCATTTATCTGGGCTTCGGCGTCGCCGCCGGAAGTCTTTGGGCTATCGCGCTCGTCATCCCCCTGCTGTGGGTGATCAATACCGGCGTCATCGCGCCGGAAGAGCGCTATCTCGAGCGCAAGTTCGGAGATGCCTATCGCGCCTACAAGGCGCGGGTGCGGCGGTGGGTTTGATGGCCGGAAAGTCTCGCGCGATTTTTTGCGCCGTGCCGGCTCAGCTCTTGTCGGCGATGGCCTGTTTGGCGGCGAGCCGGTGCGCGGGCGTGATGTGGGCGCTGACGGTTGTGATCGCGGCGGTCAGTACGGCGATGTCGTCGGTGAAGCCAAGCCCAACGATGAAATCGGGGATGACGTCCGTCGGCAGCACGAAATAGCCGAGCGCAGCCAGCAATGTGCCCTTGGCGCGAAGCGGCGTCTTCTTGTCCATGGCGCAGTAATAGGCGGCGACCACCTCTTCCATAAACGGGATATGCCGGGCGGCTTTCTTCGCCGTACGCCAGAACTTGTCGCGCACCTCACTCTCGTTGCCCGGCTTGCTGCCGAGGCCGAAGAAATCAAAACCGGATTTTTGCGCCATCAATCTCTCCGTGCGGCCGTCGCGTGACTTCACGCATGACCACGAGGCAAAATGTGGTGAAAGCCGAACCTCGCTGCAAGGTGCAGCTAGGCTCAGCCGCCGAAATAGCGGTTCATCTTCCTGGCCAGATCGAAATCCAGCGCCGTCAGGCCGCCGGCGTCGTGCGTGTTGAGGGTCACGTTCACCGTCTTGTAGACGTTCGACCAGTCGGGATGGTGGTCCATCTTCTCCGCCGCCAGGGCGACGCGGGTCATGAAGGCAAAGGCTTCGGAGAAATTCTTGAAGGTGAAGGTGCGGGTGATCGAGCCGCCATCCTTGGCCAGCGACCAGCCTTCGAGGCCGGCAAGTTCGGCGCGGATCGCCTCTTTTGCTAGTTTCTCCCTGGCCATATCCGCCTACCGCATGATCCGCGAAGCGTCGGCGACGCCGACCAAACGGCTGGCGATGCGGTTGTCGGCACCTGAAAGCGGCCAGGCCTCCTCGACGACGTAAGGCCCGCCGCCGACCGAATCGCGCGACGACATCAGCACGAAGCGGCCGACCCGGAACGGCAGCGTCGAAAAATTGCCGCGTGCCGACAGGTACTGGGCGACATCGAGCGGGCTCGAATTGCGCAGGCGGGCCAGCGTCACATGCGGCATGAACTTGCGCGGGTCGGCCGGGATGCCGAGCCGCTGGCAGATGCGCTCGATCTCGGCCTGCAATGCGGAAAGATCGGGCGAAGCGGCGACCCCGGCCCACACCGCATGCGGCTTCTTCTGGCCGAAGGCGCCGACGCCGGACAGCGTCAGCGGGAAGGAGGCGCGGTGAACACGGTCGAGCGCGTTGGCGATTTCGTCGGCGACATGGCCCTCGACATCGCCGATGAAGCGCAGCGTCAGATGATAGTTCTCGACGTCGATCCAGCGGGCTCCGGGCAGGCCGCCCCTGAGCAGGGACAGCGAAAGAGCGGCATCACGCGGTATTTCGAGGGCGGTAAAAAGACGCGGCATGGGAAGCCTCCTGTCCTCGAATCGAACTCTTGCCCCTAGCGAATCATCGATATTCGAACGGGGCAAGCGGTTTGTTGGTCGCAGGGCTGCCTAAAATCTTCCCCTACGGAATGTGGTGCGGCGGCGAACCCTCGCCTTCAGGAATTACCCCGCACCGTTGCAATGGCCTTCTCCACACCGGGCAGGATACCCTCGACGATGCGGTCGACGCCTCCGGCGTTCGGATGAAGGCCGTCCTCGAGCTGCAGGACGGATTGACCAGCGATGCCCTCGAGAAAGAAAGGATAGAGCGGCACGCCGTATTTTTCAGCCAGTCGCGGAAAGATTGCGTCGAACGCCTTCTGGTAGTCGGCGCCGAGATTGGGCGCCGCGCGCATTCCGGCAAGCAAAACGGCGATCTTGCGCTGCTTCAGTTTTGCCAGCATGGCGTCCAGGTTTTTTTCCGCTATGGCGGGCGAAACGCCGCGCAGCATGTCGTTGGCGCCGAGCTCCAGGATGACGAGTTGCGTTCCGTCCGGCACCGACCAGTCGAGCCGTGACAGGCCGCCGCTCGTCGTATCGCCGGAGACGCCAGCATTGGCGACCGTGACATCGTAGCCCTTGGCGCGAAGCGCCGCCTGCAGCTTTTCGGTGAAGCCCTGACCTGGCCCGAGCCCATAACCCGCCATCAAGCTGTCGCCTAAACCGACAATGGTGAAGGGTTCGGCGCGCGCCGACGAAATGGCGCCGCAAACGGCGAGGAAAACGGCGAAGGCTGCGGCAAAGGTGTGTTTGAAAGCCATGCGGCAGGCCCCATATGAACCAGGAACATCTGTTGGCGAAGGCAGGTTTTCATCTTTTGTCGAGCATCGGATGCTCTAGCCTTCATCCTCCATATAGGACGATTTGATTTTGGAAGAAGCCGTCATTTCGCTGAAAGACGTATCGCTGACGCTCGGTGAAGGTGGCTCCTCGGTCCATGTGCTGAAGGGCGTCAGCCTCAATGTGGCGGGCGGCGAAGCGACAGGCATCGTTGGACCCTCAGGTTCGGGAAAGTCGACATTGCTGATGGTTTTGGCTGGGCTTGAAAGGGTCGATTCGGGCACGGTTCGAATTGCCGGCGAGCTGCTCAACGGCAAAAGCGAAGACCAGATCGCATCGTTTCGGGGGCGAAACATCGGCATCGTATTCCAGTCTTTCCATCTCATCCCCAACATGACGGCGCTGGAAAACGTTGCCGTCCCGCTGGAGCTTGCCGGCCATGCCGATCCGTTCGGCGTGGCGGCGCGCGAGCTGGCGGCGGTCGGCCTCAGCGATCGCGTCACCCATTACCCCGGCGAATTGTCTGGCGGCGAGCAACAGCGCGTGGCGATCGCCCGGGCGCTGGCGCCGTCGCCGCGCATCCTGATCGCCGACGAGCCGACCGGCAATCTCGACCAGGCGACGGGGCGGCACGTCGCCGACCTGCTGTTTGCCAAGGCCGCGGAACGCGGCATGACGCTGGTGCTGGTCACACATGACCCGGTACTCGCGGCGCGCTGCTCGCGCCAGGTGTCGATGCGGTCGGGGCTGATCGAGGACGCGCCTGAGCCGGCCACCAGGGCCGGCAAGGTGACCGCCTGATGCCGCTGTCGCAAACACTGAGGCTCGCCTTTCGGTTTTCGCTGCGCGAAATGCGTGGCGGGCTGTCCGGCTTCCTGATCTTCCTTGCCTGCATCGCGCTCGGCGTCGCGGCAATCGGCGGCGTCAATTCGGTGGCGCAAGCGATTTCCGCCGGTGTTGCCGACCAGGGCCAGACGCTGCTCGGCGGCGATCTCCGCTTCCAGCTCAACCAGCGCGATCTTACCAGAGCCGAACGCAGCTTCGTCGACCGGCTTGGCGCGGTTTCGCACAGTGCCAACATGCGCTCGATGGCCAGGCTCGAGGACGGCTCCGACCAGGCGCTGGTCGAGGCCAAGGCGGTCGACGGCGCCTATCCGCTCTATGGCGCGCTTGAGACCGAGCCGGTGCTGTCGCGAGAGGATCTGTTCGGCGAAAAATCCGGCGTCTTCGGCGCCGCCGCCCCGGCTCTCTTGTTCGAGCGGCTACATCTTGGCATCGGCGACCGGCTGAAGCTCGGCAGCGCGACATTCGAGCTGCGTGCAAGGCTGGTCAACGAGCCGGATGCGGTGTCGGATGGCTTCGGCTTTGCGCCGCGGCTGATGGTGTCGACCGACGGGCTTGCCGCTTCCGGCCTGATCCAGCCGGGCAGCCTGGTCGAGAACGCCTATAAGGTCCGGCTGCCCGGCGGCACCGGCGACGCACAGATCAAGGCGATCCAGGAGCAGGTGGCAAAAGAGTTCCCGCAGGCCGGCTGGTCGATCCGCACGCGCAGCAACGCGGCGCCGGCGTTGTCCTCGAACATCGAGCGGTTCTCGCAATTCCTGACGCTGGTTGGGCTGACGGCGCTGGTGGTCGGCGGCGTCGGCGTGGCCAATGCCGTGCGTGCCTATCTCGACGGCAAGCGCGGCGTCATCGCCACCTTCAAGAGCCTAGGGGCTTCGGGCGGGTTCGTCTTTGCCGTCTATCTGGTGCAGATCCTGATGATCGCCGCCCTCGGCATCACGCTGGGCCTGGTGCTCGGCGCATTGATGCCGTTCGCGGCCAGCGCCGCACTCCAATCGGTTATTCCTGTGCCGGCGGAAGGTGGGTTCTATCCCGGCGCCCTCGGCATGGCAGCGCTGTTCGGGCTGCTGGTGACGCTGGCTTTCGCCTTGCTTCCGCTCGGCCGCGCCCGCGACGTGCCGGCAACGGCGCTGTTTCGCGAAATGGGTTTCGAGGGCCGCGGTTTTCCCCACCCGCTCTACATCGCCGCGGCATTGGGCATCGCCCTGCTCTTGGCGGTACTGGTGATCCTGTTTTCCGACGACCGCCGTATTGCCTCGATCTTCATTGGGGCCACGGTGGTGTCGTTCCTGGTCCTGCGTGTCGTCGGCTCGCTGGTGCAGTGGGCGGCAAAGAAAAGCCCGCGCGTGCGTTCGACCGCGCTCAGGCTCGCCATCGGCAACATCCATCGGCCAGGCGCCTTGACGCCATCGGTGGTTCTGTCGCTTGGCCTCGGGCTGACGCTGCTGGTGACGCTGGCGCTGATCGACGGCAATCTCAGGCGGCAGATCTCGGGCAGCCTGCCGGAACGGGCGCCGAACTTCTTCTTCGTCGATATCCAGAGCGGCGACGTCGATGCTTTCTCTGCGCTGGTCGGCAAAGAGGCGCCGCAGGGCAGGCTGATCAAGGTGCCGATGCTGCGCGGCCGGGTGATGGCGCTCAACGGCGTCGCTGTCGACAAGGTCAAGGTTCCGGCCGAGGGCGCCTGGGTGCTGCGCGGCGATCGCGGCCTGACCTATGACGCAAAGCTGCCGGAGAATGCGACGCTGACCGAGGGCAGCTGGTGGCCGGAGAACTATGCCGGCGAGCCGCTGGTCTCGTTTTCCGCCGAGGAAGGCAACGAGATTGGGCTGAAGCTCGGCGACACCATCACCGTCAACGTGCTCGGCCGCAACATCACGGCCAAGATCGCCAATTTCCGCCAGGTCGAATGGGAAACCATGGGCATCAATTTCGTCATGGTGTTCTCGCCCAACACATTCGCCGGGGCGCCGCACGGCTGGTTGGCTACGCTGACCGAGACGAATGCGTCGGCAGCCGACGACGCGCACCTTCTCAACGCCGTCACGCGTGCCTTTCCCGCGGTCACGACGGTCAGGGTCAAGGACGCGCTCGAAATCGTCAACCGGCTGGTGGCGCAGCTCGGCACAGCAATCAGGGCGGCAGCGGGCGTGGCGTTGATCGCCTCGGTGCTGGTGCTGGCCGGCGCGCTCGCCGCCGGCAACCGGGCTCGCATCCACGACGCGGTGGTGCTGAAGACCCTGGGTGCGACCAGGAAAACGCTGATCGCCGCTTTTTCGCTGGAATACATGCTGATCGGCCTTGCCACCGCGATCTTCGCACTGGCGGCGGGCGGTGTAGCGGCATGGTTCGTCGTCGCGCGCATCATGACGCTGCCATCGCACTTCATGCCCGAGGTGGCGGTGGCGACCATCGGCTTTTCACTGGTGGTCACCGTCGGCATCGGCCTTGCCGGCACGTGGCGGGTGCTGGGCCACAAGGCGGCGCCGGTGCTGCGGAATCTTTGAGCCAGAGCCGGTTTTGATTAAATCTCGTTAATGTTTCGGGCGGGAAGGCCAATAAAACCGGATCTCTGGCACTTCACGGAGCATTACGTTTGGTTACGGTCTTGTCCTTTACACCAAGAACCATCATATTTCGGCGCAGGCATGCTGGAGCCCCGCCAGCGGCGCCTGGGTTCAAATGGACCTGACACCGGACGGGGCAGAAGCAATATGAGGATTTCCATGGCTGATCCCGTTCGCAATTATCAGACGCGCGCCGTGCCCGGCGCCGGCGTCGATGCTGCCATCGACCAGGGCCTGCGGGCCTACATGATCAAGGTCTACAATCTGATGGGGCTTGGCCTCCTCATCACCGGCCTTGCCGCGGTCGGCACAATCATGCTGGCCACGACCAGCGATCCCGCCTCGGCGGTCGCGACGTTGCCAAGCGGCGAGATGCTGACCTCGTTCGGCTACGCGATCTTCGGCTCGCCGCTGAAATGGCTGGTGATCTTTGCCCCGCTGGCAGCGGTGATGTTCCTGTCGTTCCGCGTCCAGTCGATGAGCGTTTCGGCCGCACAGACGACGTTCTGGGTCTATGCCGGCCTCGTCGGCCTGTCGCTGTCGTCGATCTTCCTGGTCTACACCACCGCCAGTATCTCGCAGACCTTCTTCGCCACCGCCGCCGCCTTTGGCGGGCTGTCCCTCTACGGCTACACGACCAAGCGCGATCTCTCGGCGTTCGGGTCGTTCCTGGTCATGGGCCTGGTCGGCCTGATCATCGCGATGGTGATCAACATCTTCCTGCAGTCGTCGGCGCTTTCCTTTGCCGTTTCGGCGATCGGCGTGCTGATCTTCGCAGGCCTCACCGCCTACGACACGCAGAACATCAAGGAGATGTATTTCGAGGGTGACGAGACTGATGTCGCCGGCCGCAAGGCGATCATGGGCGCATTGAGGCTCTATCTCGATTTCGTCAACCTGTTCATGTTCCTGCTGCAGTTCATGGGCGACCGTCGCTAAATACGGTTTTCCTGGACCAGGAGTGTGGAAAGGGCGGCCCAATGGCCGCCCTTTTCTTTTGTGCCGGCTTTTGCTGTGATATGGGGCAGATGAACGACGTGCCTAAATTATGAGCAGCATCACCTTGCGGGCCGCGACGTCGGCCGATCTCGACCGGATCACGGAAATCTATGCCGACGCGGTGACGAATGGCACTGCCAGCTATGAACTCGAGCCACCAAGCCGCACCGAGATGGGCGCGCGCTTCGACAACCTGATGGCGGGCGGCTTTCCTTATCTGGTTGCGGAAAAGGCCGGCAGCGTGCTCGGCTATGCCTATGCCGGGGCGTTCCGGCCGCGCCCGGCCTACCGCTTCGTCGTTGAGGATTCCGTCTATGTCGCGCCCGAGGCCAAAGGGCAAGGCGTCGGGCTGCTCTTGATGCAAGGGCTGATCGAAGCGGCCAAGGCGGCAGGTTTTCGCCAGATTATCGCGGTGATCGGCGACGGCCGGCCCGATAGCGCCTCGGTACGGTTGCACGAGAAGCTCGGCTTTCGTCATTCCGGCCGCCTGGAAGGCTCAGGGTATAAGCACGGACGCTGGCTCGACACGGTGTTCATGCAGTTGCCGATCAATGGCGGGGCGTCGATCCCGCCCGATCCGCAGTCACTGCCCGAGCGGAAGTTCCGCGAACAAAAATAAGAGGTTACGCTTCGACCAGCTTCAGCGTTCGGTCGAACACGCCAAGCACCCGGCCGAGCTCCTGGCCGCGCTTGAGGATGCGCCCGCCGGCGGCGATGACGGCGAACGCGCCTTGCCGGCGCGCCAGCTTCGGATCCTTGACGATCTGGAAAAGCGGCACTTCGCTGGTGCGGCGGAAGACAGAAAAAACGGCGCGGTCGGCGAGATGGTCGATGGCATAGTCGCGCCACTCATTGGCGGCAACCATACGGCCGTAGAGTCTGAGGATCTGGTCCAGTTCGCGCCGGTCGAACTGCACCGGCTGGTCGAGGCGTTCGCGTCTTGCCTCATGCAGCGGGATCAGTATTGCGGATGCGTCCCCATCCTCCATCCCGCTGCTGCGATCAGTCATGCCTGGATCCTCGCAATGAATCGTACGCCGACCAAAGTTGGCGCTTTCGTTGCCGAATTGCAAGGCCCGGCCGAGCAAGGGCAGCGTCGTGCGGTTTCTGCAGCGTCCAGTCACGTTTGCGAAACGCCTGTTGGAATTGGTGATGCTTCGCCACAATCCTGCCTTTTTTTATCCGTGCTCATGCCCCAATGTCCGACGAATTTACCGGTGTTGCCTGAGACGGTTCGGTCCGGCACCGGCTCGTAAACCCCAAGCCCCCCGCCCACGGGTCTGCGTCGGATCGAACCAACCTCGGTTTTTCCTTGGAAAGATCGGGTGCGACGATCCCAAAACCTAAATGACCGGCGTCAGAAGCAAGCTGACGCCGGTTTTTTATTGGCCGGAGCCGTGGCGGTGCGATCCCTCCAGACAGGCTGTCGTCGGAGGCTTGAGCGCGGTTATCCTCTTCTCCCACAGGGAAGAAGGGGAGCGCTCTATTTAAGGCTTGCGGATAAAGGCTGCACCCAGGATCGGACCGGGCATGCCGTCCTTGCCAACTGACTGCAGCAGCACGGCGCAGCCGCCCTTCTTGGCGATCTCGCTCATCGGCAGTTCGTAGCGCTGCGCCTTGCCGTGCCACATGCCGGCGGTCTGGATGCTGGTGACGGCGTTCCAGTAGGTCATGCTGCGGCCGCTGTTTTCGCCCTTGCCGATCTTTATCGTCTGTGGCGGGTTGAAATAGACGATGACGACATGCGCGTCGGCGGGGCCGGTCACGGCGTCGCCGGCATCGATCATGACGCGATCGCTGGTCCGGCTGACTTTGATGCCGACGCGCATGCCTTCGCCGACCCTCTCCATGCGGGCCAGCGCGCCGTCGACTTCCTTGCGGCTGGCGCCGTTGACATGGCTGCGGCCGTTTATGACGGCTTGCGGGGTGTAGACGGAACGGCTGCCGAAGGCGCGCATATACTCATATTGCCGCTCGGTATTTTCCTTGCGGCTCAGCGTGTCCTGCCAGCCGAGGTAATCCCAATAATCGACATGATAGGCGAGCGCGACGATGTCCTCCTTGGCGGCGAGCTCGGCGAAGAATTCGTCGGCCGGCGGACAGGAGTTGCATCCCTGGCTGGTGAAGAGCTCGACGACGCCTAATGGCTTGTCGGTTGGCTCGGCAAGGGCCCCGCCGGCAAACGCCGAGAGGGCCAGCGCAAGGGCCGCAAGCCGCAATGGTCTTCGAGATGGCATGGCCGTTCCGATCCCGCCGGTGACGCCGGCTTTGTTCTGGTTGTCGAAATATGTGGCAGAAGCGTCAGTCAACGGGAAGTCACGTTGCGGTGAAATTTTGCCGTTGCAACCGCTGGCAAGGGCGCAATAGGTGGACTTGCACTACACGATGGAAGCGATTCGGGCGGCAATCAGCATGTGGCAATCTCTCCTGGCGCCGGTCGACCTGTACTGCGAGCGGACCGGGCCGGAACTCTGGGCCGAACCGCTCAATGCGCTGAGCAATCTGGCTTTTTTTGCCGCCGGGCTGTGGGGTGTCTGGCAGGTGCGCAGGCGCGGCACCGGCATCTTCGCCGAAGTGCTGGCCTGGTGGGTGGTGGCGATTGGCGTCGGCTCGTCGCTGTTCCACACCTTTGCCAACCGTGGCACGGTCTGGGCCGACGTGCTGCCAATCGCCGGGTTCACGCTGGCCTACACGCTGTTCAACCTGCGGCGTTTTCTCGGCATGAAATGGGGCAAGGCGATCGCCATCTTCGTCGCCTTCTATGCCGTCGCCGGGCTGGTGACCTTTGCCGTGCCGGACTGGCTGCGCGAGGCGTCGAACGGCACGACCGGCTATCTGCCGCCCTTCCTGGCGCTCGCCTTCTTCGGCGGCTTGGTGGCGGCGAGCGGCAACCGTGCCGGCTGGTACAATCTGGCGGGCTCGGCGATCTTCGTCGTATCGGTCGTCTGCCGGATGATCGATCCGCTGGTCTGCGGCAGCTTCCCGCTCGGCACGCACTTCCTGTGGCACATCCTCAACGGGCTGATGCTCGGTGTGCTGCTGGCGGCGACAGCGCGGTTTGGAAAGCCGGGAATAGGGGAATAGGGGAAGCGTTCCCTACTCCCTTACTGCCCTACTCCTCTCTCTATGCTGCCAGATCGCGCAGCACGTATTGCAGGATGCCGCCATTCTTGAAGTAGTCGAGCTCGTCTAGCGTATCGATGCGGCAGATGATCGGAACCTCTTTGACGCTGCCGTCGCCGTAGGTGATTCTGGCGGTCATCTTCTGCCGCGGCTTGATGTTGCCCAGTCCGTCGATCTCAACCAGTTCGTCGCCCTTGAGGTTGAGCGAGGCCCATGAGGTGCCTTCCTCGAAGACGAAGGGGATGACGCCCATACCGACAAGATTGGAGCGGTGGATGCGCTCGAAGGACTGGGCGATGACGGCGCGAACGCCCAGCAAATTGGTGCCCTTGGCCGCCCAGTCGCGCGACGAGCCGTTGCCATATTCGACGCCGGCGAAGATGACCAGCGGCACGCCTTCCTTCTTGTAGCGCATGGCGGCGTCGTAGATCGATTCCTCTTCTTTCGACGGGTAATGGATGGTGTAGCCGCCCTCGCGGCCGTTCTCGCCCAGCATGTGGTTGCGGATGCGGATGTTGGCGAAGGTGCCGCGCATCATTACCTCATGATTGCCGCGGCGCGTGCCGTACTGGTTGAAATCGGCGACGCCGACGCCGTGGTCGGTGAGGTACTTGCCGGCCGGGGAGGCCGCCTTGATCGAACCGGCCGGCGAAATGTGGTCGGTGGTGATCTTGTCGCCGAACAGACCGAGCACACGCGCGCCCTTGATATCGCCGATCTTGCCGAAGCCTGACGTCATGCCGGCGAAATAGGGCGGGTTCTGCACATAGGTGGAATTGTCGTCCCAGGCATAGGTCTGGCCTTCCGGCGCCTTGACGTTCTGCCAGTACTCGTCGCCCTTGAAGACGTCGGCATATTTGCGGGCGAACAATTCGCGTGTGACGTTCTTCTCGATGAATTCCTGGATCTCGACCGAACTCGGCCAGATATCCTTGAGATAGACCGGATTGCCGTTGCGATCCTCGCCGAGCGGCTCGGTGGTCAGATCCTTGGTCACGGTCCCAGCCAGCGCGTGGGCGACGACCAGTGGCGGCGAGGCGAGATAGTTCGCCTGCACGTCGGGCGAGACGCGGCCTTCGAAATTGCGGTTGCCGGACAAGACTGCCGCAGCGATCAAGCCCTTATCATTGATAGTCTTAGAGATCGGCGCCGGCAGCGGGCCGGAATTGCCGATGCAGGTGGTGCAGCCGAAGCCGACCAGGTTGAAGCCGATCTGGTCGAGCTCCTTCTGCAGGCCGGATTTCTCGAGATATTCGGCCACGACCTGGCTGCCCGGCGCCAATGAGGTCTTGACCCACGGCTTCTGCTTGAGGCCGAGCCGGTTGGCGTTGCGCGCCAACAGCCCGGCGCCGATCAGCACGCTCGGGTTCGAGGTGTTGGTGCAGGAGGTGATGGCGGCGATGACGACATCGCCATGGCCAAGATCGTAGTCCGTCCCCTCGACGGCATAGCGCTTGTCGATTTCGGCGGCCTTCTTGTATTCGGTCTCCATCGCCTTGGCGAAGCCAGCCGGAATGTCTTCAAGTGCGACCCGGCCTTCCGGCCGCTTGGGGCCGGCCATCGACGGGACGACGCTGCCGAGATCGAGCTCCAGCAGGTCGGTGAAGACCGGATCGGCCGAGCCGGCATCGCGCCACAAGCCTTGCGCCTTCGAATAAGCCTCGACCAGGGCGATGCGGCCTTCGTCGCGACCGGACATGGTGAGATAGCGGAGGGTTTCGCTGTCGACCGGGAAGAAGCCGCAGGTTGCACCATATTCCGGCGCCATGTTGCCAATGGTGGCGCGATCGGCCAGCGTCATGTTGGACAGGCCCGGACCGAAGAATTCGACGAACTTGCCGACGACGCCCTTCTTGCGCAGCATCTGGGTGACTGTGAGCACCAGGTCGGTGGCGGTGACGCCTTCCCTCAGCCTGCCCGTGAGGCGAAAGCCGATGACTTCCGGCAGCAGCATGGAAACCGGCTGGCCGAGCATCGCGGCCTCCGCCTCGATGCCGCCGACGCCCCAGCCGAGCACGCCAAGACCGTTGATCATGGTGGTGTGCGAATCGGTGCCGACGCAGGTGTCGGGATAGGCGGTGGTCTCGCCGTCTTCGCTGTTGGTCCACACCACCTGGCCGAGGTACTCGAGATTGACCTGATGGCAGATGCCGGTGCCGGGCGGCACCACGCGGAAATTGCGGAACGCCTGCTGGCCCCATTTCAGGAATTTGTAGCGTTCCTCGTTGCGCTCATATTCAAGCTCGACATTGCGGGCGAAAGCCAGCGGCGTACCGAATTCATCGACGATGACCGAATGGTCGATGACCAGATCGACCGGCACCAGCGGATTGATCTTTTGCGGGTCGCCGCCGAGCGAGGCCATGGCGTCGCGCATGGCGGCAAGGTCGACCACAGCCGGAACGCCGGTGAAATCCTGCATCAGAACGCGGGCCGGGCGATAGGCGATCTCGACGCCGGCAGTGCCCCGGTCGGTCAGCCAGCCGGCGACCGCCTGGATGCTCTCCTTGGTAACGGAACGGCCGTCCTCGTTGCGCAACAGGTTCTCCAGCAGCACCTTCATCGAATAGGGCAATTGGGCAATGCCTGTGAGGCCGTTCTTTTCGGCCTCGACAAGGTCATAGTAGATGTACTCGGTGCCGCTGGCGGTCAGCGTGCGGCGGCAATTGAAGCTGTCGAGTGATTTGGACACGTGCGATCCCTAACTGTCGGTTGCCGGGAGGGAACGGACGCCAGTGGGCATGCAAATCACGCGCAAAGGTGCGGGTACGGCCATTTCCGCTGTCCGTTCCCAAGCGTCCGGGCCGTTCAAGGCGGCACGCGCGCTGGTTCGGCGCAAATTCGGTTCCCGTGCCGACCGCTGGCACGGATGATGCGGATATAGAGAATTTTCTGGAATAGTTCTAGACACGGAATCGCCATTTTTGCTGCGGCGCACCGAAGCCGCACTTGAACTTTTCGGCGAAGGGGAACGGATGCGGCTGATCGCCGAAAATCTGGGCGGCGAACGCGGCGGCGAGACGGTATTTTCCGGCATCGAATTCGCGCTGGGGGATGGCCAGGCGCTGGTCGTCACCGGGGCGAACGGCGCCGGCAAATCGACGCTGCTCAGGATCGTCGCCGGTCTGTTGCCGGTGGCGGCAGGCCGTGTGCGGTTCGAAGGTGGTGGCGAAGACTTCCCGTCGGTCGCCTCGGCCTGTCACTATCTCGGCCACCTCAACGCGATGAAGACGGCGCTGAGCGTCAAGGAGAATCTGTGCTTTTGGCGCGATTTTTCGGGCGCGGGCTCTGCGGGTGTCGAAGAGGCGCTGGAAACCGTCGGCCTGGGCCGCATCGGCCATCTGCCGTTCGGCTATCTCTCGACCGGCCAGCGCCGGCGCGCGGCGATTGCAAAACTGCTGGTCAGCCATCGGCCATTGTGGCTGCTTGATGAGCCGACCGCAGGACTGGACAAGGTTTCGGAGGAGAGAGTCGGCGAATTGATGGAGAAGCACCTCGAGAGTGGGGGGATCGTGGTCGCGGCGACGCATTTGCCGCTGGGGATCGAGCGGGCACAAGGGCTGGTGATGGGCGAGGCCGTTTGATGTTGGTGCTCTACGGCGCCCCCCTCTGTCCTGCGACGGAACTCCATCCTTTGCTTGGCCTTCACGCCTGCATCAGGACCAAACCATAATGTGGTCCCTCTTCCTGCGCGACATCCGCCTGAGCATCCGCGCCGGCGGCGGAGCGCTGACTGGAGTGATTTTCTTTCTCGCCGTCATCACGACCATCCCGTTCGGCGTCGGTCCCGACCTGAGGCTGCTGGCCCGCATCGGCCCGGCGATCCTGTGGATTGCCGCCTTGCTTGCCTGCCTGCTCGGCCTCGACCGGCTGTTCCAGGCTGATCGGGAAGACGGCTCTCTCGATCTTCTGGTGCTTGGCAACGACCGGCAAATGCTGGCCTTGACCGTGCTGACGAAATGCCTGGCGCATTGGGCGGGAAGCGTGCTGCCGCTGGTCGTCGCCGCGCCCCTGCTCGGCCTGTTCATGAACATGGAGCCGGCCGGCATCGGCGCCACGGCGCTGACGCTGCTGGTCGGCACGCCGGCGATTACCTTCATCGGTGCCGCCGGTGCTGCGGTGGCGGTAGCGTTGCCGCGGGGCGGGCTGCTGATCTCGGTGCTGGTGCTGCCGCTGACCATTCCCGTGCTGATCTTCGGCGTATCGGCAAGCTATGGCGCGGTAGCGGACCCCGATCCGTTCCTGCAGCCCTTCCTCATTCTTGCCGCGCTGACCCTGTTCCTTGCCGTGCTCGGGCCGGTGGCGGCGGCGCTGGCGCTGCGGCACGGAACGGATTGATGTGTTGGCTTCAGCTCATCCCTGCGGCGCGGCGAACAATTGCGGAGCCGATGGCGCGGCGTTAAGAGAGGACATGTCGGAACAAGGCGAGACGGACCGTTTGGAAAGCGCCGCGGAGCGAGAAGCATGAGCGTACACGCGCTTTATGTCACCGCCGCCTATGCGATCACGGCCGTGGTGCTGGGCGGGCTGATCGGCTGGATCCTGCTGGACCAGCGCGGCCGCAAGCGAGAACTCGCCGAGCTGGAAGCATCCGGCGTGCGCCGGCGCTCCGATAGGGCAGTCAAGCCATGAGCACGGAAACGGAAACACCGGCGCGCCGCCGCCTGATCGTGCTGCTGCCGCTGCTGGTCTTTCTCGGGCTGGCGGGATTGTTCCTGGCGCAGCTCTTGTCCGGGCGCGACGTGTCGGAAGTGCCGTCGGCGCTGATCGGCCTGCCGGCGCCGCAGACCAACCTGCCGGCGCTCGAGGGCACCAATTTGCCGGGCCTCGATTCAAAACAGTTCGCCGGCAAGGTGACGCTGGTCAACGTCTTCGCGTCGTGGTGCGCGCCGTGCCGCGAAGAGCACCCGGTGCTGCTGGCGCTGTCGCAGGACAGACGCTTCGTCATGGCAGCGTTGAACTACAAGGACCAGCCGGAAAACGCCCGTCGGTTCCTTGGCGATCTCGGCAATCCGTTCCAGGCGATCGGCGTCGACCAGGCCGGGCGCACGGCGATCGACTGGGGTGTCTACGGTGTGCCGGAGACCTTCGTCATCGGCAAGGATGGCAAGATCGCCTACAAGCATGTCGGGCCGCTGACGCCGGACTCGGCGCAGACGCTGCTGCTGCCGGAGATCGAGAAGGCGCTGGCCGTGCCGGGCTGATTGCCCGCCGTTTCATCAAAGGTCGACGGAAGACTCAGCCGTAGATCTGCTTGTGGACCTGGTAGAGCATTTCTGAGCGATCGGCGCGCATGTCGGCGAGGTCGCGGCTGGTGAAGCTGTCGATTTCGGCGACGAGGCGGTTGTAATGCCGGCGCTTGGCGATGCTGGCGCGAGCGCGGCTCATGAGGCTGTCGATGATCATAGCGAGTCTCCTTTTGCGCCGCATTTGCGGCCAGTTGTTCCTCCCTTGATCGATACGAAGCATGACATAGTTATGGTGCGTTGCAAAAATAAGATGTTGCAATGCACCATTGCGCTGGGCGCATAGCCGGTTAACCGGATGTGACCTGCCGTCCGCACCAGCATTCGCTTCCATAAGGCTTCTGACGCATCATCGATCTTGCTATATCGAGCGTGGGCTGGCTTGATCGCGCCTCGCCAAGCGACTGCTACCGGGAGGAACCATGGCCAGCGAATTCTACGAAGTTCTCGATCCGCGCTTTTCGCGGCTGTTCAACGGCAATGCACAGGTCGACAGGCTGTTTACCGGCTGCCGATGGGCGGAAGGACCGGCCTGGTTTGCAGCCGGGCGCTATGTGGTATGGTCCGACATCCCGAACAATCGCATGCTGCGTTACGACGAGACCGACGGCAGTGTCAGCGTGTTCCGTCAGCCGTCGGGCAATTCCAACGGCAACACCGTCGACCGGCAAGGCCGGCTGGTTACTTGCGAGCATTCCGGCCGCCGTGTCAGCCGGACCGAGCATGACGGCTCGGTCATCACCATCACCGACAAATGGCGCGGCAAGCGGCTGAACTCGCCCAATGACGCGGTGGTCAAGTCCGATGGCTCGATCTGGTTCACCGATCCGAGCTACGGCATCGATACCGATTACGAGGGCGACAAGGCCGAAAGCGAGATCGGCGCCTGCCATGTCTATCGGGTCGATCCCGGCACCGGCGAGACCGAGGCGGTGATCACCGACATGGTCAGGCCCAACGGGCTCGCCTTCTCGCTCGACGAGAGCAAGCTCTATGTAGCGGATACCGGCCGTACGCATGGTGCGCAAAACCCGGCGCACATCCGGGTGTTCAATGTCGGCCAGGGCGGCAAGACGGTCTCAGGCGGAAAGGTCTTTGCCGACTGCACCGCCGGCCTGTTCGACGGTTTCAGGCTGGATGCGGACGGCCGCATCTGGACCAGCGCCGCCGACGGCATCCACTGCTACGATCCAGACGGGACGCTGATCGGCAAGGTCAAGGTACCGGAAGTCGTTGCCAATTGCGTGTTCGGCGGCAACAAGCTGAACTGCCTCTACATCGCCGGCACGACCTCGCTCTACATGGTCCGGCTTATGGTCAACGGCGCCAAAACCTACTGAGCGGATGCCAAGCATATCCAAGGGAGGGAACCATGCCGTTCGTGAACATCCGCCTGGTCAAGGAGGTGATTGCCGATGACCCGGCCGGCAAAAAGGCCGCGATCGCCGCCCAGGTGACAGCGGCTATCACCGCCGTCACCGGCCTGACCAACAACGATGTCTGGGTGGTCTTCGAGGAGGTCGCTGCACGCGACTGGTTCGTCGGCGAAACCGACGTCGAGACGCGGAGAGGCAAGGGTTGAGCGCCGCTCAGCCAGCGCGGATGAACTCGGCGAAATCCGAAACGGCGCCGCGCATCGCCAGCCGGTTTTCCGGTTCCGCCAGGATTTTCTCAACCTCCGGCCGCCTCTTGCCGAGCAGCGCGATTTCGAGCGCTGCTTCGTCATAGAGCGCGAAAGACATTGTCCGCATGACCTCGACCAGTGCGGCGCGGGCAAACAGCGAGCGCGGCGAAGCATGCACCAGCATGGCTGGCTTGCCGACGGCGGCATCGCGCGACACCAGCCAGTCGAGCGCGTTCTTCAGGCCGCCTGGCACGCCGTGTGCGTATTCCGGGCAGGAGACGATGACGCCGTCAGCGGCGGTGACCGCATCGATCAGCGCCGCTGCTTGCGGCGGCGTCCGCTCGCCTTCGTCGTCGGGGTTGAAGATCGGCAGCCGACCAAGCCCGTCATAGACGGAGATGTGACAGTCCGGCGGCGCGTTTTGCGTGAGGGCCGCGACCAGGGCCGAATTGGTCGAGGCGGCGCGCAGGCTGCCGGAAATGGCGAGAATGTTCAGCAAAGGGACCGGCTCGGCGATTCGTTGCCGGGCACGCTACCACATGGTCTGCTTGTAATCCTCGTCAAGCCAGCGGTCGGTGGCCTCCGCCGTTTCGGCAAGCGCCAGCTGGTCGCGCAGGATCTGGCCGAGCGTCGGCAGCGTCGCACGGTCGTACCAGGTTTCGGGCTTCCACAGTTCGGAGCGCATGAAGGCCTTGGCACAATGCATGTAGGCAGCCTTGACCGTCACCACGACGACGCTTTGCGGTGCCTTGCCGTCGACCGCCAGCCGCTCGCGCAATGCCGCATCGACGGTGATGCGGGCATCGCCGTTGACACGCAGCGTCTCGTTCATGCCGGGAATGAGGAAGAGCAGCCCGACCGAGGGATTGAGAAGGATGTTCTCCAGCGTGTCGAGCCGGTTGTTGCCCGGCCGGTCGGGGATGGCGATGGTCTTCTCGTCGAGCACTGCCACAAAGCCCGGCCTGTCGCCCTTGGGCGTCACATCGGCATTGCCGGCGCCGTCGGACGAGCCGATCAGCACGAACGGGCTCTTGCCGATGAAGGAACGGCAGTGGCCGTCCAATGTCTTCAATTCCTTGCGAATCGAGCCGTCGGTCGGCCGAGGCGTCTTGTAGATCGTCCTCAGCTCGTCGCGCGTGATGATGAATTCCATCCACGTCCCCTCCTATTCTGACGCAATTCCCAGGGGAAACCGCTGCACAGACCTTTTCCTGGAGTTGCTACTTGCCGGCCTTTCCCGCTTTCTCGGTCTTGTCCTCGAGCGAATGGCGCAGGATCAGCGGCATCTGGCTGAAGGTGAACAGAAGCGTGATCGGCATGATGCCCCAGACCTTGAAGGTAACCCATGTATCGGTGGAAAAATTCCGCCAGACCGCTTCGTTGACAAGGGCTAGGAACAGGAAGAACAGGCCCCAGCGGAAGGTGAGCTTGCGCCAACCCTCGGCGTCGAGATTGAAGGCCGATTCGAAGACATAGCCGAGCAGCGATTTGCCGAAGAACAGGCCGCCGAGCAGCACGCCGCCGAACAGCGTGTTGACGATGGTCGGCTTCATCTTGATGAAGATATCGTCCTGCAGGTAGAGCGTCAGCGCACCGAAGATGAAGACGACGACGCCCGACACCATCGGCATGATCGGCAAGGTACGGGTCAGCAGCCAGGAAGCGATCAGCGCGACCGCGGTCGCGGCCATGAACAGGCCGGTGGCGACGAAGATCGGTCCGCCGAACTCGCCCAGCGCCGGGAATTTCTGCACCAGCCATGCGCCGCGCGCATTGGCGAAGAAGAATACCATCAGCGGGCCAAGCTCCAGTACCAGCTTGAGCAGCGGATTGACGGCTTCCTTCTTCTGCTTTTGCGGGTCGGATGGGTCGCGTTCGAGAATGGGTGGGCTCATAAGGTCCTTCTTACGCATGATTCAATCCAAAAAGCCTGCACCTTATTGGGATCATGCTCGTCAAGCCACGCCAGCGATCGCCCTGGCGAATTCGCTTGCGGAAAAGGGTTCGAGGTCGTCGACCTGTTCGCCGACGCCGATGAAATAGACCGGCAATTTATGCTTCGCCGCGATCGCCACCAGAATACCGCCGCGCGCCGTGCCGTCCAGCTTGGTCATCACCAGGCCGTTGACGCCGGCGACATTGCGGAAGATCTCGACCTGGTTGAGCGCGTTCTGGCCGGTGGTGGCATCGACCGTCTGCAGCACCGTGTGCGGCGCTTCCGGATCGAGCTTGCCCAGCACGCGGACGATCTTTTCCAGTTCCGCCATCAGTTCGGTCTTGTTCTGCAGCCGCCCGGCGGTGTCGATGATCAGCACGTCGGAGCCGGCCTCCTTCGCCCGCTCGAATGCGTCATAGGCGAGGCCAGCGGCGTCGGCGCCGAGCTTCGAGGCAATGACTGGCGAGTTGGTGCGCTCGCCCCAGATCTTCAGCTGCTCGATCGCGGCTGCGCGGAAAGTATCGCCGGCGGCGAGCATCACCGAAAGGCCGCCATCGGTGAGCTTTGCGGCGAGCTTGCCGATAGTCGTTGTTTTCCCGGTGCCGTTGACGCCGACCACCAGGATGACATGCGGCTTATGGCTGAGGTCGAGTTCCAGCGGCATGGCGACATGGGACAGCACCTTCTCCACCTCGGCCGCCATGATGGCGCGGACTTCGGTATCGGAGACGTCTTTGCCGTAGCGGCTGGCGGAGAGTGCATCGGTTACGCGCAAAGCCGTCTCCATGCCGAGATCGGCGCGGATCAGCACGTCCTCCAGGTCCTGCAGCGTGTCCTCGTCGAGTTTCCGCTTGGTGAAGACGCCGGCGATGTTGCCCGACAACTCCCGGGAGGAGCGCGCAAGCCCGTCTCGCATGCGCTGGAACCAGGAGCGCCTCGGCGCCGGTTCGGGCGCCTTCTGCGGCTCGGCTTTCTGCTCGACCTTCTTGGTTACGGTGACTTTGCCGGAGGCGGGCTTTGGCTCCGGCGATGGTTGCGGGACGGCCTCCGGCTCGGGCGCGATCTCGGCGAGCGGCGGCTTCGTCTCGACGGGCGCTGGCTGGCGGATCGGCGGCGGGATTTCGGCCGGCGGCGGCGCTGGCGTGATTTCGGCAGCGGGTGCCGCGTCTTGCGCAGGTTGGCGCTGCCCCTCACCCCTACCCGTTCCGGGGCGAGCCGCTTGTCTCGCCCGTCCTTCGGACCCCCGTAAGGGACGGGGAGAGGGGGGCGTCAGCGCCGGAGCTTTTTCTTTGCCGCTTTCAAAACGAGGCTCGGCGTGACGATCAGCACCCTTCTCCCCGTCACTATAAGGGGAGAAGGTGCCTGCAGGCGGATGAGGGGCAGCGCCACGTTCGGATGGCGGAGGCTCAGTCTGGACGATTTCTGGCTGCGTCGGCTCTGGCTCAGGAATTTCCTCCGGCTCTGGCTCCGGGGCTGGCTCGGGAACGACGGGAGCGGCGTCTGACGCCGCCTGTTCGGCAGGCGCCTCTGGCTCCGGAGCGGGTTCTGGCTGGGTGTCCTGCTCGGGCGGAAGGGTCGGCGCAGGCTCGGGCTCGGCCTCTTCAACAGGCGCCGGCTGCGGCGCGGGCGCTTCCGCCTCGACCGGCGGTACGGCTTCGGTCTCGGAGCGAGGCTCTTCGCGTTTCAAAAACTCCGGAACGGTCTGCTCGGCGGCCGGCTTCAGCGCCTCCAGTTCGTCCCATTTGATCGGCGGCAGCGGTGCGG
The DNA here is from genome assembly GCF_040322275.1 of Mesorhizobium sp. M0174. Classification (NCBI taxonomy): domain Bacteria; kingdom Pseudomonadati; phylum Pseudomonadota; class Alphaproteobacteria; order Hyphomicrobiales; family Phyllobacteriaceae; genus Mesorhizobium; species Mesorhizobium sp. M0174. The sequence goes on from NZ_JAMYTB010000013.1 coordinate 77,102, forward strand.
TCTCGTCGGGCCGCCCCTCGACCACTTCCTTCTTGCCGAACGAAAATATCTTCTTGAAAAAACCAGCCATGTCTTGCGCTCTCAGACGCCGCGGGCGGCAAGCGGCGCGGCGATCAGTCTGATACCGTCATGGCCGGCGATATCAGCCTCGACGATGTCGCCCGGCGCGCCCGCCGACAACACTGCCAGCGTAAACCCCTCGGTGCGGCCAAGGCCGTCACGCTCGACCAGGATCGACTGGCGTGTGCCGGCGAGCGAGGCAAGATGGCGGCGATAGGCGGCCTCGCCGGCGGTGCGCAGGCGTGCCGCGCGTTGCTTGACGACGTCGCGGCGGAGCTGCGGCATGCGCGCGGCGGGCGTGCCTTCGCGCGGCGAAAACGGGAAGACATGAAGATGCGTCAGGCCGCATTCCTCGACGATCTCCAGCGAGTTTTCGAACATTGCGTCCGTCTCGGTCGGGAAGCCGGCGATGATGTCTGCGCCGAAAACGATACCGGGGCGCAGTTTGCGCACATCCTCGCAAAAGCGGATCGACTGGTCGCGGCTGTGCCGGCGCTTCATCCGCTTCAGGATCATGTCGTCACCCGATTGCAGCGACAGATGCAGATGCGGCATCAGCCTCGGCTCGGTGGCGATGGCGTCCAGCAGATCGTCGTCGGCCTCGATCGAATCGATGGAGGAAAGCCGCAGGCGTTTCATGTCGGGCGCCTGCCTCAGGATGGTCTTGACCAATTTGCCGAGCTTCGGTGCGCCAGGCAGGTCGGCGCCGAAACTGGTCATGTCGACGCCGGTCAGCACGATCTCGGCATAACCATTGCCGACGAGTCGCTTGACCTGCTCGACCACGGCGCCCATCGGCACCGAGCGCGAATTGCCGCGACCGTAGGGAATGATGCAGAAGGTGCAGCGGTGGTCGCAGCCGTTCTGCACCTGGACGAAAGCGCGTGCCCGGCCCTCGATGGCGTCGACCATGTGGGCGGCCGTCTCGCGTACCGAAAAAATATCGTTGACGCGCGCCTTTTCGGTGTCGTTGACGCCGAAATCCGGCAGCGCGCGATAGGAATGCGCCTTCAGTTTTTCCTCATTGCCGAGGACGAGGTCGACCTCGTGCATGGCGACGAAACCCTGCGGACCGGTCTGCGCGGCGCAGCCGGTGACGATGATGCGGGCGGCCGGGTTCTCACGGCGGGCTTTTCTGATCGACTGCTTGGCCTGGCGTACAGCCTCGCCGGTGACGGCGCAGGTGTTGAAGATAATGGCGCCGCCTTCGAGGCCGCCGAGGCCCGCACTTTCGGCTTCACGCCGCATCACCTCGGATTCATAGGTGTTCAGCCGGCAACCGAAGGTGACGACCTCGATGCCCTTGTTGCCAAGAGGAGCCATCAGGCGGCGCTTTCGGTGTCGCGCGCCCAGGCCCCGGTCGCCGGATCGAAGCTGCCGGAAAATTCCCATTCGGCGGCACCGGTGAGGATGACGTGGTCGTCGTCGCGCCACAGAACATGCAGCGAGCCGCCGCCGGGCGTCATCAGCGTGACGCTGCGGCCGGTGCGCCGGGTGCGGGCCGCGGCGACCACGGCGGCGCAAGCGGCCGAGCCGCAGGCCCTGGTCAGGCCGGCGCCGCGCTCCCAGGTGCGGATGATCATGGTCTCCGGCGAAGTCACCTGCGCGATGGTGATGTTGGCGCGCTCGGGGAAGATCGGGTGGTTTTCGAGCAGCGGGCCGAAGCGCTCGAGCTCGTAGGACCAGACGTCGCGGTCGACCCAGAAGATAGCGTGCGGATTGCCCATCGAGACGACCGACGGCGAATGCAGCACCGGGGCATCGATCGGGCCGATCTGCAGCTCGATCATGCGGGTGTCACGGAATTCCTCGGCCAGCGGGATGTCCTGCCAGCCAAAGCGCGGCCTGCCCATGTCGACCGAGATCATTCCGTCGGCATGTTCCTCGGCGTTTAGGATGCCGGCGACTGTTTCAAAGGCAAATGTCTTCTGGCCGGTCTCGGCGGCGAGCGCCTGGACGACACAGCGCATGCCGTTGCCGCAAGCTTGCGCGCTGGTCCCGTCGGAATTCAAGATATCGATGAAAAAGGCGGTGCCCGGCGTCCTGGCGTCGTGGATCGCCATGATCTGGTCGAACCGGGTCGACGTGTCGGCATTGAGCGCGACGGCTGCCGCAGACGTCACGCGATCGGCACGGCCACGCATATCGGCAACGATGATTTCGTTGCCGATGCCGTTCATCTTGGCGAAAGGGGCCGCGCTTGCCATCGATCGAAAGGTCTCTTGCCGGTTTGGCGCCTATATGGCGGATAGCGGCAGAAATTACCAGCGCGGCGTGATTTTCACGTCACCGCGAAGACGCCAAGCACGATCAGCAGGAAGATGATCAGCACGATGCCGATGAGGATGCGCGCGCCGGTGGCGGCGGCTCCGGCCAGTGCCGGCATGCCGAGCAGGCTCGCCGCGGCCGCGATAATCAAAAGAATGATAATCCACCTGATCATAAGAGGCACCTCGCAACCGACAGGTTTGAACAACCTACAAACGTCTATGTGATGCCTCAGGTTCCGCCGCGCTAAACCTCCGGCACGTCCCAGACTTCGCCCGGCCGCAAGGCGCGAAAACGTTGCCGCGGCAGGCCGGCAGCATCGAGCGCTTCACCGAGCTTTCTGGGCGGCTCCTCGATCGGCTCGTTGGTGAGCCGGAACGTGCCCCAGTGACAGCCGGCGGCATAGGCGGCGTTGCACAAAAGCATGCCTTGCACCGCCTCTTCCGGATCCTGGTGATGAGGCGCCATGAACCAGCGCGGCTCGTAGGCGCCGATCGGCAGGATGGCGAGGCGGAAGCCGCCGTGCTTTTGCGCCATCAGCCGGTAATTGATGCCGCCGTGGAAGCCGGTGTCGCCGGCGAAATAGATCTTTGCGTCGGGCGTCTCGACGACGAAACCCGCCCATAGCGCCATGCGCCGGTCGCGAGTACCGCGGGCCGACCAGTGATGCACCGGCTCGACATGGACGGCGACGCCATCGCCGATATCGACCCGGTCGCCCCAGTCATGCGCGGAAAGCCGCATACCGGGCACGGCGGCGCCGATGATTGTGTCATTGCCAAGCGGCGTCAGCAGCAGCGGGTCGTGTTTTGCCTTCAGGCGCTTCAGCGTGGCGAGGTCGAGATGGTCGTAATGGTTGTGGCTGACCAGCACGAGGTCGATCGGCGGCAAATGCGAAAAGGCGATGCCCGGCGGATTGACGCGTTTCGGCCCGGCGAAGGAGAGCGGCGAGACACGCCGCGACCAGACCGGATCGGTCAGGATGTTCAGGCCTGCTGTCTGGACGAGCAGCGAGGAATGACCGACCATGGTGAGGCGCAGCGCAGAACCATCGATGCGCTCGACCGGTCTTGCCGGCGGAAACGGGCTCGGATCCGCCGTCGGCCATTTCGAGCGCTCGCGGCTCAGTTGCCACTTCAACAGATCGGCAAAGCGACCCGGCGGCCGTCCGCCGGGATTGAAGAACAAGGTGCCGTCGAAATGATCGCTGGGCGGCCCGCTGTAATAGCGGTTGGCGGCTCTCTTTCTCGCGGCCAAGAAATCGGCTTCCTGCAGTTTGCTGATCGCCAAGAGATAATGCCGGAGCCGGCCCGCACAAGCATTGAGGTGAACGCCAAGGAAACGCCAAGGATTTGACGCCAGCGCGCCGTATCGCATCAACCGGAGAGGCCGGCCAAAGGCCAAGGCGCGACGCAATTCAGGCAATGTGCATTTTGCGACAAATTTGCAACATTAGCGGCGCAAACCGTATTTTAACCATATCGGGTTGAAATTTCGCCACCTTCTCCATCTTGGTGAGGGGGACATTGCGCGGACGGCTTCCCCAGCTCGATCCGACGGAGGTTGAAGAATGAAATTTTCGAAAACCGGCCTGCTGGCCGTATCGCTGGCCGCGCTCGTTGCGAGCGGCTGTTCGACCTCGCGGTTCTCATCGATGGACGAGCAGCAGCCGGCGCCGCTGGAAGCTGCGCCTGCCGGCAAGGTGACTGCAAACCAGTTGCCGCCACCGGCGACACCCGGCGCCGCCGACCCGTCGAAATTTCCGACTGCGCCGCAGAACACGCAGGTCGCCTCGCTGCCGCCCGACGGGACGGCGCCGGCCGGTGCGGCCGACCTGACCGCCTCTAGCGTCGCTGGTGTGTGGAAAGCAAGCGTGTCCGGCCAGAGCTGTCAGGTGGCGACGCCGCAGACCAAATTCGGGTCGGGCTACCGCGCCGGACCGCTGCATTGCCCGGCGCCGATCGACGGCATCAAATCCTGGAACGTCGCCGGCAAGCAACTGACGCTCTATGACGAGAATGGCGGCACGCTGGCACGGCTTTATTCCTCGGGCGGCGAGAAATTCGACGGCCAGACTTCCAACGGCCTGCCGATCTCGCTTACAAGGTAAGAGAACGGCCCCCATTGGTACGCAATTCCGGACGGAAAACCGCTACATACTTTTCCTGGAATTGCTCTCTTTTGTTTTTTACGCAATTCCGGACAGAAAACCGCTACACACTTTTCTTGGAATTGCTCCGGAACGACGTGACCGATGCATCTGCGTGACGGCCTCCAGACCCATGCGACCGTCAAGCAGCGCTATGACCATCTGGTCGAGACGGGCGCCATCGGGCGCGATCCGGCGCAGGAGCGGATCGCCGCTGCGCTCGACCGGCTGATCGACGAGATATCGGCAAAGCGGCTGGCGCATAAATCAAGCGCGCTGGGGTGGTTGTTCGCCCGCAAGCGCGAGGGGCACGAGGCGGTCAAGGGCCTCTATGTCCATGGCGGCGTCGGCCGCGGCAAGACCATGCTGATGGACATGTTCTTCGAGCTGTTGCCGGTGCGGCGCAAGCGCCGCGTGCATTTCAACGATTTCATGGCCGACGTGCAGGACCGCATCCACAAGCACCGGCAGGCGCGTAAAGAGGGTACGGTCAAGGAGGACGACCCGATCCCGCCGGTGGCGCGCGCGCTTGCCGAGGAAGCCTGGGTGCTGTGCTTCGACGAATTTTCGGTCACCGACATCGCCGATGCGATGATCCTGTCCAGGTTGTTTTCGGCGTTGTTTGCCAATGGCGTGGTGCTGGTCGCCACCTCCAATGTCGCGCCGCAGGATCTCTACCGCGACGGCCTGAACCGTCAGTTGTTTTTGCCGTTTGTCGCTATCCTGGAGCGCCACGCGCACGTGCTGGCGCTGGATGCCGACAAGGATTACCGCCTAGACAAGCTCAGCCGCATGCCGGTCTATATCACCCCGGCCGATGCCGCCGCCGACCATGCGCTCGACGAGCTGTGGGCGGTGATGACGCATGGCAGGCCGACGGCCGAGACGATGCTGACGGTTAAGGGCCGACACGTCGTGGTGCCGCGTACTGCCGGCGAGGCGGCGCGGTTTTCCTTCACCGATCTCTGCGAGAGGCCGCTCGGGGCCCGCGACTATCTTGCCATTGCCCGTCGTTTCTCGACCATCGTCGTCGACCGGGTGCCGGTGCTCGGCGAAGGCAAGCGCAACGAAGCCAAGCGCTTCATCCTGCTGGTCGATACGCTCTACGATCATCATGTACGGCTGGTGATGAGCGCCGCGGCACCGCCGGCGCAGCTCTATACGGCCAAGCGCGGCAACGAAGTCTTCGAGTTCGAGCGCACCGCATCGCGGCTGATCGAGATGCAGAGCCACGACTGGCTGGAGAACTGGGCGGAGAGGCAGAGGGCGCAGGGATCATCGACCGAGGCACGGCAGGCCAGGCGTGAGGGGTAGTACAGAAGAGGCCGCTGCTGCCGGCGCCTATAACCGATAAATATACATGACGAACCCCTCCGCCGGCCCACGCGGCTCTTTTCGCGACTCGTAAAGTGCGCGAGCAGCAACATTGTCCGGCTCGGTGCCGACCCACGCCTCCTCACAGCCATGCTCGCAGCCGAGTGCGAACATGGCGTCGAGCATCCTCGTCGCAATGCCCTGGCGTTGAAAGGCCGGCGCCACGCCGACCTCGTCTATGTAGAGCTCGCTCACCTTGTCCGGGTGGCGGTGGATGACAGCTGCGCATTGGCCAACGACGATGCCGTCGGCGAGGGCCACGACCATGAAATGACCGGGCTCCGCGAGATAGGCGGAGAGCCGATCCGGCCTGACCGGCTCGTCGAAGACTTCGTCGGCAACCCGCATCACAAGGGCGTCATCGCCAGGAAACAGCCTTCTGATTTCCAATGCCATTGTGTAGAATTCCTCTAGCCGGCTTCAGAATTTTGACGCTTACGTAAGTCCCATTGTTTCTAACCGATTGAAATTATTCACTGCAAAATAATCGTTTGAATTTTTGTGCGGCCGGGGCTATTGCGTGCGGCGAATTTCGCGGTTCCGCAGCATTCCGGCCTCTTCCTCCGACGCCGTCATCAAATCGTCAAGGATTTGGGCGCCGTCATAGTCAAAGGGAAAACATCCTGACATGGCACGCAACAAGATAGCGCTCATCGGCTCGGGCATGATCGGCGGCACCCTCGCCCACATGGTCGGCCTCAAGGATCTCGGCGACGTCGTGCTGTTCGATATCGCCGAAGGCATCCCGCAAGGCAAGGGGCTGGACATCGCGCAGTCGTCGCCGGTCGATGGGTTCGACTCCAGGCTGACCGGCGTCAACGACTATGCCGGTATCGAGGGCGCCGACGTCTGCATCGTCACCGCCGGCGTGCCGCGCAAGCCCGGCATGAGCCGCGACGATCTTCTGGGCATCAATCTGAAGGTGATGGAGCAGGTCGGCGCCGGCCTCAAGAAATACGCGCCGAAAGCCTTCGTCATCTGCATCACCAACCCGCTCGACGCCATGGTCTGGGCGCTGCAGAAGTTTTCCGGCCTGCCCAAGAGCCATGTCGTCGGCATGGCCGGCGTGCTCGACAGTTCGCGCTTCCGTTATTTCCTGGCCGAGGAATTCAAGGTTTCCGTCGAGGACGTCACCGCCTTCGTGCTCGGCGGCCATGGCGATTCCATGGTGCCGATGATCCGCTATTCGACGGTTGCCGGCATCCCGTTGCCCGACCTCATCAAGATGGGCTGGACCTCGAAGGAGCGGCTCGACCAGATCGTGCAGCGCACCCGCGACGGTGGCGCCGAGATCGTCGGCCTGCTCAAGACCGGCTCTGCCTTTTATGCGCCGGCCGCCTCGGCCATCGCCATGGCCGAAGCCTATCTCAAGGACAAGAAGCGGGTGCTGCCCTGTGCGGCGTACCTCTCCGGCCAATATGGCGTCAAGAACACCTATGTCGGCGTTCCCGTGGTGATCGGCGCCGGCGGCGTCGAGCGGATCATCGAGATCGAGCTCACAAAGAACGAGCAGAAGATGTTCGACAATTCGGTCGCGGCGGTGCAGGGCCTGTGCGACGCCTGCGTCAAGATCGCTCCACATCTCGCGGCCAAGTAAGCCGGTAACCAAGCCGCCAAGCAAGCTGGAGACATAGCGCATGAACATCCATGAATATCAGGGCAAGGCGCTGCTGAAGGGCTTTGGCGCACCGGTGGCCGAGGGCGTGCCGGTGTTCAAGGCGAGCGAGGCGGAAGCTGCCGCCACGGCGCTGCCCGGCCCACTCTATGTGGTCAAGAGCCAGATCCATGCCGGCGGCCGCGGCAAGGGCAAGTTCAAGGAGCTCGGGCCCGATGCCAAGGGCGGCGTCAGGCTGGCGAAGTCGGTGGCCGAGGTCGTCGCCAACGCCAAGGAGATGCTCGGCCATACGCTGGTCACCAAGCAGACCGGCCCGGCCGGCAAGCAGGTCAACCGGCTCTATATCGAGGACGGCGCCGACATCGAGCGCGAACTCTATCTGTCGATCCTGGTCGACCGCTCGGTCGGGCGCGTCGCCTTCGTCGTCTCGACCGAGGGCGGCATGGACATCGAGGCGGTCGCCCACGACACGCCGGAAAAGATCATTACCGTCGCCATCGACCCGGAAAAGGGCGTGACGGCCGACGATATGAAGAAGCTCAACGCCGCACTGAGGCTCGACGGCGACGCCGCCAAGGACGGCTCCACGCTGTTTCCGATCCTCTACAAGGCGTTTGTCGAGAAGGACATGAGCCTGCTCGAGGTCAACCCGCTGATCGTCATGAAGAGCGGCCGGCTGCGCGTGCTCGACGCAAAAGTGTCGTTCGACAACAATGCGCTGTTCCGTCACCCGGACGTGCTCGAATTGCGCGACACCACCGAAGAGGACGAGAAGGAGATCGAGGCGTCGAAATACGACCTCGCCTATGTCGCGCTCGACGGCAATATCGGCTGCATGGTCAACGGCGCCGGCCTTGCCATGGCGACGATGGACATCATCAAGCTCTACGGCGCCGAGCCCGCCAACTTCCTCGATGTCGGCGGCGGCGCGTCGAAAGAAAAGGTGACGGCGGCGTTCAAGATCATCACCAAGGATCCGGCGGTCAAAGGCATCCTGATCAACATCTTCGGCGGCATCATGAAGTGCGACATTATCGCCGAGGGCGTCATCGCCGCAGTCAAGGAGGTCGGCCTGCAAGTGCCGCTGGTGGTGCGGCTGGAAGGCACCAATGCCGAGCTCGGCAAGAAGATCATCAACGACAGCGGACTGAACGTGGTTTCGGCCGATGACCTCGATGACGCAGCCAAGAAGATTGTCGCGGCGGTGAAGGGCTGAGTCTGTGCCTCCGCACAAGATAAACCTCATCGAGGCGGCGGATGCGAAGATCAAGAAGGTCTTCGATCCGCATATTGCCGGCGACGTGAATGACAGCCAGGTCAAGATCGCCAAGTTCGGCGACGTCTTCGACTGGCACGCCCACGACAATGAGGACGAAGCGTTCCTGGTGCTGCGGGGCCGCATCGCCATCGATTTCCGCGACGGCACGGTGGAACTTGGCAGCGGCGAGTTCATCGTCGTGCCGCGCGCCGTCGAGCACCGGCCGCGCTCGCTGAGCGAGGAACCTGTCGTGCTGATGTTCGAGCCGGCGACGACGCTCAACACCGGCAACGCCAAAAGCGACCTCACCGTCGCCGACCTGAAGCGGTTGTGACCATGAGCGCGCGGCCTTCCCCGATCAACGGTTTTTAAAAAGGACCACCATGTCCATTCTCGTCGACAAGAACACCAAGGTGCTGGTGCAGGGCCTGACCGGCAAGACCGGCACGTTCCACACCGAACAGGCGCTCGCCTATCACGGCACAAAGATGGTCGGCGGCATCCACCCCAAGAAGGGCGGCGAGACCTGGACCGGCGCCAAGGGCGAGACGCTGCCGATCTTTTCCACCGTTGCCGAAGGCAAGGCCAGGACCGGCGCCAACGCTTCGGTCGTCTACGTACCGCCGGCGGGAGCGGCCGAAGCGATCCTGGAAGCGATCGAGGCCGAGATCCCGCTGATCGTCTGCATCACCGAGGGTATACCGGTGATGGACATGATCAAGGTCAAGGCAAGGCTCGACCGCTCGACATCGCGGCTGATCGGGCCGAACTGCCCCGGCGTGCTGACCCCCGACGAATGCAAGATCGGCATCATGCCCGGCAACATCTTCCGCAAGGGCTCCGTCGGCGTTGTTTCGCGCTCGGGAACGCTTACCTATGAGGCGGTGTTCCAGACCACCAATGTCGGTCTCGGCCAGACCACCGCCGTCGGCATCGGCGGCGACCCGGTCAAAGGCACGGAGTTCATAGACGTGCTGGAGATGTTCCTCGCCGACGACGAGACCAAGTCGATCATCATGATCGGTGAGATCGGCGGTTCGGCCGAGGAAGACGCCGCGCAGTTCCTCAAGGACGAGGCAAAGCGCGGCCGCAGCAAGCCGATGGCCGGCTTCATCGCCGGGCGCACCGCGCCGGCCGGCCGCACCATGGGTCATGCCGGCGCGGTCATCTCCGGTGGCAAGGGCGGTGCGGAAGACAAGATCGCGGCGATGGAATCGGCCGGCATCAAGGTTTCGCCATCGCCGGCCCGGCTCGGCACGACGCTGGTCGAGGCGATCAAAGGTTAGTGAGTAGCGAGTAGTGAATAGCGAATAGGTAAGAACAGAGTAACGGCGCGAACCAGGGAAAATCCCTACTCGCTATTCGCTACTCTCTATTCGCTCTGAAAAGGAGACGGAGCGCGGCTCCGCGGACAAAAATGGCAAGACAAGATCAGGCCAACGACCAGTTTTCGCTTACCTCTTTCCTCTATGGCGGCAATGCCGATTATATCGACGCGCTCTATGCCGCCTACGAGGACGATCCCGCTTCGGTCGATCCCGAATGGCAGGACTTCTTCGCGGCGCTGAAGGATGACGCCGGCGACGTGCGCAGGAACGCCAAGGGCGCCTCTTGGGCCAAGCCCTCCTGGCCGATGCAGGCCAATGGCGAGCTGGTCTCGGCCCTGGACGGCAATTGGGGCCTGGTCGAAAAGCACATCGAAAAGAAGGTCAAGGACAGGGCAGCCGGCAACGGCGCAGCGCTTTCCGACGCCGACGTGCATCAGGCGACGCGCGATTCCGTCCGCGCCATCATGATGATCCGCGCCTTCCGCATGCGCGGCCACCTGCACGCCAATCTCGATCCGCTTGGCATTGCCAAGCCGCTGGAGGATTATAACGAGCTGTCGCCGGAGAATTACGGCTTCACCGAAGCCGACTACGACCGGCCGATCTTCCTCGACAATGTGCTCGGGCTGGAATTCGGCACCATCCGGCAGATGCTCGATATCCTGACCCGGACCTATTGCTCGACGCTCGGCGTCGAATTCATGCATATTTCCGATCCCGAGGAGAAGGCCTGGATCCAGGCACGCATCGAGGGCACCGACAAGGAGATCTCCTTCACCGCAGCCGGCAAGAAGGCGATCCTGCAGAAGCTTGTCGAGGCGGAAGGCTTCGAGCAGTTCATCGACGTCAAGTACAAGGGCACCAAGCGCTTCGGCCTTGATGGCGGTGAGTCGCTGATCCCGGCGCTGGAGCAGATCATCAAGCGCGGCGGCCAGCTCGGCATGAAGGAGATCGTGCTCGGCATGGCGCATCGCGGCCGGCTGAACGTGCTGTCACAGGTGATGGCCAAGCCGCACCGCGCCATTTTCCACGAGTTCAAGGGCGGCTCGGCCGCGCCCGACGAGGTCGAAGGCTCGGGCGACGTGAAGTACCATCTCGGGGCTTCGTCGGATCGCGAGTTCGACGGCAACAAGGTGCATCTGTCGCTGACCGCCAATCCTTCGCATCTGGAAATCGTCGATCCGGTGGTGATGGGCAAGGCGCGCGCCAAACAGGACTATATGTTCGGCCGCAGCCGCGAGGAGATCGTGCCGTTGGAGGAGCGTGCCAAGGTGCTGCCCTTGCTGCTGCACGGCGACGCCGCCTTTGCCGGCCAGGGCGTGATTGCCGAAATCCTTGGCCTGTCCGGCCTGCGCGGCCACCGCGTCGCCGGCACGCTGCATTTCATCATCAACAACCAGATCGGCTTCACCACCAACCCGCGCTTTTCGCGTTCGTCTCCCTATCCGTCCGACGTAGCCAAGATGATCGAGGCGCCGATCTTCCACGTCAACGGCGACGATCCGGAAGCCGTGGTCCATGCGACCAAGGTGGCGATCGAATTCCGCATGAAGTTCCACAAGCCTGTCGTGGTGGACATGTTCTGCTACCGCCGCTTCGGCCACAATGAGGGCGACGAGCCCGCCTTCACCCAGCCGATCATGTATCGCAAGATCCGCAACCAGAAGACGACGGTGCAGATCTATGCCGACCGGCTGATTTCCGAAGGCCACATCACGCAGGCCGAGTTCGAAAAGATGAAGGCCGATTGGCGGGCGCATCTCGAGCAGGAATTCGAGGTCGGCCAGCATTACAAGCCGAACAAGGCCGACTGGCTGGACGGCGCGTGGTCCGGCTTGCGCTCGGCCGACAACCAGGACGAACAGCGGCGCGGCAAGACCGCCGTGCCAGTCAAGACGCTGAAGGAGATCGGCAAGAAACTGACCGAGGTGCCGAAGGATTTCGAGGCGCACAAGACGATCATCCGCTTCCTCGACAATCGCCGCCAGGCGATCGAGTCCGGCGAAGGCATCGACTGGTCGACGGCCGAGGCGCTGGCCTTCGGCGCCATCCTGCTCGACGGCAATCCGATCCGGCTGTCCGGACAGGATTCTGAGCGCGGCACCTTCTCGCAGCGGCATTCCGTGCTCTACGACCAGCGCGACGAGACACGCTATATCCCGCTCAACAATCTGTCGGCGGCGCAGGCCGGCTTCGAGGTCATCAACTCGATGCTTTCGGAAGAGGCCGTGCTCGGCTTCGAATATGGCTACTCGCTGGCCGAGCCGAAGGCGCTGACGCTGTGGGAAGCGCAGTTCGGCGACTTCGCCAACGGCGCCCAGGTGGTGTTCGACCAGTTCATCTCGTCGGGCGAGCGCAAATGGCTCAGAATGTCGGGCCTCGTCTGCCTGCTGCCGCATGGCTATGAAGGCCAGGGGCCCGAGCATTCGTCGGCCCGGCTCGAGCGCTTCCTGCAGCTTTGCGCCGAAGACAACATGCAGGTCGCCAATGTCACGACGCCGGCCAATTACTTCCACATCTTGCGCCGGCAATTGAAGCGGGACTTCCGCAAGCCGCTGATCCTGATGACGCCGAAGTCGCTGCTGCGCCACAAGCGGGCTGTGTCGACCCTCCCGGAAATGTCGGGCGAAAGCGCCTTTCACCGGCTGTTGTGGGACGACGCGCAGCTGCTGTCAGGCCAGGCCATCAAGCTCACCAAGGATTCGAAAATCCGCCGTGTCGTGCTCTGTTCGGGCAAGGTCTATTACGACCTCTACGAAGAGCGCGAGAAGCGCGGCATCAACGACATCTATTTGTTGCGCGTCGAGCAGCTCTATCCGTTCCCGGCCAAGGCGCTGATCACCGAACTGTCGCGCTTCCGTAATGCCGAGATGGTGTGGTGCCAGGAGGAGCCCAAGAACATGGGCGCCTGGTCGTTCATCGACCCGTATCTCTAATGGGTGCTGGCGAATATCGCCGCCAACCATCAGCGGGGGCGCTATACCGGCCGGCCGGCCGCCGCCTCGCCGGCGACCGGATTGATGTCGAAGCATCTCGCCCAGCTTGCCGCCTTGCTCGACGACGCGCTTGGTGAATAGAACAGAACCGAAAGAAACGGACAGGCACAATGGCAACCGAAATCCGCGTCCCGACACTTGGTGAATCCGTCACCGAGGCGACCATCGGCAAGTGGTTCAAGAAGGTCGGCGACGCGATCGCCGCCGATGAGCCGCTGGTCGAGCTCGAAACCGACAAGGTGACGGTGGAAGTGCCGGCCGCCGCCGCGGGCACGCTCGCCGAGATCGCCGTCAAGGAAGGCGAGACGGTCGGCGTCGGCGCGCTGCTCGGCACGATTTCGGCAGGCGCCGGCGCGGCAGCCAATGCCGCCGCCGCTCCGGCAACGAAGCAGGAGGCGGTGTCGCAGGCCTCGGCTCCGACTGCAGCCTCGAGCGTCAAGCAGGCTGCGGCCGAGACCGCCAAGATTGCCGGTGACGCCGGCGCGATCGAGACACGCACCATGCCGCCGGCGCCGTCGGCGGCAAAGCTGCTGGCCGAGCACAATCTCGCGGTCGACCAGGTGTCGGGCTCGGGCAAGCGCGGCCAGGTGCTGAAAGGCGACGTGCTCGACCTTATCGCCAGGGGCGCGCCGTCGCAGCCGGCAGAAATGCCCAAGGCCGCGCCTGTACCGGCACCCGTTGCCGCGCGCGCGCCGTCCGCTGCCGACGATGCGTCGCGCGAGGAGCGGGTGCGCATGACCAAGCTGCGCCAGACCATTGCGCGCCGCCTTAAAGAAGCGCAATCGACCGCCGCCATGCTGACCACCTTCAACGAGGTCGACATGAGCGCGGTGATGGCGCTGAGGAGCAAATACAAGGACGTGTTCGAGAAGAAGCACGGCGTGAAGCTCGGCTTCATGGGCTTCTTCACCAAGGCCGTCACCCATGCGCTGAAGGAGATCCCGTCGGTCAATGCCGAGATCGACGGCACCGACATCATCTTCAAGAACTACGCTCATATCGGCGTTGCCGTCGGTACAGAGAAAGGCCTTGTCGTGCCGGTTGTGCGCAATGCCGACCAGATGTCCATCGCCGAAATCGAGAAGGACATCGGCAGGCTGGGGCTTGCGGCGCGCGACGGCAAGCTCTCCGTCGCCGATATGCAAGGCGGCACGTTCACGATTTCCAACGGTGGCGTTTACGGGTCGCTGATGTCGACGCCGATCCTCAATGCGCCGCAGTCCGGCATTCTGGGTATGCACAAGATCCAGGAGCGGCCGGTGGTGGTCGGCGGCCAGATCGTCATCCGGCCGATGATGTATCTGGCGCTGTCCTACGACCACCGCATCGTCGACGGCAAGGAAGCGGTGACCTTCCTGGTGCGGGTCAAGGAAAGCCTGGAGGATCCTGAGCGGCTGGTGCTCGACCTCTAGGGGGCGGCCGACGTGGGCCGGAGCATGGATCTGCGCCGCCGGATGAGTTCGTGCCGTTTCCGGTCCGGTTTGTTTGTCACAATCTGCGCACTCGGCGTGCAGACGGTCTCCGCGGCCCTCGCCGCCTGCCCGCTCGAACTGGCCGTCTATGGCGATCCTGAGAACGCCGCCGAGATCGATTTCAGGCCGACCATGGAGTCGGCTACCGTCACCAATACCTTCAAGATGGTGCTCGACAACGGCGTCGTGCTCGACGGCATCGTCATGTGGACGGAGGGCGTGGCGCGGCCGCACGGCTCGCTGATGTACAAATGCCCGGCCGGCGACGTCACCGGCGACGAGCTCGCCGCCTGCACCGTGTGGGAGGGCGTCATCTACACTGCCGACGACCAGGGCAATATCGCGTTGCTGCCGGGCGAAGGAAAGGATGCGCCGAAGAAGCTGATCCTGCCTGACTTGGGAGCGTCGTTGCAGATGTCGGCGGCCTATGGCGCCAACGGCTTTTCCAGGGTGCCCTGGGACGTCTTTGCCCTGAAGGGATGTCAGGAATGAGCGCGAGCGGAAAGATCCTGCTGGTGACCGGCGGCAGCCGCGGCATTGGCGCCGCTACATGCAGGCTTGCCGCCAAGGCCGGCTATCGCATTGCGGTCAATTACGCGTCGAATGCAAAAGCCGCCGAAACGGTGGTCGCCGACATCGAGGCTGCTGGCGGAGAAGCCTTCACAGTCAAGGCCGATGTCGGCAGCGAGACGGACGTATTGGCTATGTTCGAGGCTGTCGATGGCCGTTTCGGTCGGCTCGACGCGCTCGTCAACAATGCCGGCGTGGTCGACCAGAGCGCGCGCGTCGACGAGTTTAGCGCTGCACGGCTGGAGCGCATGATGCGCATCAATGTAATCGCGCCGATGCTTTGCGCCCGCGAGGCGGTGAAGCGGATGTCGACCAGGCATGGCGGCAAGGGTGGCGCCATCGCCAATGTTTCTTCGATCGCGGCAAGGCTTGGCGGGCCGGGTCAATATGTCGACTACGCCGCCTCGAAGGGCGCGCTCGATTCCTTCACCATCGGGCTTGCCCGCGAAGTGGCCGGCGAAGGCATTCGTGTCAACGCGGTCAGCCCGGGCATCATCGACACCGAAATTCATGCCTCCGGCGGTCAGCCGGATCGCGCCGAGAGAATGCGCAAGGTGGTGCCCATGCAGCGCGTCGGCACCGCCGAGGAAGTCGCAGCCGCAATTCTGTGGCTGCTGTCGGACGAGGCGTCCTACACAACAGGCGCCAATCTGGAAATCGGCGGCGGCCGCTAAAGCAAAAGGGACAGTATCATGGCCTATGATGTCGTTATCATCGGATCGGGACCAGGCGGCTATGTCTGCGCCATCAAGGCGGCGCAGCTCGGTCTGAAGACGGCGGTGGTCGAAAAGGACCCGACCTTCGGCGGTACCTGCCTCAACATCGGCTGCATCCCGTCGAAGGCGCTGCTGCATGCGTCCGAGATGTTTGCCGAGGCCGGCCATTCCTTCGAGGCGCTCGGCGTCGAGATCGGCGCGCCCAAGCTCAACCTTGGGAAGATGATGGCACACAAGGATGCGACGGTAACGGCCAACGTCAATGGCGTCGCCTTCCTGTTCAAGAAGAATAAGATCGACAGTTTTCGTGGCACCGGCAAGGTAGTTGCGGCCGGCAAGGTGTCGGTGACCTCCGATGACGGCAAGGTCGAGGAGATCGAGACCAAGAACATCGTCATCGCCACCGGCTCCGACGTCGCCGGCATTCCCGGCGTCAAGGTCGATTTCGATGAGAAGGTGATCATCTCGTCGACCGGCGCGCTGTCGCTGGACAAGGTGCCGGGCCATCTGGTGGTGGTCGGCGGCGGTGTCATCGGTCTGGAGCTCGGCTCGGTCTGGGCGCGGCTTGGCGCCAAGGTCACCGTGGTCGAGTTCCTCGACACCATCCTGGGCGGCATGGATGGCGAGGTCTCCAAGCAGTTCCAGCGCCTGCTGTCGAAGCAGGGATTTGAGTTCAGGCTGGGCGCCAAGGTGACCGGCGTCGCCAAGGCCAAGAAGGGAGCGATTGTCACCTTCGAGCCGGTCAAGGGCGGAGCAGCCGAGACGATCGAGGCGGACGCGGTGCTGATTGCGACGGGACGACGGGCCTATTCGGACGCTCTCGGGCTGAAGGAGACCGGCGTCGACGTCGATGAGCGCGGCCGGGTCAAGACCGACGGCCATCTCAGGACCAACGTGCCTGGCATCTATGCCATCGGCGATGTCATCGCCGGACCGATGCTTGCACACAAGGCTGAGGACGAGGGCGTGGCGGTGGCCGAAACCATCGCCGGCCAGGCCGGGCATGTGAACTATGACGTGATTCCGAGCGTCGTCTACACCACGCCGGAAATCGCCTCGATCGGCAAGACCGAAGAAGAATTGAAAAAGGCCGGCGTCGACTACAAAGCCGGAAAATTCCCGTTCAGCGCCAATGGCCGCGCGCGCGCCATGCTGCACACCGACGGCTTTGTGAAAATCCTGGCCGACAAGGCCAGCGACCGTGTGCTCGGCGTCCACATCGTCGGCTTCGGCGCCGGCGAGATGATCCACGAGGCGGCCGTGCTGATGGAATTTGGCGGCTCGTCGGAAGACCTGGCCCGCACCTGTCACGCCCATCCGACAATGTCGGAAGCGGTAAAGGAGGCGGCACTGGCGACGTTCTTCAAGCCGATCCATATCTGAGCGGTGAATCGCAAACCTTAGATATTGGCTGAAACATCCGCGCCTCGTCATCCCAGGGATGAAGCCATCGACGGCTGCTCCCAAAAACAAAACGGCCCGCCTTTCAGCGGGCCGTTCATATATTAAGTCGGCAGTCTGATCACTGAGCCGGTGCCGGCGCGGGTGCCGGAGCCGGAGCCGGAGCCGGCGCGGGTGCAGGCTCTGCCGGAGCGGGAGCCGGAGCGGGTGTTGCCGGAGCTGGCGCAGGAGCCGGTTCGGCTGGTTTCATCGGCTCGGCAGGCGCTGGGGCCGGAGCTGGTGTGCTGGCTGCGGGCGGTTCGGCAGGCGCAGGTGCCTCGCTACGTCTTCCAAAAACATAATAGGCGACAATTGCCAGGATAACGACGACCAGGGCAATCAGCCAGCCGCTGCCGCCGCCGCTTGGCCGTGCGGTGCCCGGCGAGGTGAATGGGTCGTTCGGATTGGGTGTGTTCGCCATAAAAGTGTCCTCCGTGGATGAAAAACATCAAGTAATAGCCATCAACGTACAATCGTTGAATCAGTTTCACATTAGGCGTTGAAAACGCCGAAAACAGGGCAATTCTGATCCGGAATCGCCTGCAGGCATGCATTTCCACCGCAAAATGGGTTCGGTCGAGCCAAAGCGAACCTTTTTCAGT
This sequence comes from Mesorhizobium sp. M0174, assembly GCF_040322275.1. Classification (NCBI taxonomy): domain Bacteria; kingdom Pseudomonadati; phylum Pseudomonadota; class Alphaproteobacteria; order Hyphomicrobiales; family Phyllobacteriaceae; genus Mesorhizobium; species Mesorhizobium sp. M0174. Next base: position 94,950 of record NZ_JAMYTB010000013.1, read on the forward strand.
TTCTTGACACGAAGCGCGGCTGGTCCGCCGTCGCGCCGCGAGCAGGGGTTGACCCAGGCGTGGCGATGATTCGGTGTGCAACTCCGCCGTGTTGTTCAGTTGACGGCAGTCACAGTATAGCCGGTCTTGCGGAAACCCTCGACCAAGCCTTGCGCTCCGGGAAGGTGCATGGCGCCGACCGCCATGAAGACATTGCCGTGGGCGAGGATCGGCGCTGCACGATCAACCATCACCCTGTTGCGGCTGGTGATCATGGTCTGCTCGAATTCGGCGTAACCCGATTGGTCGTCGACCTGTTCGGGGACGACAGCCCGAAACAGCGGTACGTACATGCCAGTGTCGCCACGGCGGTAAAGCACGATCATGGTTTCGTTGACGTCGTTCACCTTGTCGCCAAGCTTCAGCGTATCGACCAGCCCCTTCAGGTGAAAGGCGATCGGCAGCGAAGCCATGGCGCGCAGCTGGTCGGCGATTGTCTCCAGCCCCTCGACTGATTTGCCCGCAGCCTCGGCGTCCTTGGCAAGCTTGACGTCGAGCACCGGCGCGCCGCCAGCCTGGCGGGCGACTTCGCATGCTGGTAGCGCCACCATCGCCGACAGCAACCAAGGTTTCATCTTGGCGACGGTCGCCGGCGGGATGCCACGCGCGTCGAGCGCCTTGTCGACCACCGCCGCGTCCTCCGGCGACAGCAGCGATGAAAGCGTCGTCTTGTCGGTGAACATCATCAGATCCGGCTCTTTCAGCAATGCTGCCATCATCTTCTGCTTGTCGAGCACTTCGGTGGTCTCAATGACGACGGTGCCAGCTGCATCGAATGCCTTCTGCGCGGCGGGTGGCAGCGTGGTGACGCGCGGGTCGGTAAGGTGCATGGTGCCGAACAGGAAGGACGGTTTTTCGCCTGATTTTTCGAGCTTCCACAGCAAGCCTTTGCCGTTCGGTGTTGCTGCCGCGTCCGCCTCGATCTTACGGTAGCCAGCCGGGTCGTTCTTTTGCAGCGCACTCAGCATATCGGTACCGGCGCAGACCGGGGTCTCGGCGCGCGCCTTGCCCGCGGCGAGCAGCGCGATGATGAGGAAGGAGAGGAAAAACAGGGCGTTGAGCGCGACGAGCAGCTTCAGCGACACTTGGGTCGCGCGGTCGGCGATGGCGATGAGGCGTTTCATGCTGCACTCGTAGGCGCAAAAAGCGGCAAAACGGTTAATCAGCGCATCAAAATTGTTACGAGATCGTCACCTATTCAAGCGTCCATCACGCACGAGGATGAGCTGCTTCGTAAATCTCGAGCAGCCTCGCGGTGTCGACGCCGGTGTATATCTGGGTTGTCGACAGGCTGGCGTGGCCGAGCAACTCCTGGATGGTGCGCAGGTCGCCGCCGCGCCCAAGCAGATGCGTGGCGAAAGAATGGCGCAGCGCATGCGGCGTCGCCGTGTCGGGCAGGTTGAGCGCCGAGCGCAGCTTGGCCATGTCGCGCTGGACGATCGCCGGGTTGAGCGGGCCGCCGCGGGCACCGCGAAACAGCAAGCCCTTGGGATCGAGATGCCAGGGGCAGAGGCGGCGGTATTCGGCAATCGCCCGCAGCGCTACCGGCAGCACCGGCACCAGCCGCGTCTTGCCGCCCTTGCCGGTGACGCGCAGCACAGTATCACCAGGTGAGGACAGATCGGCGCCCGACAGGCCGAGCGCCTCGGAGATCCGCAAGCCGGACCCATAAAGCAGAGTCAGCACGGCGGCGTTGCGCGCGGCAATCCACGGCTCCTCCGCCAGTTGGCCTTCCACCGAGACGACGTGTTTTGCATCGCTTGCGGTCAGCGGCTTGGGCAGCGATTTCGGCTGCCGCGGCGCGCGCAAGGCTGCCGCACCTGCCGCATTGGCGAGGCCGCGCCGTTCCAGGAAACGCAGCAGCGAGCGGATGCCGGCCAGCCCGCGCCCGAGCGTGCGGGCGCCGGCGCCCTCGGCACGGCGGGCAGCGAGAAAGCCGCGCAGATCGGCCGGGCGCAGATCGGCGATGTCGGAAATACCGGGCGAGCCGCCGCAATGGCTGGTCAGGAAATGCAGGAACTGGCGCGTGTCGCGCTCATAGGCCTCGACGGTTTCGGGCGACAGCCGGCGTTCGCGCGCCAGCATCTTCAGCCAGGCCTCGCGCGCCGCCTGAAGATCGGGCTTTGCCGGTATGAGGAATTCCTGCATTGCGCTCTTCCAGTTCCCGGCCATCTTCCGGCATGCGGGTTAGGAAGCGGTGAAGAGCGGCATCATTGAAATGACGATGGGCTGGGGTTAGAGCAAGGCAAAGGATTTTCCGCAGATGAGCAAACCGCAAAACCCCGTCCAGATGGCCGTGATCGGTGCCGCGCACGGCATCAAGGGCGAATTGCGGGTCAAGAGCTTTACCGGCGACCCGCTGGCGCTGGCCGATTACGGTCCGCTCTACGCCAGGGATGGCCGCGCCTTCCAGATCGTCGACATCAGGCCTGCCAACACCGTCGTGGTGGTGCGCTTCAAAGGCGTCAACGATCGCCATGCCGCCGAGGCGCTTGCCGGCACCGAATTGTTCGTCGACCGTTCGGTGTTGCCTGATGAGGGCGAAGAGGACGAATTCTACCACGCCGATCTCGTCGGGCTGGAGGTCAAGGACGACACCGGTGCCATTATCGGCAAGGTCGTCGCCGTGCATAATTTTGGCGGCGGCGACATTCTCGACGTGACGCTGGCGGGGCGCAAAGGCGTGCTTATCCCGTTCACGCAGGCCGCTGTTCCGGAAGTGTCGATCGCCGGCGGCTTTGTCCGCATCGATCCGGCTGCGGCAGGGTTGGTCGAGGACGAGGACGGAGAATCTGCCGAGCGCGACAGCTTCGACCCCAAGGGCCGGCCGCGCGGGCCGAGGGACGCCGGAGGCAATCGATGAGTTTTTCGGCTTCGGTGCTGACGCTCTATCCCGAGATGTTTCCCGGCGCGCTTGGCCTGTCGCTGGCCGGCCGCGCGCTCGAGACCGGCATTTGGTCGCTCGAAACGATCCAGATCCGCGACTTTGCCCGCGATCGTCACCGGACCGTGGACGACACGCCGGCCGGCGGCGGCGCCGGCATGGTGATGCGGGCAGACGTGCTGGCCAGCGCTATCGACCATGCCTCGCCGGCAGGCGATCCACGTCCGCGCCTGCTGATGAGCCCTCGCGGCAAGCCGCTGACACAGCGGCGTGTGCGTGAGCTCGCCGCCGGGCCGGGTGCGGTGATCGTCTGCGGCCGCTTCGAAGGCGTCGACCAGCGGGTTATCGAATCGCGAGGCCTCGAGGAAGTCTCGATCGGCGATTTCATCCTGTCCGGCGGCGAGCCGGCGGCACTCGTGCTGCTCGACGCCGTGGTGCGCCTGCTGCCCGGCGTGATGGGCAATGCGGTATCGGGCGAGGAAGAGAGCTTTGAAAACGGCCTGCTCGAACATCCGCATTATACGCGGCCGCAGGAATTCGAGGGCCGGCCGATTCCGGAAGTGTTGATTTCGGGCAATCACAGCAAGATCGCGGCGTGGCGGCGGGCCGAAGCGGAGAGGCTGACGAAGGAGCGACGGCCGGATCTTTTAGCCGCTCAGCCCTTATCGAAATAGTAGAAGGCCAGGAACAGGCCGACGGCAATGACGAAGCCGCGCACCGCGTTCTGCGGCACGCGCCTGGCGATCCAGACGCCGGCATAGCCGCCGAGCGCGCCACCCGGGATCATGATGATCGCCTGCAGCCAGGCGATGACGCCGCCAGAGACGAAGACCAGGATGGCAACCGCAGCGATGACCACGGCCAGCATGTTCTTCAATGCGTTCAGCCGATGATAATCGCCGGACTGGGTGAGACCGAGCGTCGCCAGCATCATGACGCCCATGCCGGCGCCGAAGAAGCCGCCATAGACGGCGGTGGCGAACTGCGCCAGCGACCCGACCAGCGAACCCACGGCGGCTTCATGCTCCGGCTTGGGCGCCGGCTTCAGCCAAGGCCCGGCAGCGAACAACGCTGTTGCCGCCAGCAGCAGCCACGGCACCAAGGCGCGGAACGACGGGTTGTCGAGGCCTAGAAGGATGAGCGCGCCAGACAGCGCACCGAGAGCCGAAATGAGGCTGAGCAGCAGTGCGCCGCGCCAGAAATGCTTGATGTCGTGCCAATAGGCCAGCGTCGAGGTGATATAGCCAGGAAATTGCGTCACCGACGATGTCGCGTTGGCGACGATCGGCGGCAGGCCGGCCAGGGTCATGGCGCCAAAGGTTATGAACGTGCCGCCGCCGGCAACGGCGTTGACCGCGCCTGATAGAAAGCCGGCGAGAAAGAGCAGGACCGCGTCCAAGATTGGCATGAGGGGTGTCGTCGCTGGAGGAAAAATGCTTATCTTCCGGCTTAGAAAGCTTGACGCGCGGGCGCAACCCCCTGGACCACAAGCGATCACGGGATTGCCACAGCGGCGCCAGCCAAAAAGAAGCAGCGCCAAAAAAGAGCCAGCGAAGGCGTGACAAAGCGCCGAAATAGCTGTATGTGCGCGCCGAACCGGAAGAAAATTCTCCCGGACCCGTCAACAGTGACGGTGTAGTCGCCCCTGCCCGATGTTCTCGAACAGAAGTTCTCGAACGAAGGGCATAGCCGAGCGGTCGATGCGACTGCAAGGCGAGTGTCGGACGCTCTGACTGTCGGAAGAACAAGAAGTGGATTATTGAGATGGACATCCTCCGTCAGCTTGAGGCCGAGCAGGCCGCCAAGATCGAAGCCAAGCGCAAGCTTCCCGAATTCCAGCCCGGCGATACCGTGCGCGTTCAGGTCCGCGTGACCGAAGGCACCCGCACCCGCGTCCAGGCCTATGAGGGCGTCGTCATCGCCCGCGCCGGCGCCGGCTTCCAGGAAAATTTCACCGTCCGCAAGATCTCCTACGGCGAAGGCGTGGAGCGGGTGTTCCCGGTCTATTCGCCGATGGTCGAGGGCGTCGAGATCGTGCGTCGTGGCAAGGTGCGTCGCGCCAAGCTGTACTATCTGCGTGACCGTCGCGGCAAGTCGGCCCGTATTTCGGAAAACACCGGCGTGCGCGCCCGCAAGCTCAACGATGAAGAGCGCGATGCGCTGAACGCCGAGAAGGCGCGTATCGAGGCCGAGAAAGTGGCCGCCGCCCAGGCGCTGGCCGCCGAGAAGGCCGCGCAGGACGCCGCCGAGAAGAAGGCCGCCGACGAGGCCGCCAAGGCCGCGGAAGCAGCTGCCGCCGAATAAGGCGTCGTCAAAACCCATGGTTTCGGAAAGGCGGCTTCGGCCGCCTTTTTGTTTCGCGAGGTGGATTCGATTTTGCCGGTCCGCAATCGATACGGATCGTTCCGTAATGCCGCCATTGAAAGCATTGGAACTCATTTTCGTGCCGAGCGGCGCATCGGAGCGGCTTGCAAGGCGCCTGCGGAAAGCTAAAGTCGGCGCCGGATTTCCTGCATGCCTCGGTCGATCGAGGCGGTTCAGTTCTTGGGGAGCGTGTCATGACCAAATCGAAACTGCTGCTGGCCGGCCTGCTGGCTTGCCTTCTCGTGCCCATCGCGGCCCTGGCGCAGGCGCTGCCGGATCTTGGCGGCAGGAAAGTGGTGGTGGTGACCGAAAACGCCTATCCGCCGCTGCAGTTTATCGATGCCAAGACCGGTAAGCAGATCGGTTGGGAATATGACGCGATGAACGAGATCGCCAAACGGCTGAACTTCAAGGTCGAGTACCAGAACACCTCGTGGGACGCGATGATCCAGGCGGTTTCCGACAACCAATACAACATCGGCATGACCGGCATCACCATCAAGGACGACCGCAAGCAGAAGGTCGATTTCTCCGATCCCTATATGCGCTCGGAACAGTTCATGCTGGTGCGCGGCGACGAGAAACGCTTCACCGATGCCAAGACGTTCGCTGCCTTCAAGGACGGGCTGATCGGTGCGCAGGCCGGCACCACGCCGTTCTACACCGCCGTCTACAGCGTGCTCGACGGCAATGAGCAGAACCCGCGCATAAAGCTGTTCGAGACATTCGGCGCGACGGTGCAGGCGCTGAAGGCCGGCGACGTCGATGTCGTGCTCACCGACGGCACTGCCGGCAAGGGCTATGTCGATGCGTCCAATGGCGGGCTGAAGCTGATCGGCGGGCCGCTCGGCACCGAGGATTTCGGCTTCATCTTCCCCAAGGGCTCCGACCTGGTGAAGCCGGTCAACGCGGCGATCGCCGCGCTCAAGGCCGACGGCACGCTCGACGCGCTCAACAAGAAGTGGTTCCTCGACTACAAGATGGGGCAGTAGGCCCGCTTGTTGCGCGCATTTCATGACGATTGTGCGCGGGAACTCGCGCTGACTCTGCGCTCGTACACCCCCCTCTGGCCTACCGGCCATCTCCCCCGCAAGGGGGGAGATCGGATTTCGCATCGGTTTTCGCTAATTTTCAGTGTTGCAGAACGGACGGCGAGGTCAAAGCTGCCGATCTCCCCCCTTGAGAGGGAGATGGCCGGCAGGCCAGAGGGGGGTGTGACAGAACGCTGCCTTCGTGACTCTGTCACCGGTACCGCTTGATGCCGTCGCCGCCTCTCGCCTCGGCCAAATCCGACTTCCCGTGGTGGCTTGCCGTGGCCGTGGCGATCGCCTTGGCCGCCGCCGTCTTCATCGTTGCCAGCGACCTCTATGCCCAGGTCTTCGCAACCGTCGCCAAGGGCATCGGCGTCACCATCTTCGTCACCGTGGTCGCCTTCGCGCTGGCTTGCGCGATCGGGCTCGGCGTCGCTCTGATGGGCCTGTCGGGCTCACGCTGGCTCAGCCAGATCGCCCGCTTCTACGTCGAGATCATCCGCGGCGTACCGATGCTGGTGCTGTTGTTCTGGATCGCCTTTGCCGGCGCGCCGGCCTTCGTCGCAGCGTGGAACGCGCTGACGGCGCCGCTGCAAAGCGCCGGCCTCTTCGGTGAGCTGCTGGTACGCGACGTCTCGCTTTTATGGCGCGCCGTCATGGCGCTGACCATCGGCTATTCCGCCTTCATCTCGGAGGTGTTCCGCGCCGGCATCCAGGCGGTCGAGAAGGGCCAGATCGAGGCGGCGAAGGCGCTCGGGCTGACGCGCACGCAGCGCTTCCGGCTGGTCGTCTTTCCGCAGGCGATCCGCACCATCCTGCCGCCGCTCGGCAATGATTTCGTCGCCATGGTCAAGGATTCCTCGCTGGTCTCGGTGCTCGGCGTCGCCGACATCACCCAGATGGGCAAGATCTACGCCGCCGGCTCGTTCCGCTTCTTCGAAACCTATTCGATCGTCGCCTATATCTATCTCATCCTGACCGTCGGCCTGTCGCTGGCCATGCGGGCGCTGGAGAAGCGGCTGCGCCACCAGCATGGGGAATAGAAGGCAGGCGAAAACGGCGCTACCATCGAGCGGACGCGACCGGGGAGGACCCATGATCATCGACAAGGCCAATGCGGCGCTTGAAGCGGTCTACACGGCCGACACGCCTGAGGCGCTCGCCAAGGCCTATGCGCAATGGGCCGCGACCTATGACGGCGAAACCGCGGCGCTCGGCTATCTCCTGCCGTTCCTGATCACCGCCTGGGTGGCGCGCTACGTGCCGCCGGGCGAAGGACCGCTGCTCGACGCCGGCTGCGGCACCGGCCTGTCGGGGCCGTCGCTCAAGGCGCTAGGCTACCACGACGTTGCCGGCCTCGACCTGTCGCAGGACATGCTGAAAATCGCCGGCGGCCGGCAGGCCTACAGCGAGCTGAAACAGGCGATACTCGGCGGGCCATTGCCCTGGCCGGACGGCTATTTCCGGGCCTTTTTCTCGACCGGCGTGTTCACCATCAGCCACGCGCCGGCGTCGGGCCTGCATGAGCTGGTGCGCATCACCCGGAAGGGCGGCCACGCCATCTTTACGGTCCGTGACCAGGTGTTTGAAAGCAGCGGGTTCAAGGCCGTGTTTGGCGAACTGGAGCAGGCGAAAAAATGGCGGCCGGTCGAGGAGAGCCCATGGTTCCGCTGCTACGCGATCGCCGAGCCCGACGCGCTGGTGAAAACCTTCGTGTTCGAGGTGCTGTGAAGCGCCTGCGAAGGCAGACGCGATTGCTGAAAAGCCAAAACATTGATATGAGCAGCGCCATGGAAGAGCTTTTTGGCGATCCGGCCTATAAAGGTTTCGTGCTGCAGGACAGGAAACGCCTGCCGTCGCGATTTTCCGCGCGCGTCTGCGGGGCGCTGACCAGCCGACTTCGCTAGGGCGGACTCGCCAGGCTGTTTCGCCGGCCGACCGGCGTCCCTTTCCCTTTTTAAATCGACGGATTTACGCACATGAGCGCACCGCGCACCCTCTACGACAAGATTTTCGACGACCATGTCGTCGACCGCCAGGACGACGGCACCTGCCTGCTCTATATCGACCGCCACCTCGTCCACGAAGTCACCAGCCCGCAGGCTTTCGAAGGCCTGCGCATTACCGGCCGCAAGGTTCGGCATCCGGAAAAGACGCTGGCTGTCGTCGACCACAACGTGTCGACTTCGCCCGAGCGAAAGTTCGGCATCAAGAACGAGGAAAGCCGCATCCAGGTCGAGGCGCTGGCCAAAAACGCCAAGGATTTCGGTATCGAATATTATTCCGAGAAGGATATCCGCCAGGGCATCGTCCACATCATCGGTCCCGAGCAGGGCTTCACGCTGCCCGGCATGACCATCGTCTGCGGCGACAGCCACACCTCGACGCATGGCGCGTTCGGGGCGCTGGCGCACGGCATCGGCACCTCGGAAGTCGAGCATGTGCTGGCGACGCAGACGCTGATCCAGCGCAAGGCCAAGAACATGCTGGTGCGCGTCGACGGCGCACTGCCGGAAGGCGTCACCGCCAAGGACATCATCCTCGCCATCATCGGCGAGATCGGCACAGCCGGGGGCACCGGCTATGTCATCGAATATGCCGGCGAGGCAATCCGTGCGCTGTCGATGGAAGGTCGGATGACGATCTGCAACATGTCGATCGAAGCCGGCGCGCGCGCCGGCCTGATCGCGCCGGACGAGACCACCTTCGCCTATGTCAAGGACAAGCCGCGCGCCCCCAAGGGCGAAGCCTGGGATGCCGCGCTCGCCTATTGGAAGACGCTGCAGTCCGACGAAGGCGCGCATTTCGACAAGGTCGTCGTGCTCGACGCGGCAAAGCTGCCGCCGATCGTCTCCTGGGGCTCCTCGCCCGAAGACGTTGTCTCGGTTCAAGGCATCGTGCCGAACCCAGACGACATCACTGATGAGAACAAGCGCACGTCCAAGCAGCGTGCACTCGACTATATGGGCCTGATACCGGGCACCAAGATCACCGATATCGAACTTGACCGCGTCTTCATCGGCTCCTGCACCAATGGCCGCATCGAGGATCTGCGCGCCGCCGCCAAGGTGATCGAAGGCAAGAAGGTCAATCCGCGGGTCAGCGCGATGATCGTGCCGGGCTCCGGCCTGGTCAAGGAACAGGCCGAGGCCGAAGGCCTCGACAAGATCTTTGTCGCGGCCGGCTTCGACTGGCGCGAGCCGGGCTGCTCGATGTGCCTTGCCATGAACGACGACCGGCTGAAGCCGCATGAGCGCTGCGCCTCGACCTCGAACCGCAATTTCGAAGGGCGCCAGGGCTTCAAGGGCCGCACCCATCTGGTGTCGCCGGCAATGGCGGCGGCGGCGGCAATTGCCGGCCATTTCGTCGACATCCGCGAGTGGAAATAGCGCAGGGCGCGCCCAGTCGGATATGAGAGTGCCCGAGCCGCAATGCGGTTCGGGCATTCTTCAGCCGGGCCGCCTGACGAATTCGTGAAATCCCTCACGTCGGCCGGGTTGGTCCTTTGCAACGACCAGCGCCAGTTGGCGCTCGTCGAAGAGTTTGAACCATTCATCCCATTCGACCAGTTCATAGCCGCCGGCATTGACCGGACGTTCGGGCTCATCCTGGTCCTGATAGGCATGCTGGCCGAAGACCAGCCTCAGCATGGGCTGCGTTCCGGCTTCGGGCGACACGTCGACGATCGCCGGAAAGCCGGCGCGCGCCGCCGCCCAAGAGCGAATTGCATCGTGATCGGTCAGCATGATCGTGTCGGCCATCGGAGCGTCTCCTGGTTGCCGTCGTGAAACGCCGCTCGCCGTTCGCGGTTCCGCCCAGCGGCTGCGTCGACGCACCTGTCGTATATTCGCTTTCGCTTAACCGCTTGTTTGGGCTTCCGCTCTAACGTCTCCTGAGGGAAGCGAGGGGAAATTTCAGCGCTTGGACACCGGCCTGCTCATAGCGCTGCTCAATCCAGGCATCGCCCTCACACTCGGCACTGCATTTCTCGTGCTGTGGTTCTATCAGCGTCACCGTCCCTATCTGGCCGTGCTGGCGGCGGGCTACTCGGCCTCGGCCGCAGGCTTCCTGCTCCAGTATTTCACGCTGCCTGTCGGTATGGCGCCCACCAAGCTCATCTCGATCCTGTGCTTCACCTTTGCCACTTGCTGTCTCGCCGGCGCGGTCATTGCGCGCTATGGGCGGCGCGTGCCTTACACGGCGGTCGGCATTCTGGCCTGCGGCGGACTGGCCGCGTTCTCGTGGTTTCTTTTTGCCCGGCCGGATCTCACCTGGCGCATCCTTGCCATCAATTTCAGCTTCGGCGGCATCAGCCTGGTTGTTGCCGCCGAGTTGCGCGCAGTGCGCAACAACGGCCCGACAGAAATGGTCCTGTTCGTACTGTCGCTGCTTTCCGGCATGAACTTCCTGGCGCGGACCCTTGCCGTCGTCATCGCGCATGGGCCGTTCACCAGCTATGAAGGGCTTTACACCTCCTCCTATTGGACGACGGCGCTGCTGTCGCATGCATTGCTGTCGCTGCTTATTGCACTTTGCCTGTTTGGCGCCGCCGCGCTCGATGTGACGAAGGCCCTGAAGACCGAAACCCTGACAGACCCGCTGTCGGGCCTGCTCAACCGCCGCGGCTTCGAGGAGCGCGCCACGCTGGTGCTGCAGCACTGTGCCACGGCGCGATTGCCGGTTACGCTGGTGCTGGCCGATCTCGATCATTTCAAGGCACTCAACGATCAGCATGGCCACGCGGCCGGCGATCGCGTCATCGTCGATTTCGCCGCCAAGCTTCTGTCGGCTGCAGGTGCGCGCGGCGTTGCCGGCCGCGTCGGCGGCGAAGAGTTCGCCGTGCTGTTGCCGCTCAGCGACCTTGGCGCGGCAAGACTGTATGCCGAAACCATTCGCACGCTCTATTCGGCGGGCCGAATCGACGGGCTTCCGCCCGAGACAAGAGTGACCGCGAGCTTCGGCGTGGCCGCCCGCACCAGCCACGAAGGGCTGGACCCGCTGATGCGCCGCGCCGACGAAGCGCTCTACAAAGCCAAAAGGAATGGCCGCGACAGCGTGTGCCTGTCCCATCAGCGGCCTGAAACGGTCGTCCTTCCCAATCGGACCAGTGCTGGCTGAGCGTCAGCGGCGGCTTCGAATTAACGTCTTTTTCGCCCGTTGGTGATCTGCTGTTCGGGGGGAGTGCCAAAACGCCATGGGCAGCGCTAATTTCATCCTGCTGATCAACCTGTTCGTTGCCGGGCTGCTGGCGGCGGCCTTCATGACGATCGCGGTCTATGACGCCGGCCGGGTGTCGGCGCGCTGGCTGGCGTTCGGCTATGTGCTCGGCATGGCTTATTTCGCGATCGAGTTCAGCATTCCTGCCTTCGACAATGCGCGCCCCGTAGTTGTCGCCGCCTTTGCCGCTTTCCTTGCTGCTACCATCGCCTTCAATGGCGGGCTTGCCCATAAATACCGCGTTTCGCCGCCTTGGCCGCCGATGCTGCTCTTCCTGGTCTTCGCCACCCTCGCGGTCTACTTCGTCCAGGATCTGCCACGCCAATCCTTTGTGCGAATGGCGGCCTACCAGCTTCCCTATGCGGCCATGCAATTCACCGGGCTGGCGATCGTCTTGTCGTCCAGGCAAAGACGCGAGCGGCTCGACTATATGCTGATGGCTGTCCTGGCGGCCAGCACCTTGCAATTCGCCAGCAAACCCTTCATCGCCCATGCGCTTGGGGGCTGGGGCGCCAACCCGCAATCTTATGCGCAGACCAGCTATGCGTTGGTGTCGCAGTCTGTCGGCACCGTGTTCGGCCTGGCGCTTGCGCTGGTGACATTGGCTATCCTGGTCCGCGACGTGCTCGCCGAGGTGACGTCGAAATCGGAAACCGACACGCTTTCGCGGCTGCTCAACCGTGGCGGCTTCGAGCGCCATGCCGAGATCGCACTGCGCGACGCCATGCGGCGCGCCGTTCCAGCGGCACTGGTCATTGCCGATCTCGACCATTTCAAGCGCATCAACGATACTTACGGCCACGCGTCGGGCGATCGGGTCATCGAGGCCTTTGCCGGTTTCCTCCGCGATGCCGCGGCCGACCATCATGTCGCCGGACGCATCGGCGGCGAGGAATTCGCTATTTTCCTGCCGGGGACCAATCTAGCCGCCGCCCGGCTCTTTGCCGAGGGCACGCGCAGCGCCTTCGGTTCCACGCCGATCGACTGCCTGCCCGCAAATCACCGCTGCAGCGCCAGCTTCGGCGTTGCAGAGCTTGGTCCGGGCGAAAGCTTTTCCGACCTGCTGCGGCGCGCCGACAAAGCGCTTTATCAGGCGAAGGGCAGCGGCCGCGATTGCGTGCGTGTCTCGGTGGGGCCGGCTGTTGCCCTGCCGGCGCCGTCAACCAAGGGCGGCGTGGCCGTCAGCGGCAGGGGCTGAGCTCCGGCATCTCGCCGTCGGAGAGACCATACATATAGCTGCGGCCCTTGACGAAAACCGGTGGCCTGTAGCAGTCGCCGCCGCGGACATCGTCCGATTCGTTTTCGTAGATCACGTCGGGCTGGCCGGCGCCGGTGTAGTCGGACAACTCCTTGGCCAGCTTGCCCTCGCCAACGAGGATACGCTTGTAGCCGGCGGCGCTGTCGATGACGAGATTGCCGAAGGAATCGGCATAGACGCGGTCATGATGGCGCGTCCCGGCGAATGCCGGTGCGACGACGCCGACGGCGAGCGCCGCCAATAGGAACCAGGGAAGGCGCGGTCCTGCTGAATTCGAATGCATGGCGTGCTGCTCCATTGCTGAGAGGCAAGCCTCCTCGAATCAGAAATTAACCTTTTATTAACCTTTGTTAAGAGGGCAACCGCAGCCGGGGCGAGGTCCTGGAAAATATGGTTAATACCCGATCGCCCACCGGCCATCATTCGGCCATGCCTTGTTCCCACGATCGCCGGCATCGGGCGCGACTCAAAAAGCATGAAAATCCGGGGGCTCGATGCGCGGGGGAAAGCAGCATGAGATTACACCGCAGGTTTCGGGTGGCGCTGGCCATTCCGCCGCTACTGGCGGCCGCCGCCTGCGCGCCGCAGACCAGCGCGCCCAAGCTTGGCAATACGGCCGCCGCTTCCGTGTCGCTTGCTCCCGCCGCCAGCGAACCGACGGCACCGCAGCCGCGCATTGCTACTTACAACTGCGCCGACGGTAGCGTGATGACCATCGAGAACCTGGGCACGTCGGTGCGCGTGCTCGGCCAGGACGGCACCAGTGCCGAGCTGCCGGCTTCACCGGCCAATCAGACCAGCCGTTACGGCGAGGCGCATGACGCAATCGTGATCGACGGGCGTGACGCGCTGGTGATGAAGGGCGGTGCCTCACCGCTGGCCTGCAAGCGCTGATCCGCCCCTTTGTGGCAGCCATATTTTGCAGTGCAGCGACATTGTGCCGGCTCAAGGCGACAGTCCTAATCGATTGAAGCTGAAAACGCCGCTTTCATCAGACTAAATTACGTTTTCGAAACGGTTTTCCGGCTTTGACGCGGTGCAAAAAGAGCATTAGAAACCGGCTGTCCGAAGTCGCAACCGGAAGCGGCAATGCCGCATTCCCACCTGAGGCTCCAGAGACGCCGAACTGGGGGAGCCATGAGCAAGTCACCAGCCACCCGCGAATTTGCCAGACGTGAACGGCCGCTTTCGCCGCACCTGACCGTCTATCGGCCGCCGATCACCATGACGATGTCGATCGTCCACCGCATCACCGGCGGGGCGCTCTATTTCGGCACGCTGCTGGTCGCGCTGTGGCTGATGGCGGCGGCGAGTTCGGAGGCGACCTTCAATGCCGTCAACTGGGCCTTCGGCTCGTGGCTGGGACGGCTGGTGCTGTTCGGCTACAGCTGGGCGCTGATGCACCACATGCTGGGCGGTGTGCGCCATCTGATCTGGGACACTGGGGCAGGGCTGGAAAAGGATACCGCGTCGAGGATCGCCTGGGCGACGCTGGCCGGCTCGGTCATGCTGACGCTGCTGATCTGGATCGCCGGCTACCTGGCGCGGGGAGCCTGACATGAGCGGCAAAAACACCGACATGCGCACGCCGCTGGCCAAGGTCCGCGGCCTCGGTTCCGCCCGCGAGGGCACCGGCCATTTCTGGCGCCAGCGGCTGACGGCGATCTCCAACATCCCGCTGGTCCTGTTCTTCGTCGGCTTCCTGATCGCACTCAACGGCGCCAGCTATATCGAGGTGCGCGCCGCACTTGCCAATCCGTTCGTGGCACTGGTGCTGGCGCTGGTGCTGCTGTCGGTGCTCTACCACATGCGGCTCGGCATGCAGGCAATCATCGAAGACTATGTGCATGGCGAAGGCGCCAGGCTGGCGCTGCTCGCCCTCAACACATTCTTTCCCGTAGTCGTCGGCGTCGCTTCGGTCTTCGCCCTGCTTAAACTGGCATTTGGAGGCTGAGTTTTGGCCAAGGACGCGAAGAACGCCAACACGGCTTCCGCCTATAGCTATGTCGACCACAAATTCGACGTCGTGGTCGTCGGTGCCGGCGGCGCCGGCCTGCGGGCCACGCTCGGCATGGCCGAGCAGGGCCTGCGCACCGCCTGCATCACCAAGGTGTTCCCGACGCGCTCGCATACGGTGGCGGCACAGGGCGGCATTGCCGCCTCGCTCGCCAATATGGGTCCCGACAACTGGCAGTGGCATCTCTTCGACACCGTCAAAGGCTCGGATTGGCTGGGCGACACCGACGCGCAGGAATACATGGTGCGCGAAGCGCCGGCGGCGGTCTACGAGCTCGAGCATTACGGCGTCCCCTTCAGCCGCACCGAGGACGGGAAAATCTACCAGCGGCCGTTCGGCGGCATGATGATGAATTTCGGCGGGGGGCCGCCGGTGCAGCGCACCTGCGCGGCCGCCGACCGCACCGGCCACGCCATGCTGCACACGCTCTACGGCCAGTCGCTGAAGCACAATGCGCAGTTCTTCATCGAGTATTTCGCGCTCGACCTGATCATGGAGCCGGACGGCACCTGCACCGGCGTCGTCGCCTGGAACCTCGACGACGGCACCATCCACCGCTTTTCGGCGAAAATGGTGGTGCTGGCGACCGGCGGCTATGGCCGCGCCTATTTCTCGGCCACCTCGGCGCATACCTGCACCGGCGATGGCGGCGGCATGGCCGCACGCGCAGGGCTGCCGCTGCAGGACATGGAGTTCGTGCAGTTCCACCCGACCGGCATCTACGGCGCCGGCTGCCTGATCACCGAGGGCGCGCGCGGCGAGGGCGGCTATCTCGTCAATTCCGAGGGCGAGCGCTTCATGGAACGCTACGCGCCGTCAGCCAAGGATCTGGCTTCGCGCGACGTGGTCTCGCGCTGTATGACGCTGGAGATCAGGGAGGGCCGCGGCGTCGGCCCGAAGAAGGATCACATCTTCCTGCATCTCGACCATCTCGACCCGGCCGTTCTGCACGAGAGGCTCCCGGGTATTTCGGAATCGGCAAAGATCTTTGCCGGCGTCGACCTGACCAAGGAGCCGATCCCGGTGCTGCCGACGGTCCATTACAATATGGGCGGCGTGCCGACCAATTACTGGGGCGAAGTGCTCAACCCTACTGCCTTGAACCCGGACCAGGTGTCGCCCGGGCTGATGGCGGTCGGCGAGGCCGGCTGCGCCTCGGTGCACGGCGCCAACCGGCTGGGCTCGAACTCGCTGATCGACCTGGTGGTGTTCGGCCGTGCGGCGGCGATCCGGGCCGGCCAGGTGATCGACCGGACATCGGCGATCCCTTCGCCCAACGAGGCCGCCGTCGAAAAGATCATGGACCGCTTCGACCGGCTGCGTCACGCCAACGGCTCGACGCCGACAGCGGTTTTGCGCGAAAAGATGCAGAAGGCGATGCAGGAGGACGCGGCGGTGTTCCGCACCCAGGAATCGCTGGAAAGCGGCTGCAGGCGCATTTCGCAGCTTTGGGGCGAGCTCAAGGACGTCAAGGTGTTCGACCGCTCGATGATCTGGAACTCCGACCTGGTCGAGACGCTGGAGCTGGAAAATCTGATGGCCAACGCCATCACCACCGTCTACGGCGCCGAGGCGCGCAAGGAAAGCCGCGGCGCGCACGCGCGGGAGGACTTTTCGGCCCGCGACGACGCCAACTGGCGCAAGCATACGCTGGCCCGGCTCAACGAGGCCGGCGAGGTGGCGCTCAGCTACCGGCCGGTGCACACCGAGACGCTGCTCAAGGAGGCAGACGGCGGCATCAATCCGGCCAAGATTGCGCCGAAGGCGAGAGTGTATTGAAGATGGCGCTGGCGACAGCTGGATATTCCGGCACGCCCCTTCCAGCCAAGCTCGGCCTGAAGGACGGGATGATTGCCGCCTTCGTCGCCTTGCCGGCCGAGCTGGACGACCTTGCCGAAGCCGTGGACTTTGCCGAGCTCGACCGGCTGGCCAACTGGTCGGCGATTTCGGGCGTTCATGAGAAATACGATGCCGTGCACGCTTTCACCCGGCAGCGTGTCGAGATCGAGGACCGTCTTGGCGACATCGAAGCGGCGATCAAGCGGGACGGCATGGTCTGGGTGTCATGGCCAAAGAAGGCATCGAAAGTGCCGACCGACGTCACCGAGGACATTATCCGCACAGAGGCGCTGAAGCTCGACCTCGTCGACGTCAAGGTCGCCGCCGTGAACGAGATCTGGTCCGGGCTGAAGCTCGTCATCCGAAAGGACCTGAGGTAATGGTCGAACTCACGCTTCCGAAAAACTCGAAGATAATGGCCGGAAAAACCTGGCCGAAGCCGGAGGGTGCGACCAATCTGCGCGAATACCGCATCTACCGCTGGTCGCCCGACGATGACGAGAACCCGCGCATGGATACGTATTTCGTCGACATGGACGATTGCGGGCCGATGGTGCTCGACGCGCTGCTCTGGATCAAGAACAAGATCGACCCGACGCTGACGCTGCGCCGCTCCTGCCGCGAAGGCATTTGCGGCTCCTGCGCCATGAACATCGATGGGTCGAACACGCTGGCCTGCACCAAGGGCTGCGACGACATTGCCGGCGCGATCAAGGTCTATCCGCTGCCGCACATGCAAGTGGTCAAGGACCTGGTGCCCGACCTCACCAATTTCTACGCCCAGCATGCCTCGATCGAGCCGTGGTTGAAGACGGTGTCGCCCGAGCCGGCCAAGGAATGGCTGCAAAGCCATGAGGACCGCGAAAAGCTCGACGGGCTCTACGAGTGCATATTGTGCGCCTGCTGCTCGACCTCCTGCCCGAGCTACTGGTGGAACGGCGATCGCTATCTCGGCCCGGCGACGCTGCTGCAGGCCTATCGCTGGCTGATCGATTCCAGGGACGAGGCGACGGGCGAGCGGCTCGACAATCTCGAAGACCCGTTCCGGCTCTATCGCTGCCACACGATCATGAACTGCGCCCAGACCTGCCCCAAGGGGCTCAACCCGGCCAAGGCGATCGCCGAGATCAAGAAGATGATGGTGGAGCGACGGGTATAGGGGGCGGGCGGGTTGCAGCCGAGATCGTCTCGTCCGTAGCGATCCTTCGCGCCCCCCTCTGTCCTGCCGGACATCTCCCCCGCAAGGGGGTGTTTGGACCGGGGACATCGCGAACAGCTGTGCGAGGACATCGCGAACAGTTTGCCATCCTATCGTTGGCTTGCATTGAGGTCGATGGTCTGGAT